>NZ_JBNDIU010000008.1:0-240981 GCF_050434565.1 Ensifer sp. 4252
TCGAACGGGTTCATCGACATCTTCACATTCGCCAGCTCGACACCCGAGCCGTCCGCCTTCACCCGGATCTTGACGTTGTAGTCAACCACCCGCTTAACCGTTACGAGAATTTTCATGGTCATGCCCTTCGTCGTCAGCAGACACTCCGGAAGCGCTCGACCATCACGTCGAGCACCTCGCCGGGATCACGTTTCCACCAATTGTTCGCCGAAAAAATCTCCACCTCGCAGGGACCCGAATACCCCGCCCCTTCTACCGCTTGGCGCAGCGCCCTGAGGTCAGCAACGCCGTCGCCCATCATCCCGCGATCGAGAAGAACGTCAGTAGTGTCGGCAAGCCAGTCGCAGAGATGAAATCCGAAGATGCGGTCTGCCCCGGCCCGCTGCAATTGAGCGGCAACGTCCGTGTCCCACCAGACGTGATAGACGTCCACGGCAACACCGACGTTCGGCGCAGCAATCAGGTCGCAAAGATCGATCGCGTCACGCAGCGTCGTCAGACAGGAGCGGTTGCCAGCATAGACCGGATTGAGTGGCTCCAGCGCCAGCTTGACATCGTGTGCTGCAGCGTAGGGTGCGACCTCGGCGACACGTTCAACGACGATCTTGAGACTTTCCTCGACACCCTTCTTGCCTGGCTCGACGCCGCCAACGACGATGGTCAGAACCTTGGCGCGCAGAGCTGCCGCCATGTCGATCGACGCCTTGAAGTCATCCATGACGGTGCGCGCGTCAGCTGCCTGAGGACCAACGAGAAAAGGCGTTCTACAGAGGCCCGCCACCGTCATACCCGCAGAACGAACGCGTTCTCCGATCTCGACTGCCCGCGCCCCTATCTCGCGGCGCCAAAAGACGACGGCGCCGAAGCCGCGCTCGGCGCAGGCGTCGATGACTTGCTCCGCAGACCATCCGGCGCCAAACCCCTCGAGATTGTGGCCAAGGCTTGCCGTGTTGAGAGCCAACGCCCTGTGATCACTGGTGAAGTCCCTCATCTCAGCCCCCGTAAAATGCCAACATGCGCTTCATCCGGCTGACGGCCAGTTCGGGTTCGCGCAGCAGGCCGCACGCGTCAGCCAGCCGGAAGACCTCGGTGAAGTAGGGCAAGGGCCGCATCGCCTGCGCGCTGTTCAACATAATGAAGTGATCCTGGAAGCCATTGAGCCAGGCGAGAAAGACGACACCCGTCTTGTAGTACTGCGTCGGTGCGCGAAAGATCAGCCGCGCCAATGGCACCGTCGGATCCAGCGTGGCGCGAAATGCGGCAGTGTCGCCGTCGCCCAGTTTCCTTACCGCAAACGCTGCAGCGGGTGCGAGCGGATCGAATATGCCCAGCAGCGCATGGGAAAAACCCTCGGCGTCGCCTTCGATCAGTTCGGGGTAGTTGAAGTCGTCTCCCGTGTACATCTTCACGCCGGTCGGCAGGAGCCGACGCATGTCGATCTCCTTCTGCTTGTCGAGAAGCGAAATCTTGATGCCATCGACCTTTGATGCATTCTCCTTGATAACTGCAAGCGCGATCGGCATCGCCTGCTTGAAATCCTTCGATCCCCAGTAACCGGCAAGCTGCGGGTCGAACATCTCGCCCAGCCAATGAAGGATGACGGGCTGGTCGCAGGCGGTGAGCACATCGGAATAGACCTTGATATAGTCTTCGGGTGTCTTGGCCGCCCTCACCAAGGCCCGCGATGCCATCAGGATGATGCGTCCGCCAACCTTCTGGATCGCCTCGAGCTGCTCGAGATAGGCCCGCCTTACCTCGTCAAGCGTATGGGACGTTGCCGGATCCAGATGGTCCGTGCCGCAACCGTTTGCGACAAGGGCATCCGGTATTTCGGCCTTCGTGCGCCGAATCAGTTCCAGTGCACCGGGCCAGTCCAACCCCATCCCGCGTTGGGCGGTATCCATGGCTTCGGCGATCCCAAGACCGAGACCGGCGAGATATCGGCGAAACGCCATGGTTTTTTCCCAGTCGATGGTCGCGCGTCCCGTCGGGTCGTTGCCGGTGAAGGGATCGGCGACCACATGCGCGGCGGAATAGACCACCCGGGCGGGATTTTCGCCGAGCACAGCCTGCGCGATTGCACGACCTGTCAGCGAGTAGTCGGTCAGCCTGCCATTGGTATCGGGAAGCGCAATCTTCATGATGAACCTCAGAAGCGGGGAACCAGCATCCCGGCGTCCGCCGAAATCACCTGTCCGGTTGTGTAGGGAAACTTTCCGATCGCCAGCGATGCTATGATCGCACCCATCTCTTCGGGTTGGCCGAGGCGCGGAAACAGCGTCAGGCCTTCCTCGGCTCGCTCACGGTAGGTATCGATGACTGGAGCCGTCATGTCGGTGGCAATCAGTCCGGGCTGCACGTCGTAAACGGCAATATTCTCGGGCCCGAGCCTCACGGCGAGCGTCTTGGAGATCATCGCCGCTGCGGATTTCGAGGCGCAATACTCCGAGCGTTGAATGGCGACTGCAACCGCGTTCGACGATGTCACATTGACGATCGAATGAAACATACGGGACCGTTGACGAGACAATAGCCGACGAGCAAAGGCCTGACTGAGGAAGAACATGGCTTTCGCATTGACGTCGATGCAACGATCCCAGCTCGCCTCCGAAACATCCAGCAGGTCGCCGCGCTGCAGGACCCCGACGCCTGCGTTGTTGACCAGAGTCGTCAAAGGACCGAGTTGCGCCTCGATATTTGCCAGTACCGTCTCGTGGGTCGCAATGTCGGTGACGTCGAAGGGCGCGGCCATCACGGGATTGCCGTGCACGGCGACGCGAGCAACCGCTGCGGCGAGTTCGCGATCATCGCCACGACCGTTGACAGCAACTGCGAACCCCTCCTTCGCCAATGCCTCCGCCGCTGCCAGGCCGATACCGCGCGACGAGCCGGTAACCAGCGCCACCGGGCGCATATCGGGTGCGGTCATGCCCGTGCTCCCTTCTTCAGAAGCTCGCGCGCGATGATCATGCGCTGGATCTGATTGGTGCCCTCGTAGATCTGAGTGATCTTCGCATCGCGATACAGGCGCTCGACCTCGAAGCCACGGATATAGCCCGAGCCACCAAACACCTGCACCGCGTCGGCAGTCCGCTGGACGGCCATATCGCCGGCAAAGCATTTGGCAATCGAGCACGCCTTGGTGGCGTCCGCGCCGGCATCGATCTTGGATGCGGCCGAATGAACGAGCAGCCGCGCCGCCTCAATATCCTTTGCCATGTCCGCCAAGAGCCACTGGACGCCCTGGAAGTCGGCTATGGACTTGCCGAACTGTTTGCGGGTGCCGGCGTAGTCGACGGCAGCCTCAAGACCGGCTTGTGCAATACCGACCGCCAGCGCTGCGATGCCGACACGTCCCTTGTCGAGAACCGACATCATCATATGAAAACCACGGCCTGGCTCGCCCAGCAGCGCATCTGCCGGAAGACGCACATCCGTGAACGTCAGCGCCCCGACCTGGCTTGCCCGCTGACCCATCTTGTGTTCCTTCGGCCCCCTCTCGACACCGGCAGCGTGCAGATCGACGATGAAGATCGACATGCCGCGATTGCCGGCTTCCTTGTCGGTTCTCGCGAGCACGAAGCCGACATCTGCGACTGGCGCATTGTGGATCCAGATCTTGCCGCCGCTAAGACGCCAGCCGTCTCCGTCGCGCGTCGCCGTGGTGCGAATGCCCGAAACATCCGTGCCGGCCTCCGGCTCGGTGATGCAGTAGGCGACTTTCGTTCGCATGCTCAAAACGGCGGGCAGCATCCTCTGTTGGTTCGGCGTCCCATGGCGCACCAACAGTGTGGAGATGAGTTCGATCAGGCCGCATTGGTCGGCGACCGAAGCATAGCCGCGACTGAGCTCCTCCATCACCACGGCATAGGTCAAGGTGTCGAAACCCGGCCCGCCGAGCGCCTCGGGAACACCAACCCCAAACAGTCCGAGCTTGCCCATCTCATCATAGAGGTCGGCCGGGAAGCGCTCCTCCCGATCAAGCTCCTCTGCCAACGGCCGGATGACTTCATCAGCAAAGGCGCGCGCCATTTCGCGCACCTGGTCCTGCGTTTCGGTCAGATACATGATCTCCATCCCACTTGTAGTAACTATCTAGTTACATACGTCCGCAACCTCCTTTCCGTCAAGCCAGAAAAAATCGGGTGGGTGCATCATCCGGCTTGCGCGGCCTTGCGGGCATGCCTACAATTCACCAATTGGTTACTTAAGGAGGATCAGCATGCACCCCAGCAAAAAGCGCAAACTCGGCCGCGTTGACATCGACGTGACCACGTTCGGCTTCGGAACGGCGCCGCTTGGCAACATCTTTCGCCCGATCGACGAACCGACAGCCGAGGCAATGTTCGACACCGCGTGGAACTCCGGCGTGCGGTTTTACGATACCGCACCGATGTACGGTCATGGGCTTGCCGAATTGCGCACGGGTCACAGCCTGCGCTGGAAGAACAGGGACGAGTTCGTTCTTTCCTCCAAGGTCGGTCGCCGGCTGAAGCCGGCAAGGCGCGAGACGATCGACTTCACGCCCTGGGTGGACGCCGCTCCCTTCACGATGGATTTCGACTACAGCTATGACGGCACGATGCGGGCCTTCGAAGACAGCCTTCAGCGCATGGGGCTTGAAAGGATGGACATCTGCTTCATCCATGACATCGACGTCTTCACACGTGGCAAGGATCAGCCGGAGGTTTTCAGCCAAGCGATGGATGGAGCATGGCGCGCGCTTGAAAGGCTTAGGGATGAGGGGACGGTCAAGGCGATCGGCGTCGGCGTCAATGAATGGGAGGTTTGCCTTGAGGCCCTGAAGCAGAGGGATTTCGACTGCTTCCTTCTCGCCGGCCGCTACACCCTTCTCGAGCAGGATGCGCTCGATACGTTCCTGCCCCTGTGCGAGGAGCGAGGCGCCGCAGTTATCGTCGGCGGAGGGTTTAATTCAGGCATTCTGGCGACTGGGGCAAAAGAAGGGGCGAAATATAACTACGCACCTGCATCGCCGGAGATCCTCGACAAGGTTGGCAAGATCGAGGCGGTCTGCAGAGACCATAACGTACCGCTCGCCGCGGCAGCGCTGCAGTTCGTGGTGGCGCATCCGGCCGTGCCGTCGTTCATGGCTGGCACTCGGACGGTTGAGCAGTTGAACCAGAACCTCGCCTGGTTTGCTCATCCCATCCCCTCCGCCTTCTGGGTTGATCTGAAAGCCAAGGGGCTTTTGCGCGAGGATGCGCCGACGCCGGCCGCCGGCTAGTTCGATGTGCTCGCCGAAGAGGCCGCACCCAGCCTCTTCGGTGAATTGCGTTCGTGGTCGGAGGCTAGCAACGTCGCAAGAGCCTCCAGGTTCACCTTATCAGGATGGCACGGAAATCGTTGACGTTCGTTCCGGTCGGTCCAGGCACAAACAGATCCCCCAGACGGTCGAATGCCGTCCAGGCGTCATTGGCGGAAAGCAAAGCCAGGGGGTCAAGTCCAAGCGCACGCAGCCGACCTGCGCTCTGTCCGTCGGCAAAGGCGCCGGCATTATCCTCCGAACCGTCGATGCCATCGGTGTCGCCGGCAATGGCCGTGAATGGTACGCCGTCGGCCGCGAGCGCCAGGGACAGGAGGAATTCGGTATTGCGTCCACCCTTTCCGTCTCCGCGAAGCGTAACGGTGGTTTCGCCACCGGACAGGATCAGCACCGGTCGGGCAAAAGGCCTGTCGCGCAGGGCAACCTCGCGCGCGATTGCCGCGTGGACCCGGGCGACGTCCCGGGCCTCGCCTTCGATTGCGTCCGACAGGATGACCGTCGGGATCCCGTCGGCCTGCGCTTGCATCGCTGCAGCTTCGAGAGAGAGCCGTGCCGAAGCGATCACGTGCACTTCATGTTCTGCAAAAACAGGGTCCTGCGGAGACGGCGCGAGACCCTCATCGCCGGCAAGCCAATCGGCAACTGTCGGCGGGATGACGATGCGCCAGGCATCCACCATCGCGCACGCATGGGCGCGGTCGGCGGCATCGGGTATCGTGGGCCCCGATGCAACCTGCGCCGGGTCGTCGCCCGGCACGTCGGAGACAACCAAACTGACGATTTTCGCAGGATGGCACGCGGCGGCAAGACGTCCCCCTTTGATGCCCGACACCTGCTTTCGGATGGCGTTCATCACCGAAATCGGCGCGCCGCTTGAAAGCAGGGCGCGGTTCAGCGCCACTTCGTCATCGAGCGTCAAAGCCCCAGGCGGGCATGGAAGAAGCGCCGATCCGCCGCCACAGACAAGGGCAACGACCAGATCGTCCGCCGTCAGTCCCTCGACTGCTTGGAAAAGCAGGCGGGAGGCCTGGAGGCCAGCAAGGTCAGGCACCGGATGAGCGGCTTCGACAACGCGGATCCGCTCACATGGCACGCCGTAGCCGTATCGCGTGACGACGACCCCTTCGACCGGCGCATCCCATAAACGCTCGAATGCCGCGGCCAATTGCGCCGCTCCCTTGCCGGCGCCGATCACGATCGTACGGCCGCGCGGGCGTGAAGGAAGATGCGCGCGAAGCGCTGTTTCCGGATCGGCGGCTTTCACGGCGACCTTGAACAGGTCGCTCAGCAGTTTCCGGTCCTCAGACGTCATAAATCTCATCCATCACGATCAACAGTTCCGCATCTAGATTTCGACATAGAGGGTCGCCCAGCAGCAAGACCGGGTCCAGCGATCAAGGCTGCAGCTTTTGCGCAAAGCGCGCCGGACGTTTCTCTCGAAAGGCCGTCAGACCTTCCTGCAACTCTTCAGAACCAGCGGCGATCTCGCCAGCGAAGCTTTCGACGACCCGCTCGCTTTCCTCGCCTTCGGCCACATTGATCAGCATCTTGGTCAGTTCGACCGCCCGACCCGAGCGACCGATCACCCGTGCCGCGGCTTTCTCGGCCGCAGCCAGGCCCTCGCCAGTCGCAACCACCTGGTCGACCAGGCCGAGGTCATGGGCTTCTTGCGCCGTATAGACCTCGCCGAAGAGCGCCATGCGCCGCACAATCTGGGCGCCGAAGCGGCGCGCCACACGCTGCGTGCCTGACCAGCCGGGGATGATGCCCAGACCCGGTTCCGGTTGACCGATGCGCACATGGGCTTCGGCGATCCGTAGATCAGCACAGGCGGCCAATTCCAGCCCACCGCCCAGCGTGTGTCCATTCAGGACTGCGATCAAAGGCACGCAAAGGCGTGCGAGTGCATCGAAGGCAGCATGGCCATCGCGCACCCAGTGGCGCGCAAATGCCTTCGGCGACGCTCTGCTCCACGCATCGATATCACCGCCTGCGCAGAATGATCGGGGTCCCTCGCCCGTCAGGATCGCAACGCGCGCGGGAGATCGCTCTATCGCGCGACAGATCGGCACCAGGGCGTCGACCATGTCGGCATCGAACGCGTTCAGTTTCTCTGGTCGCCGGATCGTCAGCCAGGCGACGTCCCCGGAAATTGCGAGGTCCAGCCGCGGGTCGATCACAGCGCCAGCCCCATCACCGGAGCGCGAAACAGCGCGTCGTCCATGATCTTCAGCGCGTCGGAGACACGCAGTGGCGTTGTCGCCTGATCCTGGATATCGCGCTGCAGGTCGATGCCGGGTGCGATCTCGGTGATAACCAATCCGTCGGCCTCCAGCCGCATGACGCAGCGTTCCGTGACATAGGTGATGTCCTGACCCTGGGCACGAGCGCGCCTGCCTGAAAAGCTGACCTGATCGACCTTGGGCACAATCTTGGAAACCCTTCCCTCCTTGTCGATGACCAAGCGCCCATCCTCGAGACGCATCTTGGCGCCGGCGTTGAAATTTCCAGAGAAGACGATCTTCCTAGCACGTGCCGTGATGTCGACAAAACCGCCGGCACCGGCAGTGCGGTGCGGTGTGGCGGCCAATCGGCTGACATTTACGGAGCCTTCGGCGTCGATTTCGAGGAAAGAAAGCAGCGAGCAGTCAAAACCGCCGGCCTGGAAATAGCAGAACTGATGCGGCGATGCGACGAAGGCCTCGGCATTGGCGGCACAGCCGAACTTGAAATCGAGCAGAGGAACGCCGCCGACAGCGCCCTGTTCGATGACCCAGGTGATCTTGCCGTGATGCCCTTCCTCGATGAGGACACGCGGCACGTTGGCCGAGATGCCGAAACCGATATTGACCGCCCAACCCGCTTGCAGTTCCTGTGCGACGCGACGCGCGATAACCTTGCCCACGTCCAGAGCCGGGGTCCGGAACGTGTGCAGAGGGCGAAACAGTTCACCTGATATCGCGGGGTCGTATGGTGTCGCCGTCGTTTGCAGCTGATCGGGAGCTTCGACGATGACGTCGACGAGGATGCCGGGAACGCGAACGTCGTGTGGCCGCAACGTCCCTGTCGCAGCAACCCTACGCACCTGGGCGATCACCAGTCCGCCGGAGTTTCGCGCCGCCAGGGCCATCTCCATCGCACCGAGCGTCGCGCCTTCCTGCTCGAATGTCAGATTGCCATTCTCATCGGCCGTCGTCGCCCGGATTATGGCGACATCGGGATGGATTGCCGGAAAGTGCAGCCATTCCTCGCCTGCAAATTCCACTCGGCTCACCATCGGTGCGCTGCGGGCGGTCGCGTTCATCGCACAGCCTTCCTGATCCGGATCGACAAATGTCTCCATCCCAACCTTGGTCAACACGCCCGGCCGCTTCGCCGCACCCTCACGCAACATGTCGAAGACAATTCCCGACGGCACATTCCAGGCTGCAACTTCCTCCTTCAGGATCATCTGCCAGATGAGAGGCGGTTCAGCGTTGCTCGGTCCGGATGGGTAGGATCCTCCAATGATTCTGGAGAGCATGCCCGGCTTTGCGATGTGGTCGACACCTTTGGTGCCGAAGAAGTCGCCGGCAGCGATGGGGTGCACGGACGTCAATGCCCTGGGATGCCCGTCCTGCTCGAACCGCTCTCCCAGCGCCTTGAGGACCGCATCGGGGCAGCAAAGCCCCGAAGAGGAGTTAACCGCAAGCACGGCGCCGTCCTTAACCAACCCGGCGGCTTCCGCTGCGGTTTTCACCTTCGACATTGCTGCACACTCCTTTTCCCGTTGCACTAAGTAACTAACCAGTTATACATTAAACACGACAGCAAGAGGCAGGCAAGGGCAATTTGCGCTATGGCCCACACCGGCGGAAAGTCGCAAAACGCGAAGGAGGAGCGATGAACATCTATTTCGAAAAATGCCATCAACGGGGCTTCGGCACCTATCCGCTCAAGGCGGGTGAATTGAAAGCTGCGATCGAGACCGCGCTCGAGGTTGGCTATAGGGCATTCGACACCGCACAGATGTACGGCAACGAGGCCGACACGGGAGGGGCGCTTCTCGAGAGCGGCGTTGCGCGCGACGAGCTCTGCATCACGTCCAAGGTCCATCCCGACAACTACGCCGAAGCTCAGTTCCTCCCCTCGGTGGATGCGAGCCTGAAGGCACTCAAGATCGACCAGTTGGATGTCCTACTCCTGCACTGGCCACCGGTCGGCGGGGACGTCGCGCCGTCCTTGCGCCTCCTGCAAAAGGCGCATGCCGCCGGGATGGCGCGCAATATCGGCGTCTCCAACTATACCGCCCGGATGATGCGCGAAGCCAAAGCGATTTCGGACGTCCCGCTCGTGACCAACCAGGTGGAGTTTCATCCGCTGCTTGATCAGCGGGCGCTTCTGAGCGCCGCAACAGAGACGGGAATTCCGCTCTCGTCCTACGCTTCGGTCGCCCGCGGCGAAGTCTTCAAGCACGCGGTCTTCGGGGAGATCGGCGCAACCTATGGAAAATCCGCAGCGCAGGTGGCGTTGCGGTGGATCCTGCAGAAAGGCGTGCCGCTCAACACTATGTCCACCAAGCCAGAGAACATCCGGGCCAATTTCGAGATCATCGACTTTACGCTGTCCTCGGTTGACATGGACCGCATCGATACGCTGAACCACATCGGCTATCGCATCATCAATCCGGGCATGTTGCCGTGGGTTCCTGACTGGGACTGACGGAAAGGGCGGCCGTCAGGCCGCCCACACATCTCAGCTGAAAGAATGCCTCAAGCGTTGCCGCGGATCAGATCGGCGGCTTTTTCACCGATCATGATCGAGGCCGCATTCGTGTTGGAGCCGACCAGGCTCGGCATGACGGAACTATCGCAAATGCGCAGTCCATCGAGACCGTGAACGCGCAGCTTGGCATCCACCACCGACATATCGTCTCGCCCCATTTTGCAGGTGCATGTGGGATGATAGGACGTGCGCCCATACTGGCGCGCATAGGCCTCGAAATCGGCGGTCGTGAGGACGTTCCGGTCGGGAAAACGCACGGTCTTGATATACTTCTGCAACGCGGGTTGGGCGAAAATTTCCCGACTGATTTTGATCCCTTCGACGGAGATCCGCAGGTCGTCGGGATTGCCCAGGAAGTTTGGGTCTACGATCGGAAGCGCGCGCGGGTCGGCGGAGCGCAAGGCAACAGAACCGCGCGATTTTGGACGCACCGTATACGAGTTCAACGTAATGCCGGAGGCACCCTTCGGAACACTCGGCACGCCGGCTTCCGCGCCCGCTCCCGCCAGAAAATGGAACTGAAGATCGGGATAGGGGCTCGCCTTGTCGGCGTACCAGAATGCCCCGCCCTCGACGACATTGGATGCAACCGGGCCGGACTTGAACAACGCATATTCCAGGCCGGCCCAAAGCATCCAATGCGGCCTGTTGTACTTATCGAGACTGTCGTGCCCCTTGAGTTCGGCAACAATATCAACGCCGAAGTGATCGTGCAGGTTCTCGCCGACACCGGGCATATCCTGGACGACGTCGATACCATGGCCGCGCAAGGCCGTGGCCGGGCCGACGCCGGAAAGCATCATCAATTTGGGTGTGCCGATGGCGCCGGAGGTCACGATGACTTCACTGTCGGCGCGAATAATTTTGGAGGCGCCGCCCGCCGTATACTCCACGCCCACGGCGCGTCGCCCTTCGAAAACCACCCGAAGCACCAGCGCGCCGGTAACCAGCGTCAGGTTCTTGCGCTTGAGCGCCGGGCGCAGATATCCGACGGCCGCCGAACAGCGCCGACTGTTGCGCGTCGTCGTCTGGTAAACCCCAGTGCCCTCCTGAACGGGGCCGTTGAAATCCGGATTGTACGGAATCCCGAACTCCTGGCAGCTTTGGACGAAGGCCCGCGTCAGCGCCTGCGGATTGGCGATGTTCGAAACGCCGAGCGGCCCGTCGGTTCCGTGCCATTGTCCCGAGAGGATGGTGTTGCCCTCGGACCGCAGGAAGTACTTCTGGATATCCTTGAAACCCCAGCCTTCCGCCCCCTCTTCCACCCAGCGGTCGTAATCGCTCGGGTGGCCGCGCGTGAACACCTCGGCGTTGATGGAGGACCCGCCGCCGAGTACCTTTGCCTGGGCGTAGGGGATTTCACGGTTGTTGGCGTGTCTCTGTGGCGCCGTGGTCAGACCCCAGGTCATCGGGCCCGAGGTCATCTTGGCAAAACCGACAGGCATATGGATCAGCGGATGACTGTCGCGACCGCCGGCCTCGATGAGGCACACCCTTGTTGCCGGATTTTCCGAAAGGCGGGCAGCCAGCACGCAGCCCGACGAGCCGCCTCCGACGATCACATAGTCAAATCCTTGCGCCATCATGCGATCCAGTGCGAGCGTTTGCCGATCTCGACGTGAACGGATTTGACCTGGGTGTACTCTTCCACGCCATAGGTGCCGGCCTCGCGCCCCCATCCGGACTGCTTGAAGCCACCCAACGGCATTTCCGGCCCGCCCGCCATGATCGTATTGACCCAGAAACGACCGGCGCGAACGCGGCGGGTCACCGTCAACGCCTTGTCGATGTTCTTGGTCCACACACTGGCGGCGAGACCATAGACGGTGTCGTTGGCAAGCTCGATCGCCTGTTCGATCGTATCGAACGACATCGAGCAGAGAACCGGTCCGAAGATTTCGTCGCGCGCGATCGCCATGTCGGGCGAAACTCCGGTGAACAGCGTCGGCGCGATGTATTGGCCCTTGCCGAGATCGATGGCCTGGCCGCCGGCAACGAGCTGTGCGCCTTCCGCCTTGCCCTTGGCGATGTAGTCCAGAATGGTCTTGTTCTGCTGATCGGTGGTGATGGCTCCGACCTGGGTCGTCTCGTCGAGGGGGTCGCCGACGCGTATACGCGCCATCTTTTCGGCAAGAAGCCTCTCGAATTTCGTAGCTACCGAGGATTCGACGATGAGCCGCGAGGACGAGACGCAGCATTGCCCCGTGTTGAAGCTGATGCCGAAAGCCGCGCCGTCCGCCGCATCTTCAAGATCCGAATCCGCAAAGACGATGATCGGGTTCTTGCCGCCCAGTTCCAGCCCAAGCTTCTTGAAGTTGCTGTCTGCGGCCGCGTGAACGCAAGAGCGCCCGACCGCGGTAGAGCCGGTGAAGGACAGCATGTCGACGTCAGGATGTTCTGTCAAAGCCTGGCCGATGGTGCGGCCCGAGCCGGTGATGACGTTGTAGACGCCGTCGGGTAATCCGGCCTCGGCCAGGACGTCTGCGAGAATAAGCGTGGTTGCGGATGTCACTTCGGAAGGCTTGACCACCATCGTACACCCTGACGCAAGGATGAAGGGCACGCGTTCGCAAAGGATGAGGAATGGAAAGTTCCAGGGCGTGATGAGCCCGACCACGCCGATCGGTTCACGAAGAACCATGCCGAACAGGCCGTCGCCGAGCGAGTTGTAGCTGTCGCCGTGCAACAGACGCGCAGCACCCGCCCCGACTTCGAAGCAGGCGATGCAATGATCGATCTCTCCGCGCGCCTGGGCAATCGGCTTGCCATTCTCCAGTGTCTCGAAAAAGGCAATCTCATCCCGGCGGCGGCGCAGAATCTCCGCCACCCGCAGCAGCACGGAACCACGAGCCGCACCCGAAAGGCCGGACCACCGGCGATCCTCAAAAGCCCGGCGAGCTGCGGCCACCGCTGCGTTCAAATCCTCCGGCGTGCATTTCGCCGTGCGCGTGACAGCAATGCCATGGCCGGGCGACAGGCGCTCGAACTGTTCGCGACCCTCATGCCACCGCCCATCCACGAAGAAGCCGAATTCACGCGGGGCCGTGGGCGGCAGAAGGTAGTTTTTGACTTGGTCCATGGGATACCTCCACTCTGAAATTTCCGTATCCATCACGCGATGGATTAGTAACTGAACAGTTATGCGCGATCTAGCAACGCCCGCGCGATCATGCCATCACAATCTGGGTCTTGAGGTGATGGGGCCGATCCGCAAGCGTATCGAAGGCCTCCTGGATCCGCTCCAACGGATAGTCGGCGCCGGTGAAATTCTTCGTCTCGAACCGCCGATGAGCAAGCAACGTCAACGCGTCATGCATATCCTCGCCCATGCCGGCGACCGAACCCTTCAGGCTCCGCTCTTCGAGCACTGTCTTCAGGATATCGACGGGCACGGTTTCGCCCGGAGCAGTGATGCCGAAAAAGGCGACATGGCCGCCGCGACGGGCGAGATCGAACGCCTGGCCATAGAGAGCTTTGCTTCCAACGCTTTCAATGACGATATCGGCGCCCCGCCCATCGGTCATGGCCAGCACCGTCGCCTTGAGGGCCGAGGGGTCCGACACCGTCGCATCCGCTCCCGCCTCCAGCGCCATTCGGCAGCGGTCTGGCGACAGGTCGGCGACGATGATCGGAGCAGCGCCCACCAGGCGCATCATCTGGACATGCAGATTGCCGATCGGGCCCGCCCCGAAAACGACGACCGATTGTCCGAATGTCGCCTGCGCCTTGCGCGCCGCGCGCACAACGCATGCGACCGGCTCGGTCAAGGCAAGAACGGCATCGGGCACGGTCTCTGGAACCGGTATGACGAGACGCGCCGGGACGGCGACGTATTCGGCAAAGGCACCATCGCGGCCAATGCCGACCTGCGCGACCTCGGCGCAGTTGAGCACCTCGTTGCGGCGGCACCAGTAGCAGGTGCCACAGCCGATATTGATGTCCACGACCACCCGCATGTCATGCTGCAGATGGCGTACGCTTGTGCCAAGGTCAGCAACCGTACCGCAGAACTCATGGCCGGGCACGAGCGGCAGGCGGTCGGCGGCATAATGGCCGTTGAAGATATGGACGTCGGTTCCGCATATGCCTGTCCGCGTCACACGGATGAGTGCATCGTCGGGGCCGATCGACGGAACCTCGACCGCCATGATCTCGAAACGACGCGGTTCGAGCAGAACGGCGGCTTGCATCTTGCCCATCACCGCCTCCTATTTCACCGTCCGCAGCTTGGCGCGATCGATCGTGAGCGCGATCGCGACAATCAGGACGATGCCGAAAACCATCTGCTGCTGTGTCGCGTCTATCTCGAAATAGAGCATCGAGGCGCGGATGACGGCAACGATCAGAGTTCCGATGACCGTGTTGAGGACACCTCCGACGCCCCCGGTCAAAGGTGTACCACCGACCAGAACGGCAACGATCGCCGGCAGAAGGAACCCGTTTGCAATCGTCGGCGCGCCGCCCGAGAGCTTAACGGCAAAGAGCAGCCCGGCAACGGCCGCGAGAGCCCCCGATATCGCAAAGGCAAGGATCTTGTAGCGTGCCACATTGAGCCCGGAGGCTGCCGCCGCAAGCTCGCCGGCACCGACGGCCTTCAGCGCCCGACCGAGGGTCGTGCGGCGCTCGATGAACAGGCAGATGCCGAGCAGCACTGCCGAGATCAACAGCTCGTTCGGCACGCCCCAGGTGCGCCCGATCATCCAGCCGAAGGTCTCGTTCCGTTGGGTCGCGTCCATATTGAGGGCGCGCTGGCCGGAAAGCCACTGCGCGACCGAGAATGCCACACCGCCGACGGCAAGCGTGGAGATGAACGATGGAACGTAGAGCCGGGTCGTGATGTACCCAGACAATGTGCCAAGCAGAAAGCCGGCCGCAACGCAGGCAACGGCTACCCAGGCGCCCATCGAGGCGAGATAGACCGAGGCAATGACGGTGACCATGTTGGCCATGGACTGGGCGGACAGGTCGATGCCGCCGATGTAGATGGCGAAGGTCAGCCCGAGCGCCATGATAAACAGTGGCACGATATCACCCGCCAGGCTCATGAGATTGGCGGGCTTCAGGAAGCCGGGATGGGTAACGCCGACGAGGGCGACGAGCACCAGCAGCGTTATCCAGGGAAGATGCGGTTTGAGGCGCTGAATGTCCATGTTTCCCTCAGATCATGTAATGCAGGAGATCGTAGAGCGTGGGCTTCGCCCCCGGCACGCAGTCGAAGTTTTTCTGGATGCGGCCGTCCTTGACGACGACAATCGTGTGCGACAGCCCGATGGCTTCCTCCAGCGTGTCGGCGACCAGAACGATGCCAACACCGGCGCTGCTCATTTCGCGGATCATGTCGTAGACGTCTTCCTTGGCTCCGATATCCAGACCCCGTGTCGGATGATCGAGCAGCATGATGTCCGATCCTGCCGATCGCCACTTGGCGAGAACGACCTTCTGCTGGTTGCCGCCCGACAGGTTTCCGCAATCGGCGAATTCGGAATGTGCCTTGATAGAGAGCTTCTTGATCCAGTCGCGGGCAAGCGCACGCTCTTCCGATATCCGCAGCACGCCGGCGCGAGAATGCTTGCTCATCTGCGAGAGCGTCATGTTCTCGTAGACGTTCATGCCGGCAACGATGCCCTCGATCTTGCGCTCGCGCGGGACATAGCCGACGCCTTGGCTCACGGCGTTGCGCGGCGAGAAGATCTTCACCTTGCCGCCCTTGATCTGGAGATGCCCCTGGGTTGGGCTCAGCATTCCGTAGATCATGCGCAGGATCGCCTCGCGGCCAGACCCCTCCGTTCCGACCAGACACAGGACTTCGCCTGCATGCAGCTTGAGGGAAATATCCTTCGTGCGACCGGGCAGTCCGACCCTGTCCATGTCGACCAGAACCTTCGAACGGTCGTAGGGCTTCTGCAGGTGCTCGCGATAGTATTCCTTGTCGACGTTGCGGCCGACCATCTTGTGTTGGATTGCCTCGGCATGGGCGGCACCGCGCTCGACGACATCAACCACATGACCGTCCTTCATCACGTAGATGCGATCCGAAAGCTCCATCACCTCGTCCATGCGGTGGGAGACGAAAATGAAGGACGCACGCGTCACCAGTTCGCGCACGAGCTTGAACAGCAGTTGCACTTCTTCCTTTGATAGAACGGAGGTCGGTTCATCCAGCAGGATAACCAGATCGCCGTCGACGCGTTCTTCAAGGGTCAAAACCTTGGCAAGCTCCACAAGCTGGCGCTGCGCAAAGGAAAGCTTCGAGGTGGTGGTTGCGGGATCGATATCGAGCTTGACCTTGGCGAGTTGCGCCTTGGCGGCCGTCGCCATCGCTTTCCAGTTTATGACACCGAAGCGAACGAACTGCTGTTCGTAGCCAAGGAAGATGTTCTCCATCACCGTCAGGTTGGCAATCAGCGACTGCTCCTGGAAGACCATGCCGATGCCCTTTTCCATGGCCTGGCGCGGATTGGCGAAGCGCACGGTCTGGCCATTGATCAGTATGTGACCGCCATCGGGCTGGTAGGCCCCGTAGATCACCTTCATCAAGGTTGACTTGCCGGCACCGTTCTCGCCGACCAGCCCAACGATCTCGCCGCGCTTGATGTGAAAATCGATGGCCTTGAGCGCGTGAACCCCGGGGAATTTCTTATCGACCGCTTTCAGTTCGTACATAGCCGCGCCTCACTTCACGAAGGAAACCATCTTGCGGTCGGTCGACAGCACGACAGCAAGAATGACGAGCAGTCCGAGAACTCCGTCCTGGAGAAAATCAGGCAAGCCGACGACGACCATTCCGTTGTTGATGACGCCGACGATCAGCACGCCGACGAGCGCGTTCCAGACGCCCCCGATCCCGCCCCAGAGCGCCACGCCGCCCACCACGACCGAGGTGATCGAGATGAACATGAAGTTCGAACCGGTGACGGACTCGGCCTGGCCGATCCTTGCAACGACGAGAATGGCGGCCAGTGCGTAAAAGACGCCGGCGAGCGCAAACCCGGTGACACGGACGCGGTTGACGTTGAGACCGGAGGCATGCGCGAGCTCCTCGCCGCCGCCGACGGCATAAAAGTTGCGGCCGAGCGTCGTGTGGGCTTGAATGAACCAGGCAACGAGCAGGAAGAAGCCGGCGATGTAGACCATGATCGGAAACCCGAACCAACGCACGGTCAAAAGACCTCGAAAGGTCGCGTCACTCACCTTCACGATGTCGCCGCCCGTCAGCAGGATTGCCGCACCGGTTCCCACAAAGCCCATCGCGAGGCTCGCCATGAAGGATGGTATTCGCAGCTTGACGTGAACGAGCCCGTTTACGAGCCCGATCAGCCCTCCGACCATGAGGATCAGGGGAATGGCCAGCCAACCGGCGCTCATCAGCGTGCCGCCGAATTTCGCGAAGGCGAAAGCGAACACAACCGCCGTGAGCGAGATCGCTCCTTCCATGGAAAGGTCGATCGATCCCATGATGATGATGAATGTTACGCCGACTGCGACCATCAGCGCCGGCGCCGCCGCGATAGCGATGCGGGCAAAATTGCGGACCGAGAAGAAGGTCGGATTGAGGGCGGTGAAAAAGATCACCAGCGCGATCAGCACCAGGAATGGCGCCCATTTGATCAAGGTTTCGCGCGATATGCGACGTGTCACGTTAGGCACCCCTTCGCCCGGACTGTAATGAATGAAATGGAGGCGGATGCGACAACGCGGCCGCCTCCCTCAGACCGAATGGCTCAGTATTGGATCTGGCCGTTGGACGGCCCCCAGAAGTCCTTCCAGTCGTAGGCTGGAACGGAATCGAGATACTTCGCCTTGAATTCCTCCGCATCCTTGGCGGTTACGAGGATGGTCGGCCCGTAGAACTCACGATGTTCCTTCGGCTCTTGCGAAGGCTTGAAGCTGCCGATCGCCGCGTGATAGGCGAGCGCCGCCGTGATGCCGCCACCCCAATGCGGATTGGTAAAGACTGTGGCCAGAAGCTGGCCTTCCAACACCATCTGCACGGCCTCAAGATTGCCGTCATAGGCAACGATCGGCATTCCTTCGATGCCTTCAGCACGCAGGGCCTCGATCACGCCATAGGCGATGTTGTCATTGGCGCAATGGACGCCCTTGATCTTGTCGCCGTGGCGGGTCAGGAACGACGCCATGAGTTCGGCACCCTTCTGCGTGTCCCAGTCGGCCGGCTGCGCATCGAGCAGTTCGATCTTCGGATAATCCTTAAGGGCGTTCTTGAGGCCATTAAGGCGCTCGACGGCGGGGTTGTTGGCGGCAATGCCGCCGAGATGAACAACCCCGCCCTCGCCACCCATAGCCTCAAACAGGATACGTGCGGTCTCTTCCGCCGGCTTCTCGTCCGACCAGGTCATGTGGGAGACGTAGTTGTCGCCGAAGTCCCAGGGATGCAGATCGTCGGTCTTGTTCCAGATTGTCGAGATGTAGCCGCCGGCGGCAGACACAGCCTCCACCACTGGCCTTGCATTCGGGCTGTCGTTGGCGTCGCAGGCGATCGCGCAGTTGCCATTGTTCTTTGCAAGGAAAGCCTTGATGTCGGCCAAGGACTTCTCCGACGAGCCTTCGTTGATCAGGCTGACGAGCGCGCCCTTCGGCTTGCCGATCGTTTCGACAAATGCCTCGGCACCCGAGATGACCGAGTTCCAATAGGCGGAGGCGCGATCGCGATAGCTCCAGGCGATCGCCGGATCGGTCAGCGCGGCATGTGCAGCGCCACGCCCGAGAATGGTCGGAACCGTCATGGCTCCAATGCCGGCGGCAGTCGCCAGGATGAAGTTGCGACGGCTGAGCGTCTCGCGCTCGATAAAGTCCTTGATAAAGGTCGACATGGCGTTCCTCCCAAATCCACGTTGAACGTTGCCCGCATTCGACGGGTTTTTCAGAGGGCAACAAAGGCGATCCACTTCTGCGGATCCGAGCCTCCTCAGCTCCCTTATACCCACTTAACGCACTAACTAGTTACTTCTTTGGTGAGGCGAGAGTCAAGAGCTTTTCGTGATCGCGGCTTTGATGATTTTCGGCTGACCGCTTTGACGGATATGCTCGCTGGCGTGTATGACTGCCTCGACATGAGCCGCGAGCGCGCCGGAGGAATGGCCTTGAGCATGATCAACGAACCGACCGAAAAGCCGGGCCGCAAACCGCGCATCCGCGATGCGGAAGCGACCAAGGCACGCATTCTCGACGCCGCCAAAAAAGAGTTCGCCAAGAATGGCTTAGGCGGCGCACGGGTCGATGTGATCGCCGAGAAGGCCAAGGCCAACAAGCGGATGATCTATCATTATTTCGAAAGCAAGGAGGGCCTGTTCCAGACTGTTCTGGAAGACGCCTATATCGCCATCCGCACGGCCGAACAGAAGCTCAACCTTGATGTTCTCGAGCCAAAGGCAGCGCTGGAAAAGCTCGTTCGCTTCACCTGGGAATACTACCTGAAGAACCCGGAATTCATCACGCTGGTCAACAGCGAGAACCTGCATCGCGCCAAGCACCTGAAGAAATCCGTGGTGATCAAGGCAGCCAGCCGCAAGTTCGTCAACATGGTGGAAGTGTTGCTGGAGAGGGGCGCCTCGCAAGGCGTTTTTCGCCGCGGCATCGATCCCGTACAGCTAAACATCACCATCGCGGCAATCGGCTACTACTACCTGACCAACCGCTTCACCGGGTCAATCGTGTTCGAGCGTGACTTGATGGCGAAGGAGGCGGTCGACGAGCGCCTCCGGTTCAATATCGAAACGATCATGCGGCTGGTTTGCGCCTAGAACTCGCCTAGAGCTCGAAAGACAGCCTCTCGAGGTCGAGTGCGTGGCGGGCACATTCGATATCTTCGACGTCGCGCGCGCCGGACACGCCGATCGCACCGACAACGCGGTCGCCGTGAATGATTGGTAGGCCTCCGCCCCAGACCAGAAGCCGCGGCCGATTGGTCAGGCCCAGCCTCAGACTAGGGCTGTTGTCCATCCGTTCGAAGAACGCTTCCGTCGTACGCTTCATCGTTGCCGCAGTGAAGGCTTTGTCCGTCGCGAAGTCGAGGATCGGCGGTGCCACCTCATCCATTCGCGCCGCCGCGAGTGCCACGCCCTGGGTATCGACCACGCAAACAGCCACCCGCCAGGCATTCGCCGACGCATGAGCAAGGGCATGGCCGACAAGGCGCAAAGCAGCGCTTGCAGCAAGCGTCGGCGTGGAGACGACCAGTTCTTCCTTCTGGTGATGATTTTCCATTATTTGCCCTCCCCAAGACAGGCCCAATCGAGAACGATGAACGGCTCCTCAATGCGCCTCGCCGCAATATCCGAATAGAGCGCTGACGGATTGTTCGGCACGAACCGCCGTATCAGACCTTCAAGCGGGATCCTGGACTGGGCCAGCCAATCGAGCGCGAGCGAGAAACCGCTGAACACGGAATGGGGGGCATTATTGTAGCCCTCGAGAAGTTCCTCCCATTCAAAGCCACGGGACTGGATTGGGATCTCCCACTCCCAGCCGGAGCGTAAGGTGGCGAGATTGAAGAAGACGGCATTCATGAGTTCATGGGCGGATGCATCCGTCCACTTGCGCCAGGGAACGCCGACCATGACCACCTCGCCGAGCCTGCGCACGAGGCGGCAGCCCTCGAGAACTGCATTTTCGTGGCCCGAACAATCAACGACGAGCGCAACCTGGCCGGCGAAGGCATCGTCTTCGAGAGGCAGCCGTTCCCGGCAGTCGGATAGGCCGCTTTGTTCCAATTGCGCCCGCCTCAGTTCATCGGGATCGATTACCGTCACACGGTAGCCGCCGATCTTGAAAAGGTGCGCCGCAAGGAAGCCGACCGGACCAGCGCCTGATATGACGACGCGGTCGCCTGGGCGAGCCTTCGTCGTCATCAACGTGGTCATCGACACGCCCATCAGACGTGCAAGCGTCGCCGTTGCGGGCTCCAGACCTGCCGGCAGCGGCAAGGTGTATCTGGCAAGATGCGTTTGCGTGGAACGATGAGCGCCCATCGCAAACCGCAGTTCACCGGGCCGTGTACCGACGACATCCCCGGCGACCTCATCAACCCTGAAGACTGCGGCATAACCCGGGCGTATGGGAAAAGCATCGCCATTTGCCCAGCCCAGTTCGGTGCCTTGGCTGACAAGTGTGTAGAGCGTTCGCCCGCGCACTTCGCCGGGCTTTAACGGCAGGTCGTCATAGGACACCAGCTCAAAGGCCTGCTTCGCGGCGATCACGATTTCATTGGGCACTGAGGTCCTTTCCGGCCGACAAAGACGACCGAGCGCGAGTCAGTGATTATTACCTAGGTGAATCAATGGCTTAAATGGCGCATCTTGCCGTCCAAACGCCAGACCCAAGGGAGATGCGTGTCAACGACCGGTCACCGGGGACCATTGCGTCGGACCGCCTGCCCGTTCATACCCAAGCGGACCCGGCATGCTGACGACCTCAAGGAACTGCCCCCATGGCGCTTTCAGATAGAGCCATGTCAGCCCCTCCATGGCACCCTTGTCGACATAGGTGGGTCCCTCGAGCACCTCGACACCTGCCGCCCGCAGGCGCGTTGCTGCCGCATCGCAATCGTCAACCTCGAAGGCCAGATGGAATCCACCCGGCTGACTGTTGCGCTTGAGCGGATCGCCGCCCTCGACTTCGCCGGAATATTGAAAGATCTCCAAGTTGGTGCCATTGCCGACACGCAGCACCTTGATGTTCTCAATCCTCCGGCCCGCAGGAACGCCGAGGCGCCTCTGCATGAAAGTGTCGTCCACATCGATGGGACCAGTTTCCAGGCATGCCACCGCACCGAACACCGCCTCAAAGAAGCCGACTGCCTCTTCCAGGTCTGGCACGGTGAAGCCAACATGTTGCACTCCAAAGATCTTCATAGGCTCCTCCCTGAGCGATCCATTCGCGGCCGCTGACATTCAATCGCATACAGTATGTAACTAGTTAGTTATTACATTGCAGTCGATTTTCGACATGTCAAGACTCATCCTGCCGCGCGTGGCCTCGAAGCCGGGATGATTGGCGAACAGGGGTCTCGGCACCACCGCGACGTTTAACCCGTGAACCTGCATGGGCCGAAAGGAGGCACTGTTGCCGACATGCCCATGCACGACCTGGCTCTGGACCGAAATGATAGAGGTCGTGATGGTATCGCCGGCGGTTCACTTCGAGGCTCCCTCGGTCACGGGCAGATCGGTGCGCTCGCGACGCGGCAGGCGGCAGTTAAGAACGAGGTATGCGACGAGCCCGATCAGCAGACCCCAGAACGCTCCGCCGACGCCGAACAGCTTGATGTTCGCGGCAGACGCGAGGAAGGTGATGAGCGCTGCCTCGCGGGAGGTTGGGTCTGCCATCGCCGCTGCAAGGCTGCCGCCGATGGTGCCAAGGAGGGCCAAACCGGCGAGCGTGGTGATGAAGGTCGCTGGAAAGGCCATGAAGACGGCGGCCAGCGTGACACCGAAGACGCCTACGAGCACATAGAAGCAACCTGCCGTGATGCCGGCGATCCACCTCTTGGAGGGGTCTTCATGTGCTTCCTTGCCCGTAGCGATCGCTGCGGTGATGGCCGCGATGTTGAAGGCATGGGAGCCGAACGGAGCCATGATGAGCGAGCCGAGACCCGTCACCGTCACGATGGGATTGGCGCTTGTCTTGAACCCATCGTTCCGCAAGACCAGCATTCCCGGCATGTATTGGCCGGTCAGCGTAATCAGGAACAGCGGCAGCGCGACGGAAAGCAGCGCGTTCAGCGAGAACTCCGGCATGGTGAAGACTGGAGCTGCGAATTCCAGCTTCAGCCCGGACAGATCAACGCGGCCTTGCGTCAGCAGTAAGGCAAGCCCGAGAAGCAGAATGCCAACCACGGCGTATCGGGCATGAAAACGCTTCAGTGCAACGTAGGCGATGATCAGCAAGCCGACCAGCAGCGGATCTACGCTTGCCCCGCCGAAAGCACCGATGCCGAACTGGAGCAGGATGCCAGCAAGAAGGCCCGAGGCGATGCCGGGCGGGATCAGGCGGATGACCTTCTCGAAATAGCCCGACATACCGAGTGCGACGAAGGCTACCGCCGAGATCATGTAAGCGCCGATCGCCTCCGCATAGGGCGTCGTCGCCAGCGCGGTGACGAGAAACGCCGCTGCCGGCGTTGACCATGCCGTGATTATCGGCTCGCGATAGCGCCAGCTCAGAAACAGGCCTGTGAGCCCCACGCCAATGGAAACCGACCAGACCCAAGAGGCCGTAAGTGCCGGGCTTAGCCCAGCGACCGTCGCCGCCTGAAAGACCAGAATGAAGGTGCCGCCATAGTTGACGATGACGGAGATCAGGCCTGCGACAATTGGATGGGTAACATCGTTGAGGCGGATGGGTGAAGGCGAGGAACGGGACGACATAATCCTGAAGAGTCTCCTGAAGTTCGGGGCATACGGCCGCCAATGTGCATTGACATTTAGCCAATCAATGGCCTGATATGCCCAACCACTTTATTCGATAAGACCAGACCATTTGTTCAAGCATTCCCAACTCGAATCCGTGAACGCATGGGTTGCGCACCCTGCCCATGCGGCGATGCCGCTTCACGCGAGGATTCAGCGGGCGATCCGGCAACTGATCGTCGATGGCGCACTCGGGCGAGGTAAACCGCTGCCGGCCTCTCGCGCGCTCGCCAAGTCGCTCGGCGTTTCGCGGGACACGATCGAGGCGTCCTATGCCCAACTTCATGCAGAGGGCTTCATCGAACGGCGTGTGGGCAGCGGCAGCTTCGTGGCGCAAATGACGGAGTTCACGCCCGGTCATCGCCTCTCACGACGGGATGCGCTCTTGCGCAACAGGGCCCCGAAACTCAGCAAACGCGGGGCGGCCATATTCCGGAGCGGCGGCGTTTGCGAACTGCTTTCACCGCGGCCCTTTGCACATGGCGTGCCGGAAACGCGGACCTTCCCGCTTCAGCTCTGGGAACGCCTGGAACGACAGGTTCGTAAAGAGTTCGGCGCGCAGACGCTGCTTCACGGCGATCCGCAGGGAACCGAGCCGCTTCGCCGCGCCATCGCCGACTATGTGAACCTTGAACGCGGCGCGCGCGCCACGGCTGACCGCGTGCTGGTGCTGACCAGTTCGCAGCAAGCCATATCCCTATGCGCGAACCTGCTGCTCGATCCTGGTGATCGGATCTTCATCGAAGATCCCGCCTATTACGGTGCGCGCAAGGCGTTCGGTGCGGCGGGGCTGGAATGCGTCCCCGTTCAGGTGGACCAACAGGGTATCATCGTGGGCCAGATCACGGCACAACCACACAGAGCCAAAGCGGTTTTCCTGACGCCTTCCCACCAGTTCCCGACCGGCGCGACACTGGCGCTGGACCGCCGCCTGGCGCTAATCGAATGGGCCACACGGCATCAGACCTGGATCATTGAAGACGACTATGACAGCGAGTTCCACTATGCAGGCAAGCCGACAGCTTGCGTGCAAGGTCTTGATCCGCACGACCGGACCATCTACATCGGCACCTTCACCAAATCACTTTTTCCGGGCTTGCGGATTGGCTATGCGGTGCTGCCGCCGCCGCTCGTGAAGCCGATGACCGTCGCGCGCACGCTGCTGGATGGTCATACGGCCCCCATGACACAACTGACGCTGGCCCGGTTCATCGAGGGCGGACATTTCGGCGCGCATGTTCGCACAATGCGCGGCGTCTATGCTGAGCGCCTCGACATGCTGGCTGGCCTCGTCGGCACGCATCTGTCGGATTTCGTTGAGACGTGCGTTCCGATCGGTGGGCTGCAAATGCCCTGCGTGCTGACCTGCGACATCGCCGAACACACCGCCGTCGACGCGGCGCGAAGGGTCGGGATTGAGCTTCTCGGGTTATCGGCGCTACATCACTCCGGCGACGGCAAGGCTGGCTTCCTGATGGGGTTTGCGGCCTACACGCCTCTCGAAATCGAGATCGCTGTCAAGAAACTGGCCGATGCGCTTCGCGCGGTGATGATACAGTAGACGAGCCGGATTTCGTTTCAGCGCGAATGGTCTGGCTGACCCTTCGCAGTGGAGGGGAACAGCAGGCCATGCCCGTGCTAGGTGCTGAGAAACAACGCCGCGCGAACCCTGCGTGGCGGATAGCAACTCTCAGCATCTTGAAGGAGATCAGAAATGGGCACATCGGCCGCGCCGCTCTCAATCCAGAAAATCGAAGTCGCAGGCGCGAGCGCCGCGGGTTTGTCCGTGGCCGATGACGCCTTTGTCGTTGCGATTGGCCGTGCACTGATCCGCAACGGAACAGGGGGCGATTCTTCAATGTCGTCGATCTGGTCATCCGCCTGGAACCGAAGACACATAGCGGCAAGCAAAGGCGGCCAATCAATTATCTCAATCGACTCGACTTCATCATTCTCGACGAATTCGGCTATCTGCCATTTGCGCAGGCAGGCGGCCAACTCCTGTTCCATCTGATCAGCAGGCTGCACGAGCGCACTTCGATCATCGTCACCACGAACCTGGCCCTTGGAGAGTGGCCGACAGTGTTCGGCGATGCCAAGATGACGACCGCGCGCCTCGACCGTCTGACCCATCACTGCGAGATCCTCGAAACCGGAAACGAGCCCTGGCGCTACAAGAACCGCTCTCAAAGCTGAAGCCGAAGACTGTCATCACTCGCACTTGGCCTATGCTCCAGCGCTGACTGCCACTCACTTGGCTCTGCCGACCTCGCCAACATAATCGCTAGTGACACCGCAAAAGGAGGTGACTGTTCTCAGGTGAGACGATGTGGTTGGATGCGCTACACGTCCATGCCGTCGCTGCGGACTTGGATCGGGCCCCGCTGAGCAGAGGTGCCGAGCACCGCTTGGAGGCCCGGGTCGTTCTGGCGCAGACGTTCCTCCATCCATCGGATCGCCCAGTCGTAGGTATCCGAAAACAATTCGGAATGCCTGCTCCAATCCATGAAGCTGATCGTGCTCGAAACCGGCGGACAGACCAAAACATCCTCTTCGCCAATCGCAATGTCCTGCGGCCGGTGCGCCAGCATGCTGGCAGCAATCACGTGAATCACGCTGGGCACCTTTGGCAAGCTGGCACGACCGAAAGGATTTAGCCAGGCGAGCGCCAACTGGGAAGCTCCGGGGATGCGGTCATAGTCGATTTGATATTTCTGGGGTCCACCCGACTCCAAGCTCACGACGACATTGGGTCCGGTCTTGAGTTCCTTCATTTGCTCCAGTGGCAGATTGTTCATAATCCCACCATCCACCAGCATATCGCCGTCAGTCGTAAAGAACGGCGGCAGGACCCCCGGGATCGAGCCGGACGCCCGAACGGCCCGCCACAGCTTTCCATGGCGATGAACATGGGGCTGACGACTGCTCAGATTGGTCGAAAGCGCAAAGAAGGGAAGCCAAAGATCCTCGATCAGAACGTCGCCGTACTCCGCCTGAAGGGCTCGATCGAACGCTTTGTGATCGAGGAGCGCGAAATGCGGTAATGTGGGTCGGCGAAAAGCCCGGCTCTTAATGAATATGTTGTGCGTGCCTCGGTCGATCTCATCCGCATCCAAGCCACGGGCAAAGCCGGCCATCATTGCCGCTCCGGAACTCGTCCCGCCGAGATAGTCGAAGCAAGCGCCCGCCTCAAGGAAGGCCTTGTAAACGCCCAGATGGACGCTGCCGAGGGACCCACCCCCCGCCGCCACGAAACCCCTTGCGTTGCCGGAAATGAATCGAGCCAGGCGTTGCATGTCGGACCCGTCCACTAGCGCAACATGATGATGATGGCCAACATGAGGACGCTCGTTAAGCCATTCAGTGGTACCGGAGACCACTGCCGAGCGATTGTCGTGAACCAGGACGAGCCGCGCGGTCGATGGTGGATGGACCGATAGCGCCAGCTGCTCGGACAGGTTCATGCAGGGCGAAGAGGACGCGCTGGCAACCAACAGGACGCTATCCGCCTGGCGAATGCAGACGCGAGTCCATTCATTGGGCTCTTCATCGGCGACATAAACGATGATTTCGGTTTTGGCCTCGAGTTCATTCAACCAGTTGAGGACCGGCTGATCGTCGATCGGAAGACCGGCGAACCGCGCTTCAATGTCAGCCCGGGCAAGGAACTGAACGCGCGCGCGTTCATCGAACGCTTTCCGCAGGTGCCCGATGAAAACTGGTGAAATGCGACTTCCGCCGGCTGGAATGACCACAAGCGTCCGGATCTTGGCAGGTCTCTTGGGAAGCGATGAATTCGGAGCCTGCATGGCGAACCGGCGCGCCAGAAACGTCGTGACCGCCTGTCGTAGGCTCGGCAAGGCCTCGGCCGCTTTCTCGAACTGGTTGCCGCGGATTTCAAGAACGATCGAATCGCGCGCTGCAAGAACGGTGGCCATACGGGGCAGCCCCGCGAAGAAACCGACCTCACCGACGAGTTCGCCTTGGCCAATCTCGGCGACCCAACCGGCTGAATCTTCATTGTGCACCGTAAAGCGGCCAGACAGCACTATGAAGAACCGGTCCGATGGATCACCTTCGCGAACCAGGACCTCACCGCGTCGCAGGACCCGCCGGTCGGATTCGGCAGCCAAAGCCTCAAGTGCCGCCAAAGACGCCCGATCGAACATCAATGTCGCCGACAGCAATCTCGCCGCAAGGGAATCGACGGAGGCCATTTAACCACTCCTCGAGACGAGTTCGCTCCGGCTAACTGTAATGCGTCCCGCACGAACACGGATAATCGCACAGCCGCACAGAAAATTTCACTGCCCATAGTACAGAATGGCGTCTTATACTACCTTTACGCGCAAGCGGTGGCATACATCCTGCCCCGGGTCCGCGCCAATCAGCGCTACCGCCAGACCATTCGCGAACTTATGCGACACACCTTCCACCAGCTCAACGATCTACCGCGAACATCCTAGCGAGGATGAGGACGGATACCGCAGATCTATGGGGCCATTACAAACGCAAGAAATTCGTGCCCAGTCGCCGGCTTCCGCAGGCTTCACCCACGCCCTACGTCACGCAGCGGAGCTCATTTCACCTATCGTCGCCTGGATCTTTGGAGCAAACACGCGTTTGAGCACAACGTAAAGCACGGGAGTCGAGTATAGCGTCAACACTTGGCTGACGAGGGGTCCTCCCAGGACAGCCACACCCAGCGGTTGGCGCAATTCTGCCCCTGTTCCAAATTCTATCATCAAGGGAATGACTGCGGCCGTTGAATGGAAATCGCTACGAAGCCCACGGGCAGACTTTAACCCTCCGCGCCTGAGCATCATCCAAATTCACAGAATCACCACAAGACGGCGGTCGTCGAACGAGTTTTCAGCAGCCTATTTCCGCCGCCTATTAATGTGTAACTTGGGAAGCTGCCGACATCAATTCCTCGGAATTCGGTGCGCTGAACGTATTGAGGCCAGCCTCCAGAACTTCAGTGAAGCTCCAGCGTACGATGCCCGCCCGGTCGATCAGGAACTGACCGACAAGCTGCCCCTGGCTGGAAGCCATCGCCCGCTGATCGGCTTCCGTAATCTCATATCCTTCCTTCTTGTTGAGAAACTCGTCCATTGCCATGACATCCATAGGCTCGGGCAACTCGCCCGGGAGATGGACCCGTATCGCCATGACCGTGTCCATCCCGACCTCGCGCAAGCCGAAAGCACGGTGCGAGGCCCGCTCCGGGTCGGATGCGGCGAGAAGATCGGGGACGGGGTGGTAACGGAAATAGAGCCGCGCCCGCTCGACCGGCGTAATGACGACCGCCAGGCATTCGACGCCTTTCTCACGCAGGGCCGGCTTGAGTTGCGCCATTGCCGCGACATGGCGCCGGCAGAACGGACAATGCAGGCCGCGAAACATACCGATCAACAACGGGTTACGGCCTCGAAAATCATCGAGCGCGATCTTGCCGTCGCGCGATATCGCATCGAGCACTATATTCGGGGCCTGGTCGCCCGGCTGCAGCGGGCGGTCGACACTACTCATGGACATGGACTACCTCCTCGCCCCGGATCAGTCAGGAAAAGGCAGCACACCCAGCTTCGGCATTGAGCCTATGCTGGGGGCGCAAAACTTCCTGCGCCAGAGCAAAAATAGCGTTCGGCCTCTGCCATATTGTCGAGGTCGTGATTACGCGCTGCAAGCCCATCATAACACGAAAAAGCATCCATGCTCGCGAAGATCGAAGTCGTCGGGGGCGCTGACATGAAGGGCGTATTGACCTCCTGTTTCGAGTTCAATGCGGCACCATTCACATGAGCGCGCTTGCCGGCATCGATGTGCTGAGCCCGGCGGACCGACCCACGAAATGCCAGCCGAGGAGCGACGGCACGCCTCAATTCGGCGCGCCCTGATCGGACAGTCAATCGATAGACGATGGGTTGTGCAAAGTGTGAGTTGACCGTTTTCGATGGCGAGGCGACACTTGTAACCTGCAGCAAGGCGGGAGGAAAAAATGATGGCCGAGCCAGACCCCTGGCGCCACATGGCAAGCGCGCCGAAGAACGGCAGTCGGATCCTCGTGACGATCCGCCCGTCCGAACAGGGGGCGGCAGAAGTTGACCTCGCGTATTGGTCGAATGGCGATCAGTTCGGTGCAGAAGGCTGGCGCGCCTCTGATTCCTCGCCCGGCCGCATCATCGAATATGCCGAGCCGGAATTGAAGTGTTGGATGCCGATGCCCTCGGCCAATCTCAATCGCACCTCGATGCCCTCACCCTGGGAAGGCGACGACGAGCGAGAGCTCGACGGCTCAGGGATTTAACAACTCGCGCCGCCATGTTGCGAAGATGATACGCAGAGAGTGGCGAAATCCAGTTGAGCTAGCCACAACCATCCTTGCGCTGGAAACATCTTTATCTTCGGAAGTGCCATGCGCGAGCTCGGTATTTCGAAGTACCTCTCGTAATCCTATTCATCATGACTGTGTTTGGCTGACTTCCTCGTAAACGACGGGGTCAAAAGAACTTTTAAGACGTGCCCCCGCAGCCTGTGGAGCGCCTAATCTCAATCCGATGTAAACGTCGCCTTGAAGGGATCCGAACCGGCGATCCACCCTTCGTGCTTTAACGTTTCGATTGGAATCGGCCTGCCGCCCCTTCTCAGCTTGGCACGGTGGATGAGTCGAGGCCCGCCGGGGGAATACCTTTCCCTGCCTTCCTGCGGGTCATTTCGCGGCAGCGTTGTCGCCGAGATAGCCGTTGATGAGGCCGGAGAGGATATGCGCCAGCCGCGGCTCGACGTCGACGACAGCATGGGCAAGGAGCGGCTCCTCGCGGTAGAGCCGAGCCACATCCGGCCCCGGCGTCGCCATCTGCCAGAGCGCGCCGGCTATGCTGGAAGGCCCTGCAAGCGATGCCCAGCCCCTGCCCCGCTAGAGCGGCGTCAAGGGCGAGAGTCGTCTGATTGTACCTGGAGCCGAAAGGCATATCGTTCGCATGAAAATAGTTCTGTCAATGGTCGTAGGCGTCGTGAAGGAGCGGAAACTCGCGCATTTGCGAAGGCGAAAGTGGCAGCGGGACGCCGCTGACAAGATCCGGACTGGCCACGATGATCAATTCCTGTTCAAATAGCAGACGAGTGTCCCATCACCCAGTTCCCTGGCAATCTCGCGGAGATCGATCGAACGGTCCCCTCTTCATCGCGCTCCATTAGACAGCTATAGCCTGCGACATCAGCCGCAAGAATAACCGCCAGCTTCCTTATGGGTTCGGTAGATGAAACCAGTCCGTCATCGTCGGGCATTGCGGGAGCGTACGCCCCGCCAGTTCTGCCTTCAGGCAAGAAGGTTTCCCTTGATGTTCGGTGTCGAATCATGGCCTGACGACACCCAACTTCCAACGATGAAGTCTCCGAGAGATCAGTGACTATCCGGACCCTGCATCCATTGCGGGATATCCCGCTTGGCATGAAGCACGCGCCAAACGTCGATATAGTCAGCCTGCTCGCGATAGAAAACGAGGTAGGGGTAACTCTTCAAATAGACGTTCCGCAAGTCAGGTAATCCCAATTCATATGAATACCGCAATGAGCCAGATTCTGGATGGCTCGCGATCAAATCGTAAGCCGCTTGAAGAGCGTCGATAAATCCGAGGGCAACTTCAATTCCCGCCTCGCCTGCGTAATAGTCGACGGCCGCTTCGGCATCATTGCGAGCCAATTCACGTGGAATAATCCGCTTGTTACTCACTTGGCCTGCCGACTACGAACTCGTTCGCGCAACCTGGTGAAATACTCAGCGTCGGCCGGTTCAGCCTGATCAGAGGAAGCACCGTCAAGCAACAGCCTGCGCAATGTGAGCCGGTCCTGATCTCGACGAATCAACTCCCGAATATACTCGCTGCTCGTCCCATAGCCCCTCCCGGCGACTTGCTCATCGACGAAGCTCTTCAGATAGTCCGGTAGGGAAATGTTCATTGTGCTCATGGGAACGAGAATACCTTCCTTGGCAAAAATTGGCAATGACTGCCGTTTCAACAACTCGCACCGGACGCGGCACCTAACGCGGTGGCGTGCACCTTCGCGCGGGTTCCCGTCGATATCGGCCGATGCAGGTCCATAGAGGCGTTATCGGTGAGTAAGTTGGGAAGCTAATTTCGGCTCGGTCGGTTCTTTCGGCGTCGGTCGCCACTACTGCACCCTCGCGGATCAGAATTGGTCGAACGATTTCGCCTTCGAGGTACTAAAAGCGTCGCGCCGGACTTTTGGAACTCGGCAGCAAGATCGGCCCAGGTTCGACGCGTCGTCTCGTGCCCTGTTTGATCCCGTTGCGAGCGAAGAGTTTGTTCTCAAGCGCATCGTCAATGAGTTCGCCCGGCAAGAGCCAGCTCAATCCAATTGCTGCTGCGCGCTAAAGGTTATCCTGTACCGTACTTCGTGCAATTCCCAATACGCCCGTGATCTCGGGAACTGGTCCCGCTTCCGGCAACCGCATTTGTCGTAGCAGTCTCATGGTCAGCCTTCTCTTTGTCGGCATCAAAATCTCCGCGTTTATCGTGGAGCACTTGATGCCAGAGTTGCTGACCCAGGGGAATGTTCAGTGCCCAAAACCGGCCTGTCTTTGATTGGAATAGTGCCGGTTTCAAATGGGAATGCCGGCCGGCTCCACGTCGGAATCCGCAACGCCAACAGGCAAGATCAGCTTGGCCATTGCCAAGTGTTTATGCGCGATGTGCCACGGTCGTGCTATCCTTGCTCGCAGCGAGGTGATTGTCATGTCTGACATCGCGGCTTGGCTGGCCCGCCTCGGGCTGGACAAGTACATAGATGCGTTCACCGCCAACGAAGTTGATTCAGATGCGCTTCGACATCTCAGCGATGATGACCTGAGAGAGCTGGGTTTACCCCTAGGCCCGCGTCGTAAGGTTCTGGCAGCGATTGGCGCATTGGCCGACAACACCATGTCGCCAGCGAGTTCCGTGTGTGCCCCAGAGCCGCTCCGGCACGAAGCCGAGCGGCGACAACTGACCGTGATGTTTATTGACCTTGTGGGTTCGACTGAGCTGTCACAGCGGCTCGATCCGGAGGAAATGCGCGACGTCTTCCGTGGATACCAGAGTGCCGTGTCGGCGGAAATTGCACGCTACGAGGGCTATGTGGCCAAGCTCATGGGCGATGGCGTGCTCGCCTATTTCGGTTGGCCGAAGGCGCATGAAGACGATGCCGAACGGGCCGTGCGGGCCGGCCTGGCGGCAGCGGCGTCGACCGCCAGGCTGACGCCCCCCTTGTTGGGCGAATCCCTTGCAGCCCGTATTGGCATTGCCACCGGTCTCGTCGTGGTCGGCGACCTGATTGGCGAAGGAGCAGCACAGGAGCAAGCGGTGGTTGGCGAGACGCCCAACCTCGCGGCACGCCTGCAGGCCCTTGCCAAGCCAAACACCATCGTGATCGCTGCCGGTACCCAGCGGCTGGTTGTCGGGTTGTTTGAGATGATCGATCTCGGTCTCCAGCAGCTCAAGGGCTTCGCAACGCCCGTCCCCGCCTGGCGCATCATCGGCGAGGCTGATACGGAGGGGCGTTTTGATGCGCTGCACGGCGTCGCGACACCGCTGGTGGGGCGATTGGAGGAACTCGATCTTCTGCTTCAGCGCTGGCGGCAGGCTCGGGCAGGTAAAGGCCAGGCGGTGATGCTGTCGGGCGAACCGGGCATTGGCAAGTCGCGGCTGACTGCCGCGTTGGAAGAGCGATTGATGGCCGAGCCGCACGCACGGTTGCGTTACTTCTGCACTCCGTACCACATCAACAGCCCGCTCTACCCCGTGATCCAGCAGCTTGGACGCGCTGCCGGACTCGGCGGAAACGACAGCGCGAGCACGAAGCTCGACAAGCTCGAGTTATTGATGCTCCAATCGGTCGCGGACAAGACTGAAGTAGGCCCGCTTTTGGCTGCCCTGCTTTCGATCGACTTCACCGGCCGCTATCCACCGATCAAACTGACACCGCAATCGCAGAAGGCCCGCACGCTAAGGGTGCTCATCCAACAGCTTGAAGGGATCGCGGCCTACCAACCTGTTTTGATCGTCGTCGAGGACACTCACTGGATCGACCCGACGACGGGCGAGTGGCTCGACATGCTCGTTGACCGCTTGCGCTCCCTGCCAGTGCTTCTCATCGTCACCTTTCGTCCCGAATTCCGGCCGCCTTGGCTGGAATTGTCACATGTGACGCCGATACCGCTCAGCAGTCTCGGGCGAGATGCGGGAGCGGCAATCATACACCGTATAACGGGCGGCAAGATCCTGCCATCGGAGGTCACCAACCACATCCTCGCCAAAACCGAAGGCGTACCGCTGTTTGTCGAGGAGCTGACCAAGACGGTTCTCGAATCAGACTTCCTTGTCGAGGCTGGCAATCACTATCGATTGACAGGCCCATTGGTCCTATCAGCCATTCCGTCAACGCTGCGAGACTCATTGATGGCTCGCCTCGATCGACTCTCCTCGGTCAAGAACGTGGCTCAGATCGGCGCGTGCATCGGTCGCGTCTTTCACTATCGGCTGCTGGCCGCCGTCACCGGAACTGATGCCGCCATGCTCAGCGATGATCTTCAAGATCTGGAAAAATCCGGGCTCGTCTTTCGAAGCGGCGTCGTCCCCGAAGCTACCTACGTCTTCAAGCATGCACTGGTGCAGGACGCCGCCTATCAGAGTCTGCTCAAGAGGCGGCGACACCAGATCCACGCGATCATCGCGTCAACGCTGGAAGCGCAGTTTCCGGAAGTTGCCGAGATCGAGCCTGAGACGCTCGCGCATCACTACACGGCCGCCGGGCTTGCCGACCAGGGCGGAGCGTACTGGCTGAAGGCTGGGCAGCAGGCACTGAAGCGATCGGCGAATGTCGAAGCCATGGCCCACCTCGGCAACGGGTTGGGGCTGGTCGCGTCCCTGCCCGGCACCGAGGCCCGCTTACGGCGCGAAATTCATTTGCACAATGCCATGGGAGTGGCCGCAATGGCTATTAAAGGTTGGGGCGCTCCGGAAGTGCTGCGCGCCTTCTCGTCGGCACGCAAACTTTGCGAGAAACTGGCCGATAGCAAAGAGCTCTTCGTCGCGGTTCGGGGCGAAGCCTCATACCACATGGTATCCGGGCATCTGCGCGAGGCCGATGACCTCGGCTGTCAATGTCTGCAGATCGCTCAGTCCGCGAATGATTTAGACCTTCTCCTCGAAGCGCATCATCAGTTGTGGGCGACCAAATTCTACATGGGAGACTATCTAGCCGCGGAGAAGCACGCAGACTGGGGAATGGCGACCTACGACCCAGACAGGGATCATCGTCTGACTTATATCTACACAGGCCATGATCCCGGCGTTTGTTGCCGGAACTTCTCTGCGATGATGCTCTGGATTCGTGGGTATCCAGACCAGGCTCTTCAGCGCGGTCGAGAGGGGATGTCGCTGGCGGAGCGAGAATCCCATTCCGTCACAATTGCCGTCGCGCAGTCCACCCTGGCCTTTGTCCATCTCCTGCGGCGCGAACCCGAGGCTGGACTTGAATGGGCGCAACGGCAACTTGAAGTAGCCATTAAATTCGACTTGCCGCTCTTGGCAGGGACAGCCCGTTTCCACGTTGGTTGGGCGCTCGCCCAGCAAGGAGAATTGCAGGACGGTATCCAGGAAATGCGCAAGGCGGTCGAAGGAATTGCCGCGACCGGCGCAGAGGCGGGCATGAACTTTTATCTTTGTGTCCTCGCGCAAGCTTACGGTGAGCTCGGCGACGCAAGCGAGGGGTTGACCCTGCTGGAGAAGGCGTTCGGCATCATCGCCAAATCCGGCACGAAGCATCTGCTGCCTGAGTTGCTGCGCACGAAGGGTGAGCTGTTGTCGCGGCGGCATGCGCACGACGATGCCGTTGAGGGATGGTTTCAGCAATCTCTGATGGCCGCTCGCTCCGAGAGCACGAAATTACCGGAGCTGAGAGCCGCAACAAGCCTCGCGCGCCTCTACATGGACCGCGGCCGGGACAAAGAGAGCCGAAGCCTTCTCAACCCCGTCTACGCCTGGTTCACTGAAGGCTTTGATACCCGCGACCTTGTCGATGCCAAGGAGTTGCTCGACCAGCTTGCGGATCGCCGCTGATAGGTCGGCTGCGCGACGTTGCAGATTTCCGCCCCCGCGGACCCTCGTGGATACGAGAGGCGGACGCGTGCGACACATGTGCGGTCCCGGTGACGGTTCGGTTCCCGTCAATACATTACGCGATGATAGAGACCCGTAACGAGAACACGGCCTGTCACCGAGATCCGGGGTGTATATTGACGGCCGGTGACTTTGCGCTCGGCGACCCTTTTGTGCTTCCACAGCCGGATCTCCAGCGCTGCAGTTTTTTCATCCTTCTCTCATGCCATGGCAGATCGTGCCGGAATTGGAACCGCCGATGCCGCGGCTCAGGATAGCGACGCGGGCGCCTTTTTGGACTGCTCACGCCCTCATCTTTCCAGTCCCGTTCGATCCTTCCTTTTCGTATTGACGAATCGGTCATTATGATTTTATAGTCAATACTGAGGAATGGGAGTGGAGGAGGACTACCAATGAAGCTGCAAGCTTCGGGCGGTGCGATCAGACCGTTTTTCTACGGCGTCGAAATCGAGCATTTCGACTCGCGGACCGCACCGATATGGTAGCCATAAGATCCAGAGTGAACCGGCAGGTTCTCAGGACCGTCCTTGTTGCTCTGCCCAAAGTGCTCAACCACACGGCGTCCCGCGCTCCGGCGTTTGCTGAGCGGCTGAAGCAGCGCGACGTCATCGCCTGGATCGGTCTCCAGGACGGCAGCATCGGCCGCATCGTGGAAATCCGAGGTGGCAGATTCCGCTCCCGTGCGGGTTCGGCAGCCCAGGCCGAAGTGAGCATGGCGTTCAAGGATGTTGCGACTGCCTTCAAACTGCTGCTCCCCAATCGCGATCAGGGCGAGATCATCCACGCGGCCAAGAACTTCAAGGTGGTTACCGCCGGACCGGACGAACTGGTCGTCTGGTTCACGCAGACCCTCAACATGAGCGAGACCGCCGGCGTGGCCATGGGAACACCAATGCCCGATGGCAGCCATCGCTTAACCACCTGCACCAATGGTGGGCCCCTGTTCGTTTACGTCAAGGACGGCCGTATCCTGCGGGTCACGCCCATCGAGTTCGACAACACGGACCCGGCCACCTGGGTGATCGAAGCCCGTGGCCGCAAGTTCAGCCCGCCCCGGCGTGCACTGGTAGCCCCCCACGCTCTGACAATGAAATCCCTCGTCTACTCGGACAAGCGTATCCTCCACCCGATGAAGCGGGTGGATTTCGACCCCAATGGCGAACGCAATCCGCAGAACCGCGGCAAATCCGGTTACGTGCGGATCAGTTGGGACGAGGCGTTGGACATCGTCGCCACGGAGATCAATCGGCAAAAGCGCGTCCACGGGCCAGGTTCCATCACCTTCCCGATGTCGTCCCACCACCAATGGGGCAATGTGGGTTATTACCTGAGCTCGCTGATGCGGTTCGCCAATTTGATCGGCTTTACCCGGGTTGCCGCCAACCCGGACAGCTGGGAGGGCTGGTACTGGGGCGCAATGCACCATTTCGGCAATTCAATGCGGGTCGGCGTGCCTGCGGGCTATGGCGGGGTGGAGGACTGCCTCAAGGAAGCCGAGATGATCGTCTTTTGGTCTTGCGATCCCGAAAGCACAAATGGAGCCTATGCGGGGTTCGAGGGCACAACGCGTCGTCTATGGGCCAAGGAACTCGGCATTGAGTTCGTGCATATCGACCCGCATTGCAATCCGACGGCCCAGTTGCTGGGCGGACGCTGGTTTCCAGTCCGTCCGCAGACCGATGCGGCCTTGGCCCAGGCGATCATGTATGTCTGGGTCACGGAAGGCCTCTATGACGAGGAGTACGTCGCGACCCGCACCACCGGCTTCGACGAATGGAAGGCTTACCTGCTGGGTGAAACCGATGGCGTTCCGAAGACCCCCGAATGGCAGGAGGCCGAGACCGGCATCCCTGCCAGAGACGTGCGCGCGCTGGCCCGCAAGTGGGGCGGCAAGAAGGTCTATCTAGCCGTCGGCATGACCGGCACCGGCTTCGGCGGCGCAGGCCGAGGCGCGACCGGTGCGCAATGGGCGCGCTGCATGATCATGATGATGGCGATGCAGGGCTGGGGCAAGCCGGGCATCAATTTCGGCGGTCTCCAGATCGGGGTCCCGCACGACCTGCATTTCTATTTCCCGGGCTATGCAGATGGCGGGATTTCCGGCGACCTGGCGTGGACCGGCAATGCCGTGAACAATTATCAGCGCATGCCGCACATCCTGACGATGAATCCCGTCAAGCAGATGGTGCCGCGCCAGCAACTGCCCGATGCGATCATCAACGGCGAGGCCACCGGCTACCTCTGGGACGGCATGGCCCAGGAGGCCCAGTTCGCGCCCTTCAGCTATCCCATGGCGGGCTACTCGCCGATCCACATGATCTACCGCTACGGTGGATCGTCCCTGAGCACCGTGACACGATCGGGACGCTGGGTCGACGCCTATCGGCACGAGAGCATCGAGTTTGTGGTGAACCAGTCCATCTGGATGGAGGGCGAGGCCCAGTTTGCCGATATCATCCTGCCGGCCTGCACCTCATTGGAGCGCTGGGATATAGGAGAATGGGCGAATTCCGGAGGCTACGCCCATCACGGCGTCAACGTCGTCAACCATCGTGTCATCACCCTCCAGCATAAGTGCATCGAGCCCTTGGGCGAGTCGAAGTCCGACTACGCGATTTTCACCGCCATCCTGACCCGGCTGGGCCTGGGTGCCGTCTTCACCGAGGGCTGCAGCGAGCTCGACTGGGTAAAGCGGGTGTTCGATTCGTCAGATCTGCCCAGCGAAGTTTCCTGGAAGCAATTCTGTCGCAAGGGCTACTACGTCGTGCCGCCCGAAAAGCCGGAACTGCGCCAGCCGGTCGACATGCGCTGGTTCGCCGAGGCAAGGCGCAAGGATCTGCCGGAACCGCTTCCGATGCCATCCCAGTATGCCGAACAGTTCGGCATGGGCCTGCAGACGCCGAGCGGCAAACTGGAATTCGTGCCGGAGGTCCTCAAGCGCAACACCGCAAACAATCCGGACCGGCCACCGGTCAATCGCTACATTCCCTCTTGGGAAGGGCTGCGCACCACCAAGCTGACGGAGCGCTATCCGCTGCAGATGATTGCCACGCACAGCCGCTATAGCTTCCACACCAGCATGGACGGCAAGAACAGCGCGGTCAATCAGGTGGACGACCATCGCGCCTTGGTTGCAGGCCATCGCTTCTGGTTGCTGCGTCTCAACCCGACCGATGCCGCCGCCCGGGGCATTGGCCATCGTGACCTGGTGAAAGTCTTCAATGACCGCGGCGCCGTTATCTGCGCCGCCGACATTTCGCCCCTGGTCACTCCGGGCGTCGTCAAGTCCTATGAGGCCAGCGCCGAGTTCCAGCTTATCGAACTTGCGGGAGAGACCATCGAGATCGGCGGCTGCCTGAACATCCTTACCCCGGACCGATCGCAGACCCGGGGAACCAGCAGCATGGCTCCCAACTCCTGCCTTGTGCAAATCGAGAAGTGGCAGAACGCGGACGCCTTCAAAATGGCTGCGCGGCGTAGGAGGAAGTCTTGAGCAAGTGGAACCTGATCATCAGCGTCGGCCGCTGCGAGAACTGCTATAATTGCGTGATCGCGGACCGGGACGAACATGTCGGCAACGACTTTCCGGGCTATTCGGCGCCGGCCGCTGCCGTGGGTGAGAGCACGATCCGCATCCTGCGCCGAGCGCAGGGCAGCGTGCCTATGGTGGAGACCACCTATTTACCAGTGATGTGCAACCACTGCGATGACGCGCCCTGCATACGCTATGCGGGCGACGCCATTCGCAAACGAGACGACGGCATCGTTATTATAGATCCTGAGAAGGCTCGTGGCCGCAAGGACATTCTCGGCTCGTGTCCGTACCGGGCAATCGTCTGGAACGAGGAGCAGCAGGTGCCGCAGACCTGGATCTTCGACGCCCACCTGCTGGATCAGGGCTGGCAGCGGCCTCGCTGCCAGCAGAGTTGTCCGACGGAGGTCTTCGAAGCGGTGAAACTCGATGACGTCGCCATGGGGCGGATGGCGGCCACCGAGGGGCTCAAGGTGCAAAAGCCCGAGCTCGGGACCAAACCCCGCGTCTGGTACCGGGGTCTGGAACGGTGGGAGACAAGCTTCATCGGCGGCAGCGTCAGCGCCGACATCGCCGGGGTGTTGGAATGTCTCGAAGGGGCGGAGGTCACCCTGTCCCAGGGAGGCAAAGTTCTCACGAAGACAGTCACCGACGGCTTCGGCGACTTTCGCTTCGACGGTCTGGTCGGGGATGGAGGCACGTATCGTGTCGAAGTGTCCCACGCCCAAGGCAGCCTTTGGCGCGACTGCGTCCTATCCGAGAGCGTCTATCTGGGTGAACTGAGGTTGACCCGCCCCGGCGCTGCAGACGCGCGGGGGGCCGCCGATGCTTGATAGTGATAATTGCCGCTCGGACATGGACCAGCGGCGAACCGGCCGGCAGGAGAGCCGGGGAACGAACGTTGCCCGCATTCTCAGTGCAGCAGAGACTTTGTGCGCGATCTATGGATCCGGCAAAACGAACGTGTGCGACATCGCCAGCTACCTCAAGATGTCGCCAGCAAATGTCTACAGGTTCTTCCCTTCCAAACTGGCGATATACGACGAGCTTGTTGCGCGGGTTCTCGAAAACAATTTTCCCGTAATGCAACCCGGCTCCGGAAGATTTACGAGTGCAGAAACGCTCCGAGAGTTCATGCTGGGGCTGCATAGACGTGTTCTTGCTCTCATGCGGGATGAGGAAAAGATATTCGAGCTGCTCACGGTCGCCGATGATGAGCGCTGGCCTGCTTTCGAGGCACACGCAACACGTGTGAGAGACGCCGTCGCTGGACTTGTCGAAGAGGGCGTCCGTGCACAGGAATTTCGACAACAGGACAGTCGATGGGCCGCTGAATGCCTTTGCGCGTCAACTGCGTCCCTCTGGGGACCCAAAGCGATCAAGAATCTCCAGCTCAGGCACCCGCTCATTACGCCCGAAGACCTGGTTTCCTTCAGTGTTGAGGCTCTCCGTGACGGTCCAGCTGGCGATGATTGCCGGCACCAGTCTCGCTGCAGTGCTTCTGCTGCTGCAGGCCCATAAGACCTGGGGGATGGCGCCTCCGACGCGGCGGAGTTCGTGCTCCAGGCACTTGAGATCGAGCCGGAGGAAGCTCGTCGCATCGCAAATTTGGAGTTGCCGCCGCCGTTCAATTGAGCCGGCGCGGATCTATAGGGAGGAAGATCACTATGCTCGCAAATACACGTGGTGGCGTCGGTCGCCCCATTGTCGCTTTGTCCGATGTTGAGGCATTCGAGCAAATCCCGCTGCTGGACCGTAACCTTCCGGCAAGCACCTACGAGATGCTTGCGCGCGGCGCGGCTGTCGCGCCGGATCAGCCTGCCCTGTCCTTCTTTCTGCGCTCCGACAACTTCCGTGATCCCTTCGTCTGGACGCATGCCGAGCTCCTCGCTGACATCACGAGGACAGCCAATGCCCTGCGGCGGCTGGGAATCGGCCGCAACGACGTCGTGGCATTCGTGCTACCCAATCTGCCCGAGGCTCATTTCGTGATCTGGGGCGGCGAAGCGGCGGGCGTCGCCTTCGCGATCAATCCGCTGCTTGAAGCGGGACAGATCTCCGAGCTCCTCATTACCGGGCAGGCAAAGTGGCTCGTCACCCTGGCCCCATTTCCGGGAACCGACATCTGGCAGAAGGCGATCAACGCGGCGGCGAATGTGCCGGACTTGCAAGGAATTCTAACCGTCAGTTTCGCACCGTATCTCCGCGGAACCGCCGAGGAAGCGACGGAGGTTTGCTCGCAAGCCCCTGATGTCGATGGTCTTTCCATCCCCGTTCTCAGCCTGCGTCAGGAAATTGCCGCGGAACGCGGCGACGGGTTGACCTTCGAGATGCCCAGGCCCGAGGATACCTCTTCTTACTTCTGCACAGGCGGCACGACCGGGCTGCCCAAGATCGCCGCGCGCACCCATTTGTCGGAGGTGTTCGACGCCTGGTCCACCCAAGCCTTCATCGGGAGTGTGTTCGCACCGGGCAAGACGATCTTCTGCGGCCTGCCGCTCTTCCACGTCAATGGGCAGTTGGTGACGGGCCTCATCCCGTGGTCGCAAGGCGGACATGTCGTCATGGGCACGCCGCAGGGCTATCGCGGAGAGGGAGTTATTCCGTCCTTTTGGGAGATCGTCGAACACTATCGGGTCGTGGCTTTCTCGGGCGTTCCGACTGTGTATTCGGCACTGCTGCAGGTGCCGGTCGGCGGCCGTGACATTTCGAGCGTCGGCTACGGTTTTTGCGGCGCGGCTCCGATGCCCGTGGAACTGTTCCGCAATTTCGAAAAGACGATCGGAATCCGCATTCTGGAGGCCTATGGCCTGACGGAAGGCGCCTGTGTTTCCAGTGTCAATCCGCCGGAAGGCGAGCGACGTGTCGGCTCGATCGGCCTGCGTCTCCCCTACCAGCAAATGGCAGTGGTCAGACTTGACGATTCGGACGGCTTCATCGGATTCGCCGGGACGGAAGAGGTCGGCGTGCTCGCGATCCACGGGCCGAATGTCTTCGCCGGCTATATCAATGCCGAACACAACAAGGGCCTCTGGCTTGAGATTGACGGCAAGCGCTGGCTGAACACCGGCGATCTCGCCCGCCAGGACACGGACGGTTACTTCTGGCTGACGGGTCGCAAGAAGGAGCTTATTATCCGGGGCGGCCATAACATCGATCCCAAGCTGATCGAAAATGCAGTGCAAGATCACCCGGCGGTGCAACTCGCCGCAGCGGTGGGAAGACCCGATGAGCGCGCGGGAGAACTGCCGGTGCTCTACGTTCAATTGAAGCCGGCGGCGACCGCGACGGAGGCGGATCTGCTTGCCCATGCCGTCGGCCGTATTCCAGAGCGCGCTGCGCATCCCAAAGCGGTCCGGATTCTGGCCGCGCTGCCCGTCACACCCGTCGGCAAGATCTTCAAGCCAGCATTGTCGATGCTGGAGATCGAGGATGTCGTACGTCAGGAGGCGTCGGCGTCCGGCGTGAAGCTCGTGTCGCTTTCGGTCGTTCAAGACCCCCGGCTCGGCCTGCTTGCAAGAATTGCAGCCGATGGCGATCCAGGCCCGCTCCGCGAAAAACTGGGTCGTTTTGCCTTTAAGGCGCAATTCCTCTGAACACTCACGAGAAGAAAAGGAAGCCAGTCATGGCGATCAATCTTGCCCGTTACGAGACCGGGGCGCCAGCACTCTCGTGGGCACACCAGCAGCCAGGAAACCAGTCATGAACGCTCCAACTCGGATCCCCGTCACCAACCTTCAGCACCACGTCTTCTACGTTACCGACCTGGAGCGCTCAAAGTCTTTCTATACCAAGGTCTTCGACCTGCAGTTCTCCGCTCTCAACCATCCGGACAGCAGCGCCGCAATGCGTTTGTCGCAGCAGGAAATGCACTTCTTCTCGTTCGGCTTCCACCATCACGACATCTGCCTGGTGAAGCATCACAAGCTGAAGATGGACAACAATTCGATGCTGCACTTCACGCTGGCAGTGAAGGACGCAGGGGCATTCGACGAAGTCAGACGCCGCGCACGAGACATGGACTTATCGATCCGTGAGGGGCGCATGCTCGCCTCCGCGCGCCCTGCATCGCGGGCGTTTTGCCTCCAGGACCCTGACAAGCACTGGATCGAGATCATTGAGGAGCCCACAAGATGAGCAATACTGCTTTCGTTCCCCCGAACGTCCTGCCCCCATTCAAGCTACGCTTCGCGGGCCTCCTGAAGCGGAAATGGTTTCGCGAAATGGTGCTGTTGTGGCCGACGCTGACGAAGCGGCGGTTCTCCAACAAGACTGAGGACTACGGCGTCTTCAAACCTTCGCTCGCTTCTCACATCGGGCAGCTCTCCATCTTCGTGCGCGACATCGCGCGAAGCCGGGGCTGGTACGAGCAAGTTGCCGGCATGATCCACAGCCGCACCTGCGAGCCGGAACCGCATCCGTTCAAGGAAGGGTGGCGCATTCGCTGCTGCTACATGAGTGCAACTGACCACGAGGAATGCCTCGTGCTCGTCGAGGAATACGATCCCTCCGGCAGGATTACCGTACCTTCGGGCATGAGCTTCTTCCATTTCGCGCTCGAGGTGAAAGGAAACCAACTGGAGGATGTCCTGGCCTTTGCCAAGCAACAGCAGGCCGACGGATTCCAATTGAACTACGGTCCAGTCCGCCACAACAGCGAACCGCCATTGGGCGACGGCGAAACGGGCGGCAACGTCGCCTGCTATCTCTACGATCCCGACTGGCACAATGTCGAGTTCTGCGGGGCTATGGACACGATCGAGAACTATCGCGAGCGATACGGGGAACTCAAGGGCAAGGACCGCGCCTAACGCCGCTCCGACCTTCAAAGTGGTGTGAGGGGAGATTCGAGCCGCTTTCGAAGCGGCCCCTCAAGAAAGGAAACGAAATGGTAGTTAAAGTGACCCGATTTACGATCGGTGGAGAACCCTTGTGGGGAATTTTGGACGGAGAAGAGATCGCGCCGCTCCAGGGCATCTTCGCCTCGACCGCCGACATCCTGCGCCTTCCTCCCGCTGAGCTCAAGACGCGGACAGGCGCTGAACGTTTCCCGATCAGCTCTGCAAACATTCTGAGCCCCGTCACAGCGCCGGCGCAGATCGTTTGCCAGGGTCTGAACTATGCAGATCACGCAGATCAATCGGGCCATGCGCCACGCCAGAAAAACCTGCTCTTCATGAAGGCCGCCTCCTCGCTGTCCGGAGCGTTCGATCCCGTGATCCGGCCGGCCGGATGCCAGATGCTCGACTATGAAGTGGAACTCGGGCTTGTGCTGAAGCGACCACTAAGTGCAGGCGATCACGTAACCCGAGAGACCCTCGGCGATTTCATCGGCGGACTCGTCTTGTGCAACGACGTGTCAGCCCGCGACGTCATGTTCGGCGAGGCCTTCTTGCAATGGTTCCGTGGCAAAAGCGCCCGTACCTTCTGCCCTTGTGGTCCCTGGCTGGTCATTCCGGAAGCGGACGAGGTGGCGGATCTGCTCGACAGGATTGAGATCCGTCTCTGGCTGAACGACGAACTGCGGCAATCGGCCCATTCCCGGGACTTCGTCTTTCGCCCGGAAACCTGCCTCAACGACATCGCGTCTCTGATGGACCTGTCTGCGGGCGATCTGGTCCTAACAGGGACGCCGGGCGGCGTGATCCTGCAAGCGAGCGCCCCCCTCGCCCAGATCCTGACGACCAAGCTTTTCAAGGATTCCGACCGAAAGGAAGCGATCGTCCAGGAAGCGACCGCGCACGCACGTTACCTCGCACCCGGCGACATTATGCGCGCCGAAATGCGCACCGATGACAGCGCCGTCGATTTTGGCAGGCAGTTGCTCGAAGTCGTGGACGCGTGATCTCGGCGGGACCAGAACGCGCACGCCGTCGGCGCCCACACCACAACCCGATTGGCTGAGGGTCGCCTGCTGGTCTAGCCCCTTGACCTGGAGGTGCGGGCAGCGCGCAGGGCTGCAGGCAAAGTGAGCAATGCGCATTTCCTTGGGCTTTGTGGAAAAGCGACACGTCTCTGAGGAGGGAGACCCGCATGAAAGCTATTAATTTGTCGACCGGATTGTTCAGCTGTCTTTTGGTCACACCGGCGATGGGAGGAGGCTTCGATCTCCTGGGGCAGCCGAATGAAGCCCTTTTCGAGACGGGACGCTACGTCGAATTCGGGCTCGGCTTTGGCAGTCCGAACGTGGGGGGACAGATCATTGCCGCCGGGCCCCCGTTTGCTTCAGGCGATACGGCGCCCACGGTTCCATTCTACAATGGCGCCTTCAAGGCCGATATCAACGAACAGTTCTCAGGAGCGGTCATCGTAGACAGTCCTTATGGGCGCAGAGTCGAGTATGACAGCGGGCCGCTGTCCGGCCTGTCGGGAAAAGTCGAGTCGATCGCAGTCACAGGTTTGCTGCGTTACAAGCTCACGGAGCGTTTCAGCGTCTTCGGCGGACCCAGGCTGCAACGTATGGGTGGCGACACCGATATCTCGGTTTTCGTTGGCGGCGTGCCCGCCGGTATTGGCAACGTCACCTTTGACGACACCTGGGCGGCGGGCTACGTGGTCGGGGCGGCCTTTGAAATCCCGGAGAGCCATGTCCGGATCGCAGTCACATATAATTCCGCGATCGACTACGATTTCGACACGTCCGGTGCCTATCAAGGGACCACGGATGTCGAGACCCCGCAATCGGTCAACGTCCATCTCCAGGCGCCGATCAGCCTTTCCACGTTGCTCTTCGCGACGGTTCGCTGGGCCGATTGGAGCGAACACACGATCAATCCACCGGGCTACCCTTTGGGATCACTCGTCCACTTCAACGACACGACGACCTACACGCTCGGCGTGGCACAGATGTTCAGTGAACAATGGTCGGGTTTCACAACTCTGACATATGAGCCCTCGACTGACGTATCGGCTGAAGGGCCGCTCGACGCAACCGACGGTTTGTGGGGCGCCACGCTTGGGGCGATCTACACGAAGGACCAGGTGAAAATTACCACCGCCATCAGCTACCACCAGTTCGGTGATGCTTCGGGTTCGTTCGGAAACTTTACAGATAACGATCTAATCAGCGCCGCCGTCAAAGTGGGGTATTCGTTTTGACCTCGCTGCCGGAAACGCCATCGCGTACCTACCTCGGCTTCTGTTTGGGAGAGCGAGTTTCTGCAGGCTTCCATGCCGCACATCGCCCGACCAAGCAGAAACCTGCGCCTTGACGGCGCGCCAAACATAGGAGGCTCGGATTACAAGGCTAACGCCGGCGCAGGCGGCCCTCCTCGTGTTCACGGATGTCAATGAAGGCAAGACGGAGCGGTTCAAGCCGCATGCCTGGCTAACGCTTTCCACCCAGGTTTCACACTCCATTCTGACCATCCGTCCACCCATGTTTGGCGCGCGATGCTCTTGTCGCCGTTAATCGCTTCCGTCCTCAGGGTTCACTAGACATTTCCATGCGCTTTCGGGGTCTTCCAGAGATGGTCTGCACAGCAGTTCCTGCCTCAATACGAAATCCGCCCGTCCACGATCTGCCCGCTTGAAGGCGAAAGCTCGCGTTTCAACACTTCGCGTGCCTCGCCGCTAATGACCGATGCCGGAGCCGCAATCGCTACGCGTGCAGCCGACCCAGCGAAGTTGGCAGCCGCCACTCCCGCACGATCCGCGACTGTGACCCCGCCCCCCGAAAGCGATTGGCCGGCCAGACGCCGTCCGAGCAGACGCACGATCTCGGGGCTGTCGGCGAAGGCATTGTGACCCAGCGGATCGTTTGACGCGATAGCACTCGTGTCGATGACCGAAACGCCCAGTTCCTCCAGCGCGGCGGCATAGGGCCTAAGATCGGATCCTCCGACCCGTTCAACTCCGCCCGACAGAAAGCCCGAAACCTCGAGCGCCTTGTCTCGTGTCGAAGTCAAAATCGCAAAATGCGGCCGCTTTGGCCCCATTTCGATGAACTGTCGGCGAAACACATCGATATCGATGTCCGGTGATGCAAGGATAACATTCTTGATTTTGGCCGGGATCGATTTTTCGCGCATGGCAACACCGCGCAGCGCCTCCGCCGCGAGCCAGGTCCCCATCGAATGTGCGAGAATCGTCACGTCGTCGACATCGGGGCTTCGGGTAGCCTGAAGGATCAGGTCCTCCAAGGCCCGCCGCGAGTAGTTGGCGCTTTCCTTGTCATAAAGGTAGTCAAAAACGCGAGCCCGCGATGGCCAGGCGAAGAGAATCGGCGCCGCATCGGTGCCTGAGTCGTGAACGATCTGGCCGAAGCGAAAGACGGCGTCTGCGTAGGTATTGTTGAAACCATGGACAAAGATAAGCACCTGCCGCCTGGAGTTCCGATTCTCGCGAAACCATGCGAGAGCCTGCCCCTCCGTTGCGACCTTGCCAACGCTAAGGACTGCAAACTCCTTTTCCGGATTCGGCGGAACGCGTGAGGGCCATTGCACCTCGCCGATCTTGCGGTTTCGATCCGGAGGAATGGAGACGTTGACGTTGTTGAGCGAGATCGCCGTTCCCCGCTCGCCTGAATAGAGCCGGCCGGGATCGTCCGACGGCTTGCGCGTGGTCGCCACCAGCATGTTCACCCGGCTGGCGTCGCGCGCGGCCACCTGAGGAGGCTGAAGGACGTTCTCCACCCGGGTCGCGCAGCCGGTTATGGCGACGGACAGCATCACCAGCGCCGTGAGCACTCGTCGAGGCTTTGTGCGATGTGACGCGGGGATCGGCCGCAAGCGGCCGATCCATTGCAAAACGCAAATGCTGCGCGGGCGGACGAGAGGCATTGAACCGATCATCTCAGTTCCCCTCGATCTCACGCGGTATCCGGAACCAGGCGACATAGAGCGCCGGCAGGAAGAGGAGGGTCAGTGCCGTGCCCACGACGATACCCCCCATCATCGCATAGGCCATGGGTCCCCAGAATATCTCGTGCGAGATCGGGATCAGCGCCAGGGTCGCGGCTGCGGCGGTGAGCATGATCGGCCGCATGCGGTGTTCGGTCGCCTCCACCACCGCCGTCCAGGGCGACTTTCCCGCGGCCCGCAATTCCTCGATCTCCACGATCAGGATGACGGAGTTGCGGATGAGGATGCCGACCAACGCGAGCACACCCAGGAGGGCGACGAAGCCGAGCGGCGCATTGCTCATGAGCAGCGCTATTACGACGCCGATGAGCGCCAACGGGGCAACCGAGAAGACCAGGAAGAGCCTGTGAAAGCTCTGAAGCTGGATCATCAGGAGGGTCGCCATGATGAGGAACATGGCGGGGGCCACCTTTGCAATGGGACCCATGGACTTGGCGCTTTCCTCGACCGCGCCGCCGACTGCAACGGAATACCCATCCGGCAGGGTCTTTTCAAACGCCGAGACCTTGTCGGCGAGCGCCTTGACGATGGTTGCGGGCTGCGTCGTATCACCGATCCCGGCCTTGATCGTGATGGTCGGGACCCTGTCGCGGCGCCAGATCGTCGGCTGTTCGAGCTCGTAGCGGAACGTTGCGACCGATGACAGGGGAACCGACTGACCGCTGCTGCTCTGCAGTTGCAGGTCGAGCAGCGTGTCGATCGAGCCGCGCTCCTTTTCCGAGGCACGGCCGACCACATCGACCAGATAGATGTCGTCGCGGACCTGCGTTGCGGCATCACCTTGGACGACTGAGTTGAGCGCCATGGCGATGTCCTGAGAAGAGACACCGAGCTGCCGCGCCTTGTCCTGCAGCACGTCGATCTTCACGACGCGTGCCGGTTCATTCCAGTTAAAGGCGAGATTCTTGAGGGAAGGATAGCTACCGATGACGGACCCCAGTTTCTGTGCCAGGTCACGCACCGTCTGGAGGTCCTCGCCGGACACGCGGTATTGAATCGGCTTGCCGACCGGCGGTCCGATTTCCAGCAGCTTCACATAAGCGTCAGTCCCGGGAAAAGTCTTCTGAACGTAAGCTTCCACTTCCTGTTTCAGCTTGTCGCGATCGTCGAGCCCCTTGGCGAGGATAACTGTCTGTCCGAAAGAGACGTCTGCCGGCTGCACGTCGAAGGAAAGGATGAAGCGCGGTGCGCCCCTTCCGACATATGTCGACCAGTGATCGACCGCAGGGTTGCCGGCCAGCATCTCGCGTTCGAACTGCGCCATCTGACGGCTCGTTTCGACAATCGAGCTGTTGTGCGGCAGGTTCCAGTCCACGATCAGTTCGGGCCGGTCGGAGCTTGGAAAGAACTGCTGTTGCACCATCGACAGGCCGGCGATCGAACCAGAAAAGAGAAGGACAGTGGCGATGATCGTCATCCAGCGCCAGCGCAGGCAAAATTGCAGCAGGCGCGAAAACGCCCTCGCGAACCAGCCCTTGTGTTCGCCATGCTTCTTCATCGTCTTCGGTAGGATGGTCACGCCAATGAGCGGTGTGAACAGGACAGCAACGATCCAGGAGACGACGAGCGATACGGATATGACAACGAAAAGGGTGAAGGTGAACTCCCCGGCGCTGCTCTTGTTGAAGGCGACCGGGATGAAGCCCGCGACCGTCACGAGCGTGCCGGTCAGCATCGGGAAGGCCGTGGACGTATAGACGTAGGTGGCGGCCTTCCTGAGACTGTCGCCCATTTCAAGCCGTGCCACCATCATCTCGACTGCGATCATGGCGTCATCGACGAGAAGACCGAGTGCGATGATGAGCGCTCCGAGCGAGATTCGCTGCAGGGAAATGCCTGAATAGAGCATCACCATAAAAGTGATGGCGAGGACCAGCGGGATCGCGATTGCCACGACCAGGCCGGCCCTGAAACCGAGACTGATGAAACTGATCGCGAGCACGATGGCGACCGCCTCGAACAGGGCTTTTGTAAAGCCACCCACCGCCTCGTGAACTACTTTCGGCTGGTCGGATACCTGTTCGACGGAGACGCCGACCGGAAGATCCTGAACGATCCTGGTCATTGTATTTTCCAGCGCTTCGCCGAAGGCAAGCAGGTTGCCCCCCGTCTTCATGCCAATCGCCAGTCCGATTGCCGGCTTTCCCTTGAAGCGGAAGAGCGAAGTCGGCGGGTCGACATAGCCGCGGGTAATTTTGGCAACGTCTGTCAGCGGGAAGAATCGGTCGTTTACCCGTAGGTTGATCCCACGCAAGGTGTCTTCGGAGATGAAGCGCCCTCCGACCCGCAATGCGACCCGTTCCGGTCCTGTCTGGACGAAACCCGACTGGGTGACGGCGTTCTGCGCCTGCAGGGTGGAAATGATGTCGGCGCGGTTAAGGCCGAGGGCCGCGATCTTGCGGGTGGAGAATTCGAGATAGATGACCTCGTCCTGCGCGCCGACGATGTCGACCTTGCCTACGTCGGCAATCTTGAGGATCTGGGTTCGGGCGTCTTCGACGAAGTCGCGCAGCTCCCTGTGACTGAGCCCGTCGCTGGTGAACGCAAAAATATTGCCGTAGACATCCCCAAACTGGTCATCGAAGAACGGACCGACCACGCCCTGGGGGAACTCGTGCTTGATGTCGTCGATCAGGTTGCGCACCCGCGACCAGGTGGGCTTTACATCTTGCGCATTCGTATCCGGCAGCAGATCGACGAAGACGATCGTCTGGCCGGCGGTTGTGGTACTGCGGGTGTGTTCGAGATTATTGAGTTCCTGCAGCTTCTTTTCGATACGGTCTGTAACTTGCTGCGTCACTTCCTGGGCAGAGGCGCCGGGCCATTGTGCCTGGATCACCATCGTCTTGATTGTGAAGGATGGGTCTTCTTCGCGGCCGAGGCCCAGATAGGCAAAGGCTCCCGCCACTGCGAAGATGATCATGAAATACCAGACGAGCGAGCGGTGCTCGAGCGCCCAGTCTGAAAGATTGAATTTGTTCACGGGCGATTATCCTGTTCAGTTCTCACACTCTGCCCCTCGGCAAGTTCATTCACGCCGGCGACGACGACCTCTTCTCCGTCCTTGAGCCCGGAGAGGACCCGGACGGAGCGGATGTCGGTGGAGGGGGTGTCGAGCCGGACGATTCTGAGCGAGACGGCGTGTGTCGCCGGGTCGACCACCCAGACATGGTCGGCGCCGTCCTTCTTGACGACGGCCGTTGCAGGTACGCCGATCGGACGCCCTTGCAGTACGTCCGGCGGCGCCGCGGTCACCACCGATCCAAGCCGGAAGACCTCCGGCGCCTGATCGATAGCGATTTTCAGCCTGTGGGTGCGGGTACCGGCATCGGCCTGTGGACCGATCTCGTGCAAAACGCCCGAGGTTCGCAGCGTATTGTCAAGCTGAAGGGCAACCTCGAACCGGTCCCCCAGACGCAAGGATCGGAAGTACGCGTCTGGAACGTCGACGACCACATCTCGCTGATCGAGGCGTGCGAGTTTCAGGACCGGCTGACCGGCAGTCACCGTCTGTCCGACTTCGGCCCAGGTGGCCGTGACGACACCGTCGAACTCGGCCTTCAACGCGGCATAGCCAAGCTGCTCGCGCGCCTTGTTCAGGCTGGCATTTGCCTTTCCGACACCGGCCCACGCGGATTTCAGCATCTGATCGGCAAGGTCCAAATCGGCAATGCTGCCGGTGCTCGTCGAGGCAAGCCTTCGCTTGCGATCCTGCGTCAACAGGGCGTTCTCAAACTGCGCTTCGGCGTTGCGCAGATCGGCTTGCGCGCTGCGAACAGACAGCTGAAGTGCGATTGGATCGATTTCCGCCACGATATCGCCCGCGCGCACGAGTTCACCGACGCTCACCTTGCGCGATACGACGCGCCCCAACGTCCGGAATGCAAGATCGGTCTCAACCCTTGCTTGGACGATACCAGGGAGATGCACGAGCTCCGCCTGCTCTGCGCTCGCTGCGACGGACTTGACTGGCCGCGGCCTAGTGGTCTCACCAGCGCCGGCATCCTGGTCACAGCCGGCGAGAATCGCGAGTGCTGCAAGGAGTGAATATGAGAGGTGGGGACGGTAGGTGGTCATCTTACTTGCCCTCCCAAGCTACCGGTTGACTTTCCCTGAGGAACTTGCCGCCCTCGGTGACAACAAGGTCTTGCGGGGCGATCCCGCCGGCCACGATCAGATCGCTTTGACGGTACTTGGCGACCGCGATCTTCCGCAGGGACACGGAGCGGGTTGCGGGGTCGATGAGCCACACGGCCGGTTCGCCCATGGCCGAGGCGATAGCGCTCGCAGGCAGGACGATCCCCTTGCGCGAAACAGAACGGAATTCACCGACGACGGGTGTGCCAAGCGGCCATTGCGCATCTTCGCGCAGCGCCACCTTGATGCGGATCGTTCCGGTTCTCGTGTCGATGAATGGAGCGATCTCCCTGACGGTCGCTTGCGTTTCGAGTGCCCGATCCGCGACCGGCGCTACAACGACTTCGCTCAGCGGCCGCCCTTCCATAAAGAACGCCTCGAAGATGCTGAAGACCGCATCTCTTGGCCCGTCATGGGCGAGGGTGAAGGCAGCCTGCGCTGCCGAAACCACCCGACCGACCTCGATTTCGCGTGCGGTGATGATCCCGTCCGCATCAGCCTTCAGCTCAGTGTGGGACAGGGCGTCCTTAGCCGTCGCGAGCGCCGCTTCCGCAGTCTCCAGGGAGGCTTGCGCCGTCCGCAGATCCTTCTCTGCCTGATCGAAGGTTGCCTGCGAGATCGAGCGTGAGTGCAATAGCGCCTTGTACCGTTCAAACGTCAGGTTCCTCTGCTTGAAGACCGCTTGTGCCGACTCGAGCCCGGCTCGGGCGACCTCCACGTCGGCGCGTTGTTCGGCGTCTCCAACGCGGGCGAGGACTTCGCCGGCACGCACATGCGATCCGACATCGACCAGGCGCTCGATCACGCGACCACTGACGCGGAAGGATAGGTCGGACTGGATCCGCGCCTTCACCTCCCCGGTGATCTGGGCGCTCGGCTGATACTCGCTCGCCGACGCACGAACGGCCCGAACCTGCTGCGGCGGCGCCGCTTTTTCGGCTTTGTCTTCGCAGGCGGCGAGATAGGCGCAGGCGAGACCAATTCCAATCAAACGAAAGGGCTGCATGTTTTTCTCCACAGCGGTTTGCAACCAAAAGAGGGATGCGCTAATATCAATGACTAACGGGTTAGTCAATAAAGTTAAGCAAGGCGTGCCGGGCTGGTCGTTGACCAAGCGGCGGGTCCGTGTACCCGGGCTAACCTGCTAGGCTTGTTTGCAACCAAGCGATTCGAACGACCCGTCCAATCCAGCCGGAAATGGAAGTGTGATGACCAAGACCGAAAAGAAGGCCTCGCGGGCGGAACAAAAAGCCAAGCGTCCTCAGGAGATCCTCGAGGCCGCGTTCGAGGAATTCACCGTCAACGGATATGCCGCTACCCGGGTGGAAGACGTTGCCGCCCGCCTCGGGGTGACGAAGGGAACCGTCTATCTCTATTTCCCGACGAAGGATGTTCTCTTCGAGGAAATGTTCCGCCACATGTCGACGCCGTTCGCGCACTTGCTGGCTTCTGTCAGCACACTCGAAGGCTCGGCTGCGGACCGGTTGCGGACCCTCCTGCTCCTGGCATACGAAAAGATCGCCGACGACCGGAAAACAAGAGAACTCCTGCGCTTGTCATTGTCCGAGGGGACGCGCTTCCCCGACATTGTGGACCGACACCACGACGAGTTCATCGCCCCGTTGATCGCTGCCGTCCGTAGCCTCGTCGAGGAAGGCGTAGCATCGGGAGAATTCCGCGAGGGGGCCGCTGCAAGGTTTCCCGACGTCGTCGCAAGTTCGATCCTTCATGTTGCCCTGTGGCGCCTGATGTTTGCGGATCGAAAGCCGATCGATGGACCTGCCTTCATCGAGGCGCATCTCGACCTGGCCCTAAATGGACTCTTGCAGCGTTCATAGGCTGGGTCGCCGATCTCTAACCACTTAAGTCACATGATGTTTCTCCTCCGGAGAGCCGTGCGTTGCAGAAAAGCAATGATGGGGTTTCTTCGCCGTCATCGCGTCAATCCTTATGCAGAAGCGGGGCTAGCCCCTGGCGTTTCGAAACCGAGGAAACTCCCGGTCGCTGGCAATCGTCCTGCCTTCGGTCACTGCCTCGTCGCCATCAGCGCTTGTCAGGCGATGGAGAGACTCCGAATAAATTGCTCGCCTCCGACGACGACGAAAGACGCAACGGCCATCATCAGACCTCGCCGGAAGCGCAGTTGCTTGATGATCCTGACGCGAGATGTCTTGAGCAACTCGGCGCCGAGCACCGTGGTCCAGTCGGACTTCCGGGCGTCTCGCACGAAGTCTTTGAGATCGGCAAATCTGTCGGGTTCGACATAATAGACCCGCTCCTCGGAAGCACCGGAGGTGTTTGCGATCAGGTCCTTCTCTGCGCGAGTTCGGCTCGGATAGAGCACTTGCCCGAACTGCAGGATGGGCAGGATGACAACACCCCAGACCACGGCGAAGAACAGCGGCCCAAGCGGTGCGCGCGTCGGCAGGAGATCACCGAAATGCAGCACCAGATTGAGTGCCAGGATGTAGCCGGCGCCAACGATCTGCGCCTTAGTGTCATAGGAGCGCGCCGTCACTTGCGCCTCCTGCAATGCGGCAAGCAGCATCCTGTCTACATAGTCGCGCTTGTACTCACTCGGTGCGGCGTACATTGGGGCATCCGATCGAAGAGAGCGCTCAAGGAGAGAGGTTGGGGTCTCCGGCATGACTGGATCTCCCTCAGTGCAGCCGTACGAGAGCAGGCGCCGCGCGTGGACGCGGATCTGTCACCGGCTCGCCCGCCGCCCGAAAGTGGTTGACGACGGCACAGGCGACCAACGTCAGCATGGTCGCGACAGTGAGCCCTGGGACTTCGCAAATGCCAGCAAGACAAAGGCTGGCAACACAGACACAAAGAAACTGACCGGACGACGGGCGCATGAAAGCCTCCGCTCGAAAGGTTCGAGGTTGTAAGGGTTTGATGATGAGAAGGCCTACGCATAACCGAACCAAGCCCTCGAGTTGAACAATACGTCAATTCGACATTAACGTCAATATGAGAAACTTGTAAAATGCAGAAGCTCTCTCGCCGCGTCGCTTAGCGCCGGGCATACGGGTGCTTCGATGTTGGTACGTCTCGCGCGCTGGGTTTGCGGGTAGCTTTACGACGGCTGCGGGTGGACGATCTTGCGCGACTACGCGGAGTCGTCGCATCGGGTTAGGAGTGGTAACTGGACATTCTGGTCAATATGACCTACTTGGCTAAATAGTTTTCAGGATGTCTGCACCATGGCCAATATCGATCCGATCCGACGCGCCGAAATCGGACGCGAAAAGCGCGCGAGAACGCGAGCGCAGCTTGTTGCTGCTGCCAATTCGCTGTTTGCTAGACAGGCGGTGGAATCTGTCACAGTGGATGACGTGGTCAAGGAGGCCGGCGTCGCCAAGGGAACCTTCTACGTTCATTTCGACAGCCTGGAGGCAGTGACCGCAGCGGTCGCGGAGGAACTGGTGAAGTCCTTCGACGAACTGCTGCAGCCGGGCCGGGGCTCCCTCACCGACCCTGCTCTAAAGATTGCCTTCGGGTGCTACTCATTCATCGACAAGGCTCTCAAAGACCCTCTATGGGCCAGCGTTGTCGCCAGACTGGCGGCGGCAGCTCCGAAGGGTGGCGAGATTGCCCGCCGCCGCCTCTTCGAAGACCTGCAGCAGTTCTCAAAGGCATTGCCCGACGACGGAGTGTCCGCAGAGCTGAAACTGGAGATTGTCGTTGGAATCATGCTCCAGATCTTGCGCGCGCTCGGCGAAGGAAGGCTGTCTTCGATCGACCGTGACGCTGCCATCAGCGCGATTCTGCGCGCGATCGGCCTCAATGCTGAGGAAGCCAAGTCTGTACTTTTGCGCTTACCAGCCACTCCCACGCAGGACACCACCTCGCGAAGCGCGACGAACTAAACGAATATGCGGTGCGGACCAGAAGTCGCGTTTTCGGCCTGCTTTGCGAGGAGGCAGATCCACTAGGCGGGTGGCATAGGAAATGCTCTATCATGCCGACACGGAAGCTTCTCCGGACCCCTTCAAGAACTCCAGTTCTTGGGTCGGGCACTGCCGATGGCCCGAAGTGCCGCTTCCAGAGCCTGGCTGGACAATTCAGGTGGGGCGACTCGTTCGAGAATGCCACGGGTCACCTGCAGCCAAATTCCAACGAGGATGTCGACAGCCAGTTCCGGGTCCTTCACTGTCATATGCCCTTGAGCAATCGCCTCAGCAATCTCGGTTTTGAGATTGTCGCGAATACTGCGGCCGAACTCGCCCGGGGTTTGTGAGCTCTGAACGACCAACCGCGCCCAGCCAGTGTCTGAAATCGCTTTTTCCAGGGATTGCGTGAAGGCGAAAGACAGGCGGGCGATAGGGTCTCTCATCTCGAGCCGGGCGGGCGCCAGCACGTCGTCGAAACTCCGGCCGAGTTGCACACTTATCGCAGAAACCAACTCCTCGATGTTCTGGAAGTGATAGTAGAAAGTGCCTTTCGCGAGCCCTGCTGCCTCCGCAACAGCATCCACCGTGAGGGCTTGGGCAGGCCCTTGCGCGAGCAACATCGTCCCCGCTTCGACGATTTGCGCGTGCGTCCTCGCCCGCCTTTCGCGCCCGATCTTCGCCCGGCGCTCCAAATTTATCTTTGCCATTCGTCAACCTGCTCCGCAAATCCCGTGGCTCGTTATGATCATATAGTCGTTTTGACTATTACGTTCAATTGAACTTTATCTGGGCTCGCCCACCGGCGAAGCGGTCACAACCCGATCAAGGGATGCCGGCAGGCCAAGCCGTTCTGAAAGAGAACCGCGAAATCGCGGCGGTGCATGCTGCGGAACACCGGCGATATCGCAGCAGAAATGTTCCAATCTCCCCTTAGAGGCGCTCGAAAGCTGGGCGCGACCCAACTCTAGCTCTCAGACGACCAGCGAACTTTCATATTGACTAAATCGTCGCAATGACTTTATAGATCATTTCTGTTGATCGAGATTTCTGTCTCGTTCAGTTCAATCCCTGCTAATTCCATGTATGAGGTTCATCGATGCCATCCCTTCTGCATCTCGATTCCAGCATTCTCGGCGGAAACTCCGTCAGCCGAGCGCTTTCGGCGGCTGTAGTCGCGCGCCTCAAGAATCTCAATCCTGGCGTTGACGTGGTCTATCGCGACCTTGCAGCTCAGCCGATCCCCCACCTTACGGGCAGCTACGTAGCCGTGGTCAGGGGAGGCTTGGAAGCGAGCCATGATGCCGCGCTTCAGGCCGACCTTGCGCTTGGCGAAGCTGTTCTGGAAGAGTTCCTGGCAGCCGACACCGTCGTTCTCGGCGTAGCCCAGTATAATTTCAGCGTGCCCAGCCAACTGAAGGCGTGGATTGATCGAATCGCCGTCCCGGGCAAGACGTTTCGGTACACCGAAAAGGGCCCCGAAGGTTTGGTGGGCAACAAGCGCGTCATCATAGCTTTGGCGCGCGGCGGCTTCTACGGACCGGGCTCTCCAGCAGAGAATTTGGAGCACACGCTGAGCTATCTGAAGAGCGTGCTGGCTTTCATCGGCATTGCCAATCTTGAGGTTATCGCCGCCGATGGGGTCAACGTAAGTTCCGAGCAGCGAACTTCATCGCTGAAGGCGGCAGAGGCAAAGGTCGCCGAGCTAGAGATCGCATAAGCATGTTGTAGAGCCCGGTCGCGCGCGGCTTCGGTAAAAAGCATCGCTTCAGCGTCACCGCGGTCGCCGCTCACTACGGTTTCAGCCATTTCGGGCGCTTCTCGGCCGCCTATCGACTTCAGTTCGGAGAATTGCCGTCAGCCACCGTCACCAAGGCGCGCGGTTACTAGAGAAAATCATATGTTCGGCAGGCTGGCCCGATCCAGCCAAAAGACGACTCTGGCATGGTCGCGGCAAAATGTGAGATCAGGACAAACCCTTTTGCCGTGCCGAACGTCCGGCCCAAGAGGAGAATTGCTTCCGCCATTCGTTTTCCTCGTCCAATTTGGTCGAAGGATCCTAGATATCGGATGAAAGAAAACCGCTGCGCGCATCATCGATCTGGCCGAAGGCGTTTTAAACACCGGCCGTCCACGCTGCATTGCCGAGTTGCCCTGCGTAACGCATCCATCGCTTGAGCGCGGTTAGAATTCATGCAGGTTAGAATTCGATATCCAGATTGGCCTCGTGGTCATCGTGGCCGGGAAGCTCAGGCGGCGGTGGGCCAGGCACCTCGGCCACCATCGCTTCCGTCATGATCATCAGGCCGGCCACGGAGGCGGCACCTTGCAGCGCCGTGCGCACGACTTTGGCCGGATCGACAATGCCCGCCACCAGCAGATCGCGAAACGTTCCGGCTTGGGCATCGTAACCCCAGTCGTAGTCATCCCTCTGGAGAATTCTAGCTGCTACGACCAAGCCATCCTCGCCCGCGTTTGATGCAATCAGTTTCGCTGGCCAGGTTGCGGCTTCCCTGACGATGTTGATGCCGGCCTGCTGGTCGGGGTTCCCAGCCTTCAGCGTCTGGATCGTCTTGCTTGCGCGCAGTAGAGCAACGCCACCGCCCGGCAGGATTCCCTCCTCTACGGCAGCACGGGTGGCATGCATGGCGTTGCGGATACGATCCTTCTTCTCCCTGACCTCCGATTCTGTCGCACCGCCGACTCTGATGACGGCAATCCCGGCGGAGAGCCGCGCCAGTCGCTCCTGGAGCTTTTCCCGATCAAAGTCGGATGGGGACAGGCCGAGCTGGGCCTTGATAGCAGCGATCCGTGCAGCGATTTCCGTGCTTGACCCGCCTCCGTCCGCGATCGCGGTGTTCTGCTTATCGACCGTGATCTTCCGGGCACGGCCGAGGTCGTTGAGCGATATTGTCTCGAGCTTAAGGCCGAGATCCTCGGAGATAACGGTTCCGCCGGTTAGCAGCGCTATGTCCTGCAGGATCGCCTTACGGAGTTCACCATACGCCGGCGCCTTGACGGCAGCCACCTTGAGGCCGCCGCGAAGCCTGTTGACGACCAGCGCAGCCCTGACTTCGGCCTCGATGTCCTCGGCGATGATGAAAAGCGGTTTGTCGGACTGCACGACCTTTTCCAGAAGTGGCAAGATTTCGCTAAGGCTCCCCAGCTTCTTCTCACAAACAAGGACAAGCGCGTCCTCCATCTCCACCCGCATTTTGTTTCGATTGGTGACGAAATAGGGAGAGATGTAGCTGCGGTCGAACTGAATGCCGGTTGTTACTTCAGTTTCGGTTTCGAGCGACCTTCCCTCCTCGATCATGATCACGCCGTCGCTGCCGACCTTCGCCATCGCCGCGGCGATGATCTGGCCGATCTCCCGGTCTCCGTTCGCCGAAATCGTGGCGACCTGCATGATTTCGTTGTTTGAAACAACAGATCTTGCATTCTGCTTCAACGCCGCGCAGACGGCCTCGACCGCACGATCTATCCCGCGCTTCACGTCCATCGGATTCATGCCAGCAGCGACAACCCGGACACCGCCCCTGAGGATTGCGTCGGCGAGCACTACCGCCGTCGTCGTGCCGTCGCCGGCCTGATAGGAGGTATTGATGGCAACCTCCCTGAGCAACTGAACGCCCATGTCCTCGAACTTGTCCTCGAGTTCGATCTCTCTCGCAACTGTCACACCGTCCTTGGTGATCTTCGTGCCGAAGGAGCGATTGATGGCAACATTTCGACCCCGCGGCCCAAGCGTAACCGCGACGGCACGGGCAAGCGTATCGATGCCATGCAGCATGCTGTCGCGCGCCTGGAAGGCGAGCTTGATCTCCTTGGCCGTCATATCTCCCTCCCTTTATCGGTCGCGCATCTGAGCAGATGAACAAGGACGCGATGACCCTTGTAGTGGAGCTGTCCATTTAAGACTTTGTGCGATAGTCCCTGCTTTCTACCGCGCTTGCGGCATGGTCCCCCGGCAGGCCAAGTTCGTGCCAAACGTCGCTGAGCGCCGCCACCAGTTGCCCGATCATGATGTCGTCGTGGCATGGAGAGGGCGTGATACGCAGCCGCTCGGTTCCCCTCGCCACAGTTGGAAAGTTGATCGGCTGGATATAGATGCCGAGGTCGGCGAGCAGCATGTCGCTCGCCGCCTTGCATTTCGCCGGATCGCCGATCCACACCGGAACGATATGGCTGTCGCTGGTCATGGCTGGCAGCGTCGCCGCAGTTAGCTCCGCCTTCACCCGCTGGACACGGTCCTGATGAGCTTGGCGTTCAGCCTGCGACACCTTCAAATGGCGGATCGCGGCGGTGGCCGCGGCACAGATCGGTGGCGGCAACGCATGCCAGATTGCGCGGGGAAAGCAACCGGCGATCCGTTCGAGGTCCGCGAACACCCGATAGCGCTGCTCGGTATGGAGTTGCGCTATCGCATCGGCACAGAACCGATCGTAACGCACCGTCCCTGACATTTCGGAATGCGACAACCGCTCCGGCATGGCCTTCCCTGTCTCCGCGTTGCATCCGTTTCGACGTAGCTTTACTGACCGGCCTTTCTCATCAGCCGCCGCAGCGTGTCGGCTATGGTGTCAGCGGGCGTTCCGGCCTTCAGTCCGCGCACAAAGCTGCCTTGCGGGTCCATGACGTAAATGTACGTGCTGTGATCGACGACATAGTCGTCTGGGCTCGTTGCCGATGCGTGCCGTTCGCTGTAGGCGCCATATTCCTCCGATACGGCGGCGATCTGTCGCTGGCTCCCGCTCAATCCTACGATACGCGGGTCGATCGCGCCGGTATATTGCCCCAGCACATCGGGTGTATCGCGTTCGGGATCGACGGTGATGAAGACCGGCTGCACTTTCGCCGCGTCGGGCCCAAGCCTCTCGAGGGCTAGTGCAATCTCGCTCAGTGTCGTGGGGCAGATGGTGGGACAAAAGGTGTAACCGAAGAAGACCAGCATCCATTTTCCACGGAAGCTTGCATCAGTTACCGTCGATCCGTCCGGTGCGATCAGGCTAAACGGTCCGCCGATCGTCGCCGGCGAGGCGGCGAAAACAGGCACAGTGATGATGTATGCCGCGGCTGAGAGGAAGCCATAGAGGATCGTGCGGTGAAAAACCGAAGCATAACGTCGATCATTCCGCCCTTCCACGTGCCTCCCTCCTCGCGAGCCGATGTTTTCGCCGCACGCCGTCGGCAGCGATTCAAACGGATGCCTGGTGAGACTGGCGGGCTGGTCAGAAGAACCGATTTGCAAGTGGATGCGAGGTCTGGTGCGGTCGGGTCATTTTCCTGCTGGCGTGTTGCACTCTTCGCCAGCCCTACCGAAGTCGCGATTTCGTCTTGATATTAGAATCATTATGAACGAAAATGCAACCTTTCCCTTAGGGATGGAGGCTTGCTGTGGGTAGGCACTACTTCTCTGAGTTTCTCGTAGCCGCTGCAGTGATGACTATGGCACCCCCCGCGCTGGCCTATGAGGTAAGCGCCGTAACCGGAGGTGGGTCCATCGAAGGCGTTATCGTCTATCGTGGCAACGTCCCGACGCAGAAGATCATACCGACCAAGGATGTCGAGGTTTGCGGGGATCCGCGGGAAGAGCCGCTGATCCGCGTTGGAGCAAACCAGGCTGTCGAAAGCGCAGTCGTGTACCTGGTCGAGGTGGCCTCCGGCAAGGATTGGCCGGCGGCCGGAAAGACACCTGAGCTCGACAATGAGAAATGCCGCTTCGAACCGGAAGTGCAAGTGATTGCCGCCGGACCGCTCGACGTGGTCAATTCGGACCCGGTGCTTCACAATACGCATGGCTACTACGGCAAGCGCACGACCTTCAACCTGGCTCTGCCGAACAAGGGCCAGCGCATCCCGGTTGAATTGCCCCGCCCGGGCGCGGTTCGCATCGACTGCGACGCACATGGTTGGATGGAAGGCTGGATCTACGTGGTGGACAATCCCTACTACGCGGTTACCGGGGCCGACGGGAAATTCTCGATCACGGATGTGCCCCCGGGCGAGTATAAACTTGTAGCGGTTCAGCCCTTCATCGGGCCGATGGAAATACCCGTGAGCGTTGAGGGCGGAAAGGCCACGACGCTCGATATCGAGCTCAAGAAGAAGTAGTGCGAAGTAAAGCACGGTAAAAACAAGAAAAGTAACGACGTGGCTTCAAGCCATGTCTGCCTCTGTAGGGCCGAGTTCTTCTGTCGGCCTCAAAGGAGGAAACGTCATGTCTGACGAACTTGATCGCATTCGTCGCGAAATGCATTCCGTATTACAACCCGAAGGGGTTCGACCCGACGACTCGCTGAAAATCACCCGCCGCACGTTCATTCACGGGTCACTGATATTCGGCGCCGCAACCGTCGGCCAGGCCTTCGCGTGGTGGCCGCTGCTCAACACGCTTGACATCGCACATGCGGCCGAAACGCCCTTCAAGTTTGCCTGGATCTCGGACACCCATCTCTATCCACGATCCCTGAACACGCGCTTCGTCGACAAGGTCGTGCGTGCGGCGCAGGAAGTCCAGGCGATGGATCCGCCCGCCGACTTTCTGATCTTCGGTGGTGACCTCGCGCAGCTCGGGAAGATCGAGGAGCTTGAACTCGGCGTCGACCTGCTGAAAGAGATCAAGATCCCGAAACACTACATCCCGGGCGAGCACGATTGGTACCTCGACATGGGCAAGAAATGGGGCGAGCTGTTTGGCCAACCCAACTGGTCCTTCGACCACAAGGGGGTCCGCTTTATCGGCCTCGACACTGTCAGTCGAGGACCGGACTATTGGACTGCCAGGAACATGACTCCCGACGAGCGCATGGGCCATATGGCAACGCTCGACGGCACAGTCGCCGGGCCATGGGCCGGCGTTGGCCGGGACCAGCTCGACTGGATGGAAAAGACATTGGCCGACTGGGACAAGGCGCGGCCGGTGGTCATCTTTAGCCACAATCCCCTCTACGAATATTATCCGCCCTGGAATTTCTGGGTTCGTGACTGGCGCGAAGTGCACGAAGTGCTGAAGCCGTTCAACAAGGTTACCAACATTCACGGCCATGTGCACCAGGTCCTCTACAACGAGATCGGCACGTTGCGGTCGATCGGGATGCTGGCAACGTCGTGGCCTTGGCCCTATGCGCCGGAAGGCTTGCCGAAACTTACCAAGCCAATGATCCGCGTCGATCCCGGCGATCCTTTTGACGGTGTCGGCTGGAGCAAGATCGACGTGGCGGTCACCGACGAGGTGGAAACGGAATATGTGATGTGGGGCCGTAAGGAAGTCTTCGTGCAATCGCCTGAAGACCACGACAAGCATGTCTCGGAGGTGATCCGGCCAAGGATTGCCGACAATATGTGGCCCTATTAGCGGAGGAACGGTTATGACAACCCTGAAGTTCCGCTGGTCACTGCGGCGTGTCCCCCTGATCGGGGGTATTGCCGTAGCCGCCATTTTGGCGGGACCGACCAACGCTCACAAGGATCCAGTAAAGCCCGAACAATTGAAGGCGTACCAGGAGGTTTTCATGGAAGAGGTCCGCAAGGGCGACCTCCTCTTCCATGGCGATGCCGCAACCGCCGAGACGATGGGCGTCGGCGACGACCTGTCAAAAACCGGCATGGCCTGCGCGATGTGTCATCCGATGGCGTCGGACACCCACCCGCAATCCTTCCCGAAGTTCCAGGCGCAGATGGCCAAGTTCGCAACCCTGCGCGACATGATCAACTGGTGCATCGAGAAGCCGAACCAAGGCGTGAAGATCGATCCGGAATCCGACGCGATGAAGGCGCTCGAAGCCTATATAACCTGGTCAAACACCGGTTCGGTGTTGCAGCCAGGGAAGTTCTAGGGGCACGTGACTGGCTTGAACAACTGCGGCGAACCGAACTGGCGCAGCGAAGAGGAGATGTGTCTTGGCAGAGACCGCGGTCGTACTGCGCGGTAGGTTCGCCGACGTCGACCTGGACGCGCTGGTTGACGGCCCTGTGGTGCGCACGTGGCTCTACTGGGGTATGTTCTGGCTGATGGTGACGCCTTCGGTCGGCGTCGCCATTTCAGGGCTGTTCACCTTCCCCGACTATCTCGGCACGGGCAATCTCGAACTGACCTTCGGCCGTCTGCGACCGGTCCATGTCAATGGCGTCATCTTCGGGGCCTTTTCGGCCCTGTTCATTGGCGAGTGCTACTACCTGGTGCCGCGTCTTTGTGGCGTGCGAGTTCCATGGCCGGCCCTCGGCGTGCCGTTGGCATGGCTGTGGAATGTGGCGCTTGCCGCCGCTCTTGTCTCTCTGACTTTCGGGGAGAACCACGGCCTGGAAGCGGGAGAACTGCCACTATTCGCGGAGATCCCGATCTTCGCCATCGTCGCGACCGTAACCGCGCAGTTCCTGATCACCATCTCCAGGCGCCTCGAGCCTCCTCTCTACGTCGCATTGTGGTACCTGATCGGCGCATTCGTCTGGACGACGATGAACCTTGTGCTCGGCAGCTTTATCCTGCCCTACACGATCACCGGCATCAACAGCGCCGCGTTCCACGGTCTCTACATCCACTACATCGTGGGGCTTTGGCTGACGCCCGCGGGCTATGTGCTGATCTACTTCTTCCTGCCGCTCAGCGCCCGCAATCCGCTCTTTTCCCACAAACTGTCGCTTGTCGGTTTCTGGTCGCTCGCACTCTTCTATCCTTTTGTCGGCATTCACCACTATCTCTACAGTCCGATCGCCGACTGGGCCGAGACCATCGCAATCGTCACTTCCATGCTGCTGATCATCCCGGTCTGGACCGTGCTCGTGAACTTCTTCGGCACGATGACGGGCAAGTGGCATGAATTTGGCGGGAACCTGCCGGCCAAGTTCCTTATCATGGGCTCGATCATGTATCTCATCGGGTGCTTCCAGGGATCGACCGAGGCGCTGCGTAGTCTGCAACAGCCAACACATTTTACCGACTTCGTCATCTCACACTCCCACTTGACGGTGTTTGGGACCTTTGTCGTATGGGCGATGGGGGGGCTGATCTATGTCTGGCCGCGCCTGTTTAATCGAGAACTCTATTCGTTCAGACTAGGCAACTGGTCGTTCTGGCTGATCACGGTCGGCATCTCAACGATGGGTCTTGTGTTGACCGCCGGCGGGCTGCAGCAGGGCTTCCAATGGATGAACGGGGTTGAATGGCTGGACACCGTGGCCCAGATGAAGCCGTACTGGTTCGTCCGCACTATTGCCGGCATCAGCATGGATCTCGGCATGGCGCTGCTGGTGATCAATCTTGCATTGACGACGCTTGCCCAGCCCAGCGTCGAGAGAGAGATTACTCCGCGGCGGGGTCCGAGCACGCTGCCGGCCGGGGAGCTAGCCGAATGACTGCGCGGTTCGTAGCCCTGGTCGCAGGCGTCCTCTTTTTCTTTCTGGCCGTGTTCACGCAAGGCATCCTGCCCTTCTTCGAGCCCTCGGCACGCACCACCAAGGTGACGGCCGTAGTCCGCACGGGAATGGGCGAACTCAAATGGATGCTCACCGACGCAACGGACTACACGCCGCTGCAGAAGGAGGGCCGCGCAATCTACCTTCGCGAAGGCTGCTGGTATTGCCACTCCCAGTTCGTGCGTCCCGTCACGGGCGAGACGCGCCGCTGGGGGCCCGTAACCGAAGCCGGCGAATTTGCCTTTGACGTGCCTCACCTGTTCGGAACCCGGCGGATCGGCCCGGACCTCATGCGGGTCGGTCTCAAGTTCAGCGACGAGTGGCATCTTGCTCATTTCTGGAATCCCCGGATGCTGTCGCCCGACTCGGTGATGGCCCCCTATCGAGGCCTCTTCAACGAACTCGACGCCTCAGTTCCCATCGTCGACGATGGAGCGGGAAACCGGACACTGGAAAGGTCGCCGGCGACCGAGGCCCTTTTCGACTACGATAGCCAGGCCACGATCTCGCTGACGCCGAATGCCGACGGCCTGCTCTTCGTGCCGCTGGCGGCGCGCGACAAGAAGCCGGTCGTCCTTACGCCCGGCGAACAATTCGGTGGCGATGCGGTGAGAATCGCCGCTGAAACGCAGGAGCTTCAAGCTCTCATCGCCTATCTCCAGAAACTCGGCATGCAGCGCGGCAAATGGCGCGACCTGTTCGAACCGCAGCAGTTGGCAGTGATCGACGTCACCTTGCCGCGTTCGGACGAATGGATCGCCCATGGCAAGGAGGTCTACGAACGGCGATGCGTAGGATGCCACGGAGTCAACGGTGACGGGAACGGGCCGGCCGCGACCTTCCTCTACAAGCAGCGTCCCCGCGATTTCTCGGCTGCCGTGTTCAAGTTCAGGCTCACCAAGGAACCTTTGCCGACGGATGGCGACCTGTTCCGCACGATCACGCGCGGCATTCGCGGCACGGCCATGCCTGCCTGGCACGAATTGCCGGTCAACGATCGCCTTTCCGTCATCCAGTACATCAAATTCGAACTTGCCGTCGACCGCTCGGATCCGTCCGCGCCCTATACGTTCTTCGTCGAGGAGCCGCCCGGCCCGCCGCTGATTATCGGCAGGGCGCCGGCCCCATCGCAGCAGATGCTCGCTCGAGGACAGGAAATCTGGCAGGCGGCGAAGTGTTGGGAGTGTCACGGCCAAACGGGCAAGGGTGATGGCCAGAAAGCCGCCGGTCTTAAGGACGACCTCGGCTTCCCGATCGTTCCGGCCGACCTCACAAGCGGCCAGTTCAAGTCGGGTACGGCGGTCGAGGATATCTTTCGCACGATATCCACCGGCCTGAGCGGCACGCCCATGCCGTCTTATCGAGATGCGTTTCCCGATGAGGACCGCTGGGCGCTGTCCTATCATGTGATTGCGCTCTCGGCCTACAAAGACCCGCTCACGCTCGAGCCGCTCAACATTCCGGAGCCCGATCGCAAGGCGCTGGACGAGCTTACCCGCCAGGCGGCCACGCCGGAGAAAGCCTATGTGCCCGGAAGCGGCACAGCAGTTGGCGCCGGCGAGCCGGATGCAGCGGCTGGAACGGCGCAAGGAGGCTGAGCATGACCGAGTTTGGAATTACCGGGCCCTATCTCGGTGCCCTTCTGATGAGCCTCGGCGCACTGTGCCTGTTCATCTGGGGCGTGCTCTCGGGGGCCCTGTTCAACACTGACGAGGCGTCGAGGAAATTTTTCGAAAGGGAAATGGAAAATGACGAACGTGCCCACGAGCAACGACGAAAACGGCAAGCGTAAAGAGCCAGAGCTACCCGACCCGGCCCACCACGACCTGGAGGAATATTCGGGCGGATCGATAAAGGCACACCACGGCACCATCCCCGTCTGGCTGCTGGTCGTATACTTCGTGCTCTTCGCCTGGGCCCTCTACTACGCTTACCGGTATTGGGGCGGCCTGGGGCCAGGGCGGGTCTGATGTGTTGAGGACAAAGGCAGCGGAACAGGAAGTGTGAAATGTTGGCAGCCCGGATAATCCTAGCAGTCGCAGTGCTGAACCTGGTTCTTCTGCTCGCCGCGTTGACGCTGAATGTCGTCCTGGCTTTCTGGGGCTAACGGGAGGAACGCGATGTTGCCGCAGACCGTCTTTTCGCTTGCCGATGCGGGACTGATCCAGACGCTGGCCTTCGTCGGCGGCGCTATTTTCCACATCGGCTTCTTCGTCTGGGTGGCATACCTCGCCTGGAAATAGGCCGTGGCGAAAGGATCGACGCCGCAGCAGCCAGAGTTGGGCAGGAGGATCATGGATGCTTCCATACCTCGTATTGTTCGCGGCAGGGTTTGCCGGCAGTTTCCACTGCGTCGGCATGTGCGGCGGTTTCGCCTGCGCGCTTGGCCGCGACCGGCATGGCCCCAGCGCCACGGCGCTGCGGCACCTCCTCTACAACACCGGCCGATTGACGACCTATTGCTTTTTGGGCGCGTTGGCCGGCGCCTTCGGCCAGGTGGTCTGCACTTCCGCAGGCTCTTTCGCGACATTGCCGCTGGCCGGACCCGTCGATGCCGCGCAGCGTGTGTTGGCGATCGTCGCGGGACTCCTGATGATCGTCATCGCCCTGCAGTTTTTCGGCCTCCTCGGGAGGCTTCACCGCTTGACCACCGGCCCTGGGGGCAGCCTTTTCGCCGCGACCTTGGGCAGAGTGCTGAAGGCTCCCGGACCCGCTGCCCCGCTTGCCTTCGGGGTCTTCAATGGTTTCCTGCCCTGTCCGCTCGTCTACGCCTTTCTCGCCCAGGCGGCGAGCACGGCCGGGGCAGTTTCCGGCTTTCTTACAATGGCTGCCTTCGGGCTCGGAACCTTTCCGGCGATGCTGATGATGGGCGGGGTCGGCGGTGTCCTGCGACCCTCGTGGCGACAGCGCGGCGTCCGGATTGCCGGTACATTCATTCTGATTTTGGGCCTCGTGACGCTGGGCCGTGGCGTCCTGCCTGTCGGCTTTTTCCATGGGGATCATCTCCTATGAGCGCGCAAGGCGAAGCGTTCTGCGATCATTGCCTGCTTTCGCTCGGCCGGCGGCCGCTGCAGCGCAGGCTGAATGGAGCGGAGAAAAGCTTCTGCTGCTACGGCTGCTGCATCGCTTATCAGGTCAGGGAAGGCAGAGGCGAGGAGGCCGAGGCGGCGTGGCTTCTGATCCGGCTCGGGGTCGCGGCCTTCCTCTCCATGAACATCATGCTCGTCAGTCTTTTTCTCTACACCGGCGCAATTTCCGACGCCGATGCTTATCTGCTTCCATGGGTTCACGGGCTGCTCTTCGCGTTCACGACGCCGGCGATCGTGCTCCTAGGCGGCCCCTTCCTACAGGAAACGTTCGAGCGCGCCCTGGCGGGGCGCCTGACCTCCTCGGCGCTAATCGTGGTGGGGGTAGCATCGGCCTATTTCTATTCCGTCTTTGCCATGCTCGAAGGCGCGCATGTCTACTTCGATACCGCGGCAATGGTACTGTTTCTGTTCACGCTTGGGCGCTATCTCGAGGCCGCCGCGCGGGCCAATGCTGCCCGCGACCTCGAGCCCTTGCTGGCGGCAGAAAGCGAGTTCGCGACCGTCGTGCTTGACGGCGTGGACACGCGCCGTCCCGCTCGTGAGGTGATGGTCGGCATGCTCGTGCGGGTGCTGCCGGGAGAGCGGATTCCCGTTGACGGCCTGGTTCGCGAGGGAGAATCGAACGTCGACGAGGCGGTGATAACCGGCGAAAGCCGGTCGCTTCACAAGGCGCCCGGCGCCTTTGTGATCGCCGGCAGCATCAATTTCGACGGCCCCCTGCTCATCCGCAGCAGCAGCGCCGGTAGCGACACCCAATGGGCTCGGATCGGCCGATCCGTGCGTGATGCACTCTCGCACCGCAGTCCAACACAGTGCATCGCCGACCGGATCGTCACGATTTCGGTACCGATTGTCCTCGTCCTTAGCGGACTGACGGCAACGTATTGGGCACAGTCCCTACCCCTCGACCAAGCGATGCTGACCGGACTGGCGGTCCTTGTCGTGGCCTGTCCATGCGCGGTCGGACTCGCCGCCCCGCTGGCAACGACGCTTGGCATCGGGCGGCTGGCGCGTCGCGGTTGCCTGGTCCGTGATCCCGGCGTGCTGGAGGCGCTCGCCGGCCTAAAATGCGTGGCTTTCGACAAGACGGGCACCTTGACGGCGGGCAAGCCCACCATCGTCGAGATGGAACGCGATGGCGTTGAGGCGACCGATGTCCTGTCGCGCGCAAGCAGTCTCACCCAGTACTCCGATCATGCGCTGGCGAAGGCAGTCACCGCGACCGCCGGCGCCAGCGGCGTTCGGCCGGCGCCGGCGCAGGGTGCACGTGTCATCCCCGGTCGGGGCATGGTGGGCACGCTCGACGGCGAGGCGATCGCGGCAGGCAGCGCGTTGCTGATGGACGACCTTCGGTGGCCTCTTTCGTCGCACCTGTCCGCGCGGGCCCGCGCCGCAGAGGCCGATGGCCATTCCCTCATGCATGTCGGCTGGAGGGGCCGTGTTCGGGCGCTGCTGTTGCTCGATGACACACCGCGGCCCGAGGCATCGGCAACGATCGGGGTGCTCAAAAGCCGCGGAATGCATCCGGTGCTCCTAACCGGCGACCTGCACGGGACGGCCCAACGCATCGCGGCAACCGTTGGCATCGCTCAGATCGAGGCCGGCCTCTCGCCTGATGCGAAGCGGCGGGCCCTGCACCGCCTGCGCCAGACGCGGGGCATGGTGGCCATGGTCGGCGACGGGCTCAATGACGGCCCCGTCCTGGCCGACGCCGATGTCGGCATCGCCGTCGGTTCGGCCACCGACCTCGCCCGTGAAGCCGCAGCGCTCGTCTTGCCCGACGGCGGGCTCTGGTTACTGCCCTGGGTCGTCGACGTAGCCCGCGCGGTTCGCCGGACCATTCTCACCAATCTTCTTTGGGCCTTCGGGTACAATTTCATCGCCTTGACGGCGGCGGCGCTTGGCCTTCTGCAGCCGATCCTCGCGGCGGCCGTCATGGCCGGATCGAGCGTTCTGGTGGTGATGAATTCGATCCGGCTCCTGCGCCTGCCGGAGCCGGTCCCATCAGACATCGATGGCCAGCAAGGTCAAAAACTCCATCAGGAGCCTCCGCCGAACACGTCTGTCGTGAACGCCGAATACCAGCCGACGGCCTGATGGGCCGTACGGCGGCGGACCTCGGGGCTCTCGCCCAACTTGCTCATGAAGGTTCGGGTGGCCTTTATCTTCCCGTCCTCGGCTGCGAAGGTAATCGCATTGGTAAACGCGTCATCGGGTGCCATGAACGTATAGCATGAGTTGAACAGGTGCGGCGGAAAGTGCTGCGAGCCCCTGAACGCAGCTGCAATGGCAAAAGCGCAGGCCTTGGCCTGGCTGTTGGCAGAGAAGGCGGACTTCGGCATGTCGCCGCCAACGATCGCGTCGCCTACGACATGGATACCGGGCCGGAGCGTCGACTCGAAAGTCACAGGATCGACCGGACACCAGCCGGACACGTCGGTGAGGCCCGCCTGCTCGGCGATGAGCCCGGCCTTTTGGGCCGGTATGACGTTGGCGACCGCTGCATTGAACGTCTCGCCTTCGGTCACCACCAATCGCGCCGCGACGTCGACGGCCTTGACTGCGCCCGTGAATTGGGACGGAAGCCACTCGATCATGCCGGGATAGTGGCGCCCCCAGGACTCCTGGAACAGTTCCTGGCCGGAGAAGCTATCCTTGGCATCCACGACAATGATCTTCGACCTCGGCTTGAACTGCTTGAAATAGTAGGCGACGAGCGAGGCTCGTTCGTATGGCGCCGGCGGACAACGGAACGGATTTGGGGGGGCGACGATCACGAACACGCCGCCATCCTCCATGCTTTCGAGCTGTCGTCGCAGCAGCTCGCTCTGGGGTCCGGCATTCCAGGCATGGGGCATGACTTCTGCGGTCGACGCGTCGTAATTGCCGATCGTGCCGGATGCGAAGGCTATGCCCGGGGCGACCACCAGCCGGTCATAGACCAGCTTCTCCCCGCTTTGAAGCGTCACCGTCTTCGTATCCGGATCGACCGCCGTTGCCGCCTGATGGATCACTTTGACGCCATGGCGTTCGACCAACGCCTCGAAACCGAAGGTCAGGCTGGTGAGCGAACGAAGTCCGGCGAGGTAAAGATTGCTGAAGAAACAGGTGATGTAGCGGCGTTTCGGCTCGACGAGGGTCACGTCCACCGTTCTCAGGTCGCCAAGATATCGGGCGACCGTCGCGCCGCCGATGCCGCCGCCGATCACGACGACGCGCGGCCCGTTCTGGCTTCGTCCGACGTGCGGCGTAGCGACTGTGGCCAGCACACCTCCAGCCACCCCGCAGATCTGCCGACGCGTCCAGTCCGTCATGGCGAGCCTCGATCCCCGGCTTTGGACGCAAGGTGACGCGCCACCGCGACCAGTTCCTCTTCCGACAGCGACAGCGCGACGGCGTGCATCACATGGCTCAGGCCTCCGCTTGACCGGTAGTTGTGCATCAACCTGATGATCGTCTGCTCGTCGTGCGACGTGACCGGCGGGATCGCGTGGCCGCGGCCGCCCGGGTCGTGGCAGGATGCACAGGTGGCTGCGATCTGGGCCCCTTGGCTCGCATCCGCAGCGATCGCGCCTCCCGAAACAAGCAGGGCCGACAGCCAAAGTCCGAGCACCAAGCCGACGTCGCTTGCAACCGCCTTGCAGCGCCGAACTGCCATGGCCCTCGATTTCGCGCTCATGTCAGGTGACCGCCATGTCGTGATACAGCGAATAGACGGCGCCGCCGTCCTCCTCCCAGATGAACTCGAGCCGTCCGCTCTCCGTTGCGCGCAGGTAGAACTCCAGGAACGGATTGGCCGAGACCGCCTCGTGCAAGTCGGCACGGAACACCTCGACGCCACCGTAACGGCAAACAAACCGGTTGATGATCTTGCGCGGGATCACTTGACCCGCGCTGTCGGTACGCAGGCCCGTTTCCATCTCGTGTTGGATAATCGCCTTTATCTGGAACACCTCGTTCCTGGACACGGAGCCTGGAACCAGTACGCGAGGGACAGGTGTGGTCATCGCCCGACCTCCCGATCCTAGAGACAGCCATTGGTGGCGACGGTGACCCAGGCCTTCGTCATCAACAGGCTGCCATCGCTCATCTCGGCAAGCGCCACGACGTGTTGCGGGGCGGCCAGACGAATGCGCGTCGAGATGCGCGCGAGGCTACGCTCCGGCACGAAATGGAGCTGAACGACTTCTACGAGCGGATTCTTCGGAGCGAAAACCCTGAGCGACTTGACGTAGTCGGTCTTCGTCATCGGACTGTCGACCGAAATGTCCATGGGCACCGTGTAGCCTGTGGCGAACTCCGCCGGCATCTCGAGCCGAACACGATCCGAAGGCATTGCCGTTCGACCTGTCCGCTGCCAGAGGAAATCCGCCACATCATCCGCTGCCTGCGTCGGCTTCGGCGCCGAGAGAACAAGGGCCGCGACCCCGATTGTGCCCGTCAGCATATGGCGGCGTGTCAAGCTCATCGTCCCGTCTCCGGCGCCTTCTAGGGTGCGTTGCCGTCCATCACAGAGACTCCGCCATCCCGGCCCCCTGAGGTTAAACCGCCGCCGCAGTTCCCGGAAGAAGAGTACACCCGGTCCCCCTGTCCCGTAAATCGATCATGGCATCGGGTGTTCAGGTTTCGGTTTCTTCTCACTCGAACCGCGGAACCGATAGCTCTCGCCGCGGTCATTTGGCGGCTGTGACCTTGCCCGGCAGGCTGAGGTTTCCCGACGCGACCTTGAAAACATTGTCGACACACAATAGCGGCGCGTGAAGGTTGGCATTTATCTTCAACCCCGCCGTGACGCCATCATAAGAAGCAGCCGCTATTGCGCCAAGAAACGACAGCGGTATGGAAACCTCGACCGCATCGCTCTTGAACCTTGTCGGGTAGTCCGGGCTGTCGATCAACAGCGGAACATTGGGCCAGGTCGCAGGGAGCTTCGGCTTGGTCCCTTCCGGAATGTCGGTCACCTTCAGACCGCCGCGGCACGCCTTGTCTTCGTTGAGGACAACCCAATGCGGATGCCAGGCGTCGCGGTTCTTCTTGCCGTTGGCGCCATCGTCAAAATCGGGATGGAAGGTCACGGCAAGCGCAACGATGCCCTGGTCCCTTTCAAATCCGATATCGCTGCTGTTGAGCGATGTCGGCCAGACATAGGCGTAGACCTCCGATCCAGCGAAGTTGCCGGTGGCGACCGGCTTCTCTGACCCCGCTTCGCCGCGCACGCGGGTCGAGAAGATCGCCGTATCGCCCTTGGTAACGATACTCGTCTCGATGATATCGAAGGATGCCTTGACGGCTTCGGACGGCTTGGCGGTGATCGGATGCGCGAAGACCGAACCAGCGCAAAACGGGATGCCGGCGATGAAGACGCCGGCCAGAAGATGCTTCGTCATTTTCAGAAACTCCTTCTCTTCCTTCGTCGTCCCCCGAAGTGTTTCATAGGCCCTGCTGGTATCTCGGTCAGACCGCGCCCGATTTTGGCGGTCCAAGGCCTCATACTCATGGGTTGATCTCAGGTTGACGTGGCTGAAGCCAATGGCTGCTGGTGGGCGATGATGATCCAGCCGACCGTTAGTTACAAGCGTCATCGTTTTCCGCCGTCCTTGATCCGCCCTTACGTCTTCACCCACACACGAAACGACACTGGCCGACGGCGCCAAAGAGCCGCAATCGCGATTGAGTACCAGGTCACCATTAAGTCGTGCGGCAAGGTCAGCAATCATCAAGCATTCGCAAGCGCTGCGCTTCAGGCACATCGCCTTCGCGCGGCGGCTGGCGCCGTTAGTATCCGGTCATTTCAAGGTATCCCCGTCCTGTGGCACTTCCAGCAAAGGAGATCGGACCTTCCCAGTAAGGCGTGGTGGTTTCCATCCAGGCCCGGTCATTCAATGGGCTGGTGGACACGTCGAACTCGCTGCCGGGTATCTGGACACGCCATGCCACGGGGATGTCCCGGTTTCCAACGCGGGCCGTGCGGATGGCGGTTATCTTCAGCGATCCGGGCGACAAGGGCGTAGGCTTCCCATCTCGCGCAATCCAGTTCGCCGATGTGAAGCCACCGCTCCGGTCGCGTAGCCGGAATGCCATCACCTTTTCGCCAGAATCGAGGTGAAGGGAAAACCACTCCCATCCCGTCTGGTCCTCGGCCAGGGGCTGAGAGGACCATTCCCGGTCGAGCCACGCCTTGCCTTTGACGCGGACGATCTCGCCGGCAATGTCGAGAGAACCGGACGCGTTGTAGAACGGCTGCGAATAATAATAGCTCGCCTGCCCCTCTGCCGATTTTACCGAATAGCCCTTGTCTCCCTGCAGCACGAGAGGACCGTGGGCTGAGAGTTCGAGCGTATAGCCGAAATCCCTCCCGTTCGCGCGCAGGCTCACCTTGTCGAGTTGGTCGGCTCCGACCTTTGAGAGGCTCTTCATTTCCCAGTCGTCGATCCAGCCAGAAAATGGCTCGGAGACCACACCGGCTTGACCGACCCCTCCGCGGGAAAGTTTTTCAGCGACAAGATGCCGGTCCTTCGTGGTGATAGCGGCATGACCCATCCAGATCTGAGGATCGGACCACCCGCTCTCCGTCTTGGGTGCAACGGCAGAACGGAAAAGTGTCCATTGAACTCCAAACAGCGTTCCGTTTTCGCTCTGAAGGTTTGCCGTGACGTACCACCACTCGATTCGGAAATCGGGATGGGGACCGTGATCTGCGGGGAACCGGAATTGCCTGCCCGGTTGAGGAATGGCAAAGCCCTCAGCAGTCGAGCCCAGCCCCGCAAAACCTTGGGGGATCGCGGCAGCTGGCAAGAATAGCGCCAACGCGATTAAAAGTAGAGCAGTCAACACTCTCCTAACGTTCATTGGCAAACACCCTCAGCAAATCCGACGGACGGGTCGCTGCCAGATGCCGGAGCGGAAAGAAGGCCGACACGACAGCCGCAATGAGCGCCACCAGCCCGAGGACCAGCCAATCCATCGGAAACATCCGCATTGGCAATCGCCAGCCGAAAGCCTCCACATTCACAATCGACAACAGTACCCATGCAAGCGCTAGGCCGACGGGAACGGCGACAACGAAGGTCGCAAGCCACAGCGAAAGGGTACGCAATAATTCGAGCAGAGCAAGATCGCGACGCCTGATACCCATCGCCCACATCGGGGCGAGTTGAGGTAATCTGATACCCGACAGCGTAAGCAGGCTTGAGAACATCGCAAACCCCGCAATGCCGAGAGTAAAGATATTCAGCGCGCCGGTTACGGCAAATGTCTGGTCGAAGACTGCTTGCGATTGCCTCTTCAAGGAGAACTGATCGACGACGTTTTTCGGTGGCAAGCCGAATTGGGTCGTAAGCCGCTCCTTTAGTGCCGGGGCGTCATCTGGGTTGATGCGCACGCCGTACCGCAGCTTCGGAACATCTGGAAAATGCGCAGTCAGCGCATCGACACCGACGATGACCTGCCCTTTCGGATTGCCGTAGTCGGAATAAACCCCGACGACCGGAAGCGCCCATCCGTGCGGCAAAGCTAAGCTATCTCCAATGTTAAGCCCATTCCTACGCCAGAGCTGTTCGTTGACGAGTGCGCCCTGTCCCGCCGCGACACGGTCCCAGACATCGGCGGTGCCTAACAAGAGCGGCCAGTGGTCGCGATACGTCGTATCGTCCGCCGCGGCACCAAATATTTGCAGTCTTTGCCCGAGCACCTCGCTATCCACACTCCAGATGGGAAGCACCGACGTCGAATAGGTTGGCAGCCATGCCCGCAGCCTCGACGCTTCGTCTTCATCCCGGGCCGTCACATAAAGTTCGGCGGCGAGCCGCTGATCGAGCCAGCCCGTGAAGGTCAGGCGGAAGCTGGAAACCATTGTGCTGACACCGACATTCGTAGCCAATGCAAGGAGCAGTGCCATCAGAGCGAGGCTGAGCCCCGGCAGTTGTTGCCGCGTATCGGCCCAGAACCAGGTGACCAGGATCCGCGACGAACGCCTCTGCATAAACGCAAGACATGCGGACAACATGCTCGGCAGCATCAGCGCTGCTCCCAACAGCAGACAGCCCAGAACCGCAAACCCAACCACCAGCCCCTCTCCAAACGTGACCAAGGCCCCTGACGTGATCAACAGGAGCAGACCGGCAGCGAGTTGCAGCCGGATGCCGGTTGAGGCCGCACGCGCCCAGGCGCGCGGTTGCGCCGATGCCAGCAACGGCATGCTGCCGACCCGCCATAGGCTCTGGCCCGACGAGACAATGGTTCCTGCAAGCGCTAGTCCGAGACCAGTTGCCCACCACTCGGGCCGGATGGAGAGTGTGCCTGGCACGTTTGCTCCGTACAGGCCCTGCAGGGTCGCCGCCACTCCCGGCAGCAGAAAGGAGGCGACGAAATACCCCATCACCACACCGACGAACCCGGCAAGAGCCGCGAGCAGCAGAAGCTCCGTCATGAGCAAGAGGATCAGCGAAGACAGGGAGAGGCCGAGCGACCGCAAGGTTCGGAAGGTTGCACGGCGCTGCTCGAAGGCGAGCCCGATCGTCGCGTAGACGATAAAAAATCCAACAGCAAAGGCGAGGAAACCAAAAGCCGTCAAATTCAGATGGAAGCTGTCGGTGAGTTGCGCGACATCGGGCGGGTCGCCCGGCGTCGCGATTGCTAGCCCCGGGGCGAGCGTATCCAGCGCTGGCAGTCCAGCTCGTTGTTCAGGCGCGATGACAAGCCGGCTCACTTCGCCGCGTCTTTCAAGCATGCGTTCTGCGATGCCGATATCGACAAATGCGGCCTCATCCGGCATATCCGGCGAGATACTGAGTTGCATGTCAGTGCGCCCTTTAAGTTTGAGCGCAGTGACTTTTGACACGACAAGCACGCCTGGATCCGACAAGAAGGCGGCGAGATCACTGGAATCCTTGACCCCCAATCTTAAGTTCCCCATCGGCATCGTCAGCGGCTCAATCCCGATAAGACGGACGCGTATGTTGTCGAAGCGATGATCGCCCTCGACCACGGGCGAGACATTCCAGCCCGCCCGCCTCAATTTGACATATGTGCTGTGAGGGATGGAGTTGCCTTCGCGCGGCACGAGTTGTGTTCGTTCATTTTGATCAAGGATTGAAGCGGCCCGGGCGTAGCTCGCCCGCGCTTCGGCATTGATTGCCTGGACGCCCGACCACAGCGCAGTCGCAAGCGAAAGGCCCAGGACAAGCGTTACAAATTGAAGAGGCCGGCGGTGCCAATGCGAGAAAAGAGCCGTTGCCGCGGTCCAGAGCATCAGGCAATCTTGCCCCCAGAGAGGCGGACGGTACGGTCGAGCATCTGTGCCAGCCTTGAAGAATGCGTCACCACCAGAAGGGCTGCCCCCGCACTTTTCGTTAGCGACAGCATGATGCCGAGCACGGCATCAGCGCTCGCTTCGTCGAGATTACCGGTCGGTTCGTCGGCAAGAACCAGCGGTGGTCGCGCCGCCAGCGTCCTGCCGATTGCCACGCGCTGCTGCTGGCCTCCTGAAAGCTGCTCGGGATAGCGTGCCAGTAGGGCGTCGATGCCCAGCCTCTCCACAAGTTGTCGCTCCCACACCGGATCGTGCCGGCCGGCAAGCTTTGCGTGAAATGAGATGTTTGCAGCAACGTCGAGTGACGGAATCAAATTGAAATGCTGGAATACCAGTCCGACCGCTGAGCGCCGATATGCGGCCCTCCCACGATCATCGAGATCGGCGATGTTTCGACCGGCTGACAGGATCTGCCCGGCATCGGGTTGGTCAAGACCGCCCGCAAGGTGGAGCAAGGTGCTCTTACCGCTCCCGGACTCTCCGGTCAGCGCGACGCTCTCACCGGCGTCGAGATCCAGATCGATACCCTTGAGGATTTCGAGGCGTCCCTCGGCTGTGGCGTAGGATTTTCTGACATTTTCCAAAGAGAGGAGCATAGGGCTCGGATCAATCGATAAGGACCTCAGAATATGTAGGAGAACCTCCTGGGTTTGGAACCCGTGTCGCGCAGAAACCCTGTCAAAAACACGCGTTTCGCTCCTTGATATCTCTGGACAGCTATTGCATGGCCGCGCCCTCTTACGGCATCAGTCCCGGCCGGCAATTGCTCACAAGTCATGCAGGCCTCGTTTGGACGCTGATCGCCAGCCTCAACATCGGCAACGTCATGCATTGGCACGGACATTCGGCTCGCCTATTGCTGGGCACACGCTCGTCGCAAGCTGACGGAGATCACCCGCACCGGTCCCGCGCCGATTGCAGAGGAAGGCGTGAAGCGGATCGGCGAACTGTATCGGATCGAGGCCGAATTGCGGGGCCTTGAACGGGAAGCTCGCCTTGCTGGAAGGAAGGAAAGGTCAGCGCCGCTGATCGCAGGCATCCATACCTGGCTCGCCCATCACCTTGCCCGTGTCACGGCCAAGCCTCCGCTTGGTGAGGCTCTTGCCTACACCGCAAAATACCGGGCGGCCTGTGCCTCTTTCTGACCGGCGGCCGCATCGAGATCGATAACAACTGCGTGGAGCGCAACATCAGGCCGACTGCCCTGAATCGAAAGAACGCACTTTGCAGGGCATGACGCGGGAGCTGTGAACTAGGCTACAATCGCCTCGCGTACTGCAAACTCAATGCTGTCGATCCGCTGGCTTATCTGACCAGCACGCTCACCGCCATCGTCGAAGGCCACAAGCAGAGCCGGATTGAGGAACTCCTACCGTGGAACTATCCGGCGGAGTAACCCGTACATAAAGACGGCATTCAGCCCCCGTGCGGGCATGTAGCGTCAGTTGGAGAACGGCTGTATCCGCCTGTCGGACGGAGATCAGCGACGCTGGACTCATTGCCATGAACACGGCTTAATGCCGCGCGGGGATGGCTGGGGGATGCCGATCATGCGATCACCGCGGCAAATGAATGGTAGTGCCGATGTTCTCGACGCTGTCGTCGTCGGCGCCGGCTGGGCGGGCCTCGGCGTCAGCTATTGGCTGGCACGAAGGGGCCTGCGCCATAGCGTCCTGGAGCGGGGTCGCATAGGCGAGACCTGGCGCACGCAGCGGTGGGCTTGCTTTCGTATGAATACGCCCAACGTGCAGACCGTCATGCCCGGCGACCGCTATGAGGGTCAGGATCCGTATGGCGTCCTCATGCGCGACCAGTTCGTCGCTCTCCTTGAGGACTTCGCCGGGAGAAATGGGCTGCCGATCGAAACGGATACTGCGGTGAGAGAACTCGCGCAGGAGAATGGCGTCTATCGGCTGACCACCTCGCACGGCACGCTTCGAGCGCGCAACGTGATCGTCGCAAGCGGCAACCTGAATTGTCCTGTGCGCCCGATCTCGTCGGATGCGTTGCCGTCTGACATTTACCAGATCGACGCATCCGGCTATCGCAGCGCTGCCGATCTACCCGGCGGAGCGGTGTTGGTGGTCGGAAGCGGTCAATCAGGCGCCCAGATCGCGGAGGAACTGGCGGAAGCGGGCCGGACGGTCTTCCTCGCGACCAGTCGTGTCGGGCGGCTCCCACGGCGTTATCGGGGGCGCGACGTCATGATCTGGCCCGAGGAAAGCGGATTTCTCGACGTGCGGCGGGAGGAGGTCATTCGGCTTGCGGGACGCATCCCGCCGCGTGGTGTGCTCGGGTCGCAGCACACGATAAGCCTTCAGGCGCTCGGCGCCCAAGGTATTGTGCTTCTCGGGCGATTGACCGGCGTTGCGGATGGCGGTCGCCTCTCGTTCGCCGACGATGTCGAAGCAAATATTCGCTTTGGCGATGAAGCCTCCGACAAGGTCAAATGCCATATCGACGACTATATCGGCCGAACCGGAATCGACGCACCCGTTTCGGAGCCCGACCTTGCGGAGACGGTCGCGTGGCGTCAGCCGGATCCCGCCATCGGTTTGCTCGATCTTTCCCGGTTCGGCATCACGAGCGTTGTGTGGTGCACAGGCTTCAAGGGCGATTTCAGCTATGTCCGGACTTCCTGATGCGCTCGACGCTGCCGGACAGCCCGTTCACACGGATGGCGTAGGCGTTCTGCCGGGCCTCTACTTCGCCGGACTGGATTTCGCCTCCACACGCAAGTCAGGCATAATATTGGCGATCGCCAAGGAAGCACCTCGCCTTGTCGAACACATCGTAGGGCATTCGTGACCGCCTTTGGCATAGTCGAGAAGCTCCTTGCCGCGGGCCGAATACGTTGGGGGCTGCACAGGCGGTCACAACATCAGGTCCGATACAGACTCCCTATTTGGGAACTATGTGCGCCCCAGGCCGTTTAGTCAGCACACATACTCGTCTGACGCTTCCTCCGCCGCCTGACAAATGGCCGTTTTTGCGCCGAGATCCGACACGCGGGAGCGTTTCAATGACCAGGCATGTCAAGTATGAAAAAGAGGCTCTGCTTCGCGGTTGGGACGCAGTCTACGACCTGGAAGAATTCATCCAGGCCTATCGTTTGGCACCACTTGCCGCGCGCGAGATCTTTGCAAAAGCTGGCCCCCGCAGGCTCGATCTTGCCAATGCGATGAATGCACGAGCGATGGCAGTGACACACCACTGGTCGATAACGCAGTTATGACTGCCGCCTGCCAGCAGGCTGTTGCCTCAGCGTGATATTGCGCGCAGGGTGTTTCGTCGACAGCGATTGAAGCGGGCGCTGTCGCGAACGGGTCTTTGTGTGCCTGTGCCCCAACCAAAGGAGGACATCATGTCTTCCAGCCATCCAGAACACTATCTTGATGCCGACGACCTCACCCTATTGGTCGAGGTACTTACCGCTGCGGGTTTCTACGGAACGACAGCCAAGGCAGATCCAAGTGGGCGGATTGCCGCCGCACGCTTCCTGTTAACTGCGCTCGAAAACGGCATCAACACGAATGAGATGCTTGCTACCGCCCTTGTCGAGCGTGGCGATGCCTCAAGCGGAGAACACCAGACGCCTCAGCAGACGAAAGCCGAGGCGATAGACCGATGGGATGACGAAGGCGGCGCTGTTTCAAGCGTCTCCGCCCGGTCAACAGGCTGACCGCCACTAGGAATGTCAACCGATCGGCCGTCAGCGCTTCCTTTCGTCCAAACGGGAGAATTCCATGCACACACTGCCCAGCCTGACAGGTCACCACCTCAGCCCCCAGGACCTTGCAGTGGTCCGGAGGGTCTTTGAAGCCACCTGCTTGAAAACACGGATCCAGGAGCGCGGCATACAGGCCGATCGTCTGGCCAGGTTCATCATGGACGAGTTCCGGTTCGGCAACACCGATGAAGGGTCCCTTCTCGAATGTGCCCTATGGCACGAGACGCGACGGATTCCGTCCAAGCCGAAGAGCCACTCAATCGTCGATACCCGAACAGCAAGAACGCGTGAGGGCCGCGATCCCGGCCAAATACCCACAACGGGTGCTCCTCACGATCGAGGCGCTCGCTAGCCGTCTAACCCCACGCAGCTAGCGCCGTCCGCCAACTATCCGACCTCATATACCTGGCCGCCCCTCATGGGCAGCCAGCACGGCCAGGCGCGTCGCCTGGAGCATGGCAGACCCCTCTAACCACAGGAGCCATCATGGCCAAGGAAATCAAAACATTGGACGTGCTTTTTCACGACACATTGAAGGACGTCTATTTCGCCGAAAGCAAGATCGTCGACACGCTGCCGAAGATGCGCGATGCCGCCAAGAGCAAGCCGCTCAAGGATGCGTTCATCAAGCATCTCGCTGAGACAAAGGTCCATGTCGAGCGGCTCGAGCAGGTCTTCAAGATCATCGGCAAAAAGCCTGAAAAGAAGACATGTGACGCGATCATGGGCATCATCAAAGAAGGCGCCTCGGTCATGGACGAGTATGAAGGCTCGCCCGCGCTCGACGCCGGATTGCTTGCCGCCGCACAGGCGGTCGAACACTACGAAATGTCACGCTATGGCACTTTACGCACCTGGGCGCTGGAGCTGGGCATGAAAGATGCCGCCAAGCTTCTTCAGACGACGCTCGACGAAGAGCAGGCGACAGACATTGCTCTGACCGCGATCGCCACGAAGGGCGTAAATCAGACTGCAGAAAAAGCGGCCTAACGCCAACATCGCCTATCGAGCCGGGCAAAGGCGACTGCGGCCTCGGCCAGCGCGCACGAGAAGCGGATATGATCGTGGGTTATATCTCGAGCGCTCCACGGCGCTACACTGACGCAGGGGTCTAATCTCGCGGTTATCGATTGCATTTGTAGGGAAGGAGACCACAGTGGTGTCAGGCAAAGTTTCGAGCAGGCCCTAAGCCACGGCTTCCTGCGGATATGCCCCCAACCAAAGGAGGACCAAATGTCTTCCAACGTAGCTTCCCATACTCCCATTCCCCTCAATATCGAGATGTTGAAGCGGGTGCTCGACACCGCCGGGCTGTTCAACGTCAGAAGCGCCTGGCACCGAGCGAAAAGACGGACGGCAACTCGATTTCTGATCGCGGCATTTCAGGGCGGCATCCACTCGGAGGCAGCGCTCGTCACCATTTTGATAAGCCAGATAGAGATGCTCTCCTCGCCTTTTTCGTCTGAAGATTTGGACCGGTGGGAGAACGAAGGTGGCGGCATGGCGTTTGATCGCTCCCCGGCACCCGAAACAATCCATTGATCGGATCGAGCACCAATTCTCGCGACATGCATCCGGGGGTGTGAAACTCGGCAACGTCAAGCGGGGCGTCGAGGCCATCGATTTTATCTTTCAAACTGACGCACTGAGTTGGCAACTCAGCCCTTTGGGGCCGCTCCGATGTTCTCCGGCACGACGCAATGCGACGCCGATTGCGTCCGCTCTTCGAGTTCGGTTGCGACCCACTCGAGAAACAAATGGTATGCGACAGCCAACAAGGTGGGCCCAAGAAAAAGTCCGATCAGCCCAAAGGCCAGTACACCACCCACGAGCCCGAACAAGCTCAGCAACACCGGGAGGTTGCTGTTTTGGTTGAGCAGGTAGGGGCGAAGAAAATTGTCAATGCTGCTGACCAGAAGCAGGCCCCAGATGGCGACGAAGATTGCCCACCCAATGGAACCTTGAAAGAGCAACCAGAGTGCAACTGGTCCCCAGACGAAGGGCGGGCCTCCCGGCACGAATGACAGCGCGAATGTCAGGCTGCCCAACAGCAGGGCCTGAGGCACCCCGACGATCCAGAAACCGATGCCGGCCAGCAGGCCCTGCGCAAGTGCGGTTCCGATCATCCCGTAGACGACACCCTTCACGGTCATACCGATGACCGTCAGCAATCTTTTGGCCCGGGGACCGGCAACGCGCTCACTGATCTGGCGCATGAAGCCGATCATGCGGCGACCATGCAGGAACAAAAAGAACGTGATGAAAATGCTGAGCGCGAGTTCAAGGAGCACGCCGCCGAGGGCGGCTCCGCCTGCAAGAGCAATATCGGTGACGGGACCAGTCAGTTTCTTGAGTTCGACGATGAACGCCGGGGCGTCATGAGCAAGGTTTTCCCAGTAGGCCGCCACGCCTTCGCCAATGAGCGGCAGGCCCCTAACCCAGTTGGGTGGCGCCGAAGGTCCCTCCTCCAAGACGTGCGCAATTCCCTCGGCCAGATTTCTTATGTCGTCGGCAAGCGTCGTCACCAGGAAAGCAAGTGGTGCGGCCAAAACAAGGACAACCAGCATCGTCATTATTGCGGCGGCAGCTGCGCGGTATCCCCCGACCGCACGTTCGCATTGGCGATAGAGCGGCCATGTCGAGAAACAGATTACCGCAGCCCACAAGATCGCGGACATGAAGGGCCAAAGAACCAGGGCGCAAGCGACAACCAACAGTGCAAGCGCACCGATACCGAGAACAGGTCCTATCCATCTGCGAAGATCTGACATTGCTCCATCCGCCTCTTTTCCCTGACACCTTCGCCACAGCCATATCCACTCGCCGTTCTCCGCGAACGCTCAGCGCGAGTGGGTGTGGCTAGTCAAGTCGAGCGCCAGCGCACGCGCAAACGGCGAACCTGTGTCGGCAACGCGAGTGCACTATCGGCATGCGCCGACGAGCACCGCAAACTCGTTGCCGCTTCGAAGCTAGGAGATTTGAGTGGTCGCAGTGAGGTGTTCTCGAGAACCCGCACCGCGCAAAATTGGGTCGCTCCCTTCGAGGACCTCCGCGGGAAAACCCGATCAGTCCAAGAAGGGCATGGGCGAGTGTCCGCCCATTGACGAATGTTCAATACCAGCGCCCGCGACCGTACCAGCCACCGCTGAGCACGAGAACGATCAGAACTATGATGAGTAGTGTGGTGATATCCATTTGGGTCTCCTAGGAGTACCCTGCTGATCGTCAATCACGATGATGGACGATGCTATTTTTTGCTGTACTCCAACGTAATGTAACGCGCCAGATGTGGCTTCGTTCCAGCCCGAGTATAGGGCGGCCAGAAAGCCGCCCCGCATCGGTTGAATGGGCTATTTGGCGCGGCGCCAGACACCGTTGACGCCGTCACCCTTGACGTCTCCAGCCTTCTTGTCTTCGGCATAGGTGTAAAGCGGCTTGCCATCGTAGGCCCACATCTCCTTGCCGGCCGTATCCTTGACCAACGACCATTCGCCTTCCGCCTTCGATTTCGCTGCGGCGTGGAACGCCGGCCACTTCTTCAGGCAATCGGCGTCGCAATTGGACTGGCCCTTCGTATCCTTGTCGAACGTGTAGAGGGTCATGCCCTTTTCCGTGGTCATGACCTTGCCCACCTTCGTGTCGACCATCTTGGCCGGTTCAGCGGCAAAGGCCGACCATGACGTAGCGGCGGCTACGCCCAATGCGATTAGAACGGTTTTCATGATTTTTTCCCATCGGGATGCCGGCGGAATGCCGGTAGTGCCCGAAGTCTAACGCACAGAAACGCGTAGCTTCGGTGGCGGTTCCATGACGCACCGTCTCGAAGTGCACTGCATGAGTGGCAGATACTGACAAACCGGACGCACTGTAGACCCGCAGCGTTTTATAAGGTCACTGGGTCAGGGAACCGGACTGTGTTGTCTGCGCGGATCCTGTAAACATGATCGTTGCGGGCCTAAATGCCCAGACCAGCAGAATACTCATAGTGACGATAAGGAGAGAGAAAACGAGACGTTTTGACATGGCGCCTTCCTCCATAGTTGGAGCGCTGTGAATGCGGGTGGCAGCATTCGTCGCCGTTGTCAGGTCGAACATTTCTGGCAAGGAGACGCGCGAGAGCCTTCCTTGTGGCCTCGCGGTCCGTGCGGTTCGGGAGCAGTTTCAGGTATCCGGTCGCCGCATGGCAACAGACGCAAGTGTATCACAGATCTTGCTTGCAAACGCGGGGGAACCGCCGCGTCAAACGATCAGTTGCACGATGTGGGAGAAAGGCGTCATCGCCCACCTGCCGTTATCATCTCTAGCGGTTCTGTAAATGATGAAGTCACGGCCGATGGTGAACGTCCCATGCATGGTGATCTCGTTACCCGTTGAGAGCACGGCTCGAAGCTCGGTTGCATGACGTTTCTCAATTTGATCGCTGATCAAATCAGCTAGGGCCACATCCAAGATATCTGGCTTTGAATCAATCAATGGCTCACCCCTCGCTTTTTGAGACACCTTGCGGATGCGACGACCTCGGCGCGGCGAACGCGACCACCCGACGCCTGCCACCGCCCGGACGAATATAACAGTTCAATTCGGTGAACAGGCACGACCGCCTCAATAAAAACCCAGTCGACGCGCTATGGTAGAGGCAAGTTGATTTGGCCGATGTGGCTTTCGCGGAATCAGAACTTCGAACCGCCCCAATCCCCTAAATTCTCGACAGACTGGCAAGCTCGATTTCAGTGCTTGCGGCCAGCTTTTCGTACCGAAGCAGATCTCTCTAGTGACGTCTGTTCTCCGACTCTGGCCTCGCCAAAGCATAACGCTCGAGTGAGCGCGCCGCCGCGCACAAGCCGGCGTCAAAAGGAGACATCATGTTTGATCGAACCAACCATCGTTCCATTCACTTCAATCGTCCGTTTCGTTTACCCGACACCGACGAGATATTCGCGGCCGGTGACTACGACGTCGACGAAGATGAAATCCTTATCGAAGGACTTTCCAGACTTGCCTATCGTCGCGTTGCAACGTTCATCAAAGTGCCGGCTACGATCGAAAATCAGTATCGAATGCGCCTGCTTGCGATCGAACCAGAAGAACTCGACCGCATCATCAAGCTGGATGGCGGCGAGAACATCCCCGCCTCCCACCCGCACGCTTGAAGCAAGAACTGGAGAATGACGATGGTCCACCAAGAGCATGCGCGCACCATAATACGCTGGAGAAACGAGGGCCGCGCACCCCACGATGTCCTCGGGCGATATCAGTTCGGCCGCCGCGTAGAAGTCGATGGATCCTGGACGATCTACCACGTCTTCAGCGGTAAGCCTGCCCAGGTTGGCGCGTGGAAAATGATTGGCCTCAATCGTCAGAATGCTCACCAGGCGCTCGACGTTCTCAACACGCTGGACGAGACTTGAGGCTAAAAGGCTTTTGAACACGGTCGCGAAGCACCGACGCGATAGCAGCCATCAATCGAGGACACGCGCCGAACGTAACGGTCCGGCACCTCCTCCCTCATCTGCCGGCCCTCACCAACGACCCGCGCGATATCGATGATGGCGCTCATGCGCGATCGAGAAGAACCTGAGCGAGCCGAAGATCACGCAGGAGCATCTGGCGGTTGACGCGAATGTGGACAGAACCGCGATCAGCGGTATCGAGCGGGGGAGTACAACCCTTGTTGACCTGCTGGATCGACTTGTTACCGCATTGAACGTCGACATCTCAGATCTATTCGTCGATCGCCCGGAGTCCGCCCCTTGCCCAGACCCGATGAAGGCTGGCAGAAAACCGAGGTAGCGAGACGGGCGGCGGTCTGCTTTGGGTGGTTTCCTGCCATACGTCTCGTCGACTGGAACGAGCGGCGAGCGCCACATCTGGGTTTTTGTGGTCAGTGAAACGCGGGTCGCGTCTCGGAGCCTTCGAGACGTGTGTCCTCCGTGGCCGCCATTCAACGCGATTACGGCGAAGCACACTCTGGCAGGCGCTGCGGCTTCATTATCTTCGCGAGCTCTTCCGCCTTGGCGCAATCAGGAAAGCCGACGAGCCGCATGGTTTCGATCAACCGCTGGCGCTCCGCTTCGTTGAATCCGGGAATATTGACAAATCCCTCGACGGTCAAATTGGGAAACCGCCTGAGTGCGTCCGTTACTGTGACCTTCGCCTCTTCAGTTCGGCCAAGAGCCGCAAGCGCGCCAGAACGCATTACCCAGTGTTTCCTTCCATAGTTTTCCGGCGTCAAGCGGTCCAGCATCCGCAGGGCATCTTCATGCCGGCCAGCCATGAAGTAGGCATGAGTGAAAATCCTGGCACTCCACATCGGGAAACCGGGGTTGAGACTGACCGCCTTGTCGACCAGTTCCGCGATGCGCTCAGGCTCGCCGAAGGTCGAGGCCCAATCGATATAGAAAGTCAGAACTTCGAATTGACCGGGAGCGAGGCGCAGTGCTGTATCGAACTCTGCCTTGGCGCGTTCGAATTCGCCTCTGTCACCTAAAATCATGGCATAAGCAGCGTGCGCCTCGGCATCGCTCGGGTCGAGCTGGACGGCGCGCTCGGCAGCTTCGGCAGAGAGAGCCCGGTTCTTGTCGGGTTCAACCCCAAAACCTATCAAGACACCATGGGAATGACTAAGTTCGACCCAGGCGCGGGCAAGGCCGGGGTCCAGTTCGACCGCGCGGGTGAGCAGCCTGACGGCCTCCTCGACATCCGCCTGATTGACTTGCTCGAGTTTTTCGGTGCCGAGCAGATAAAGTTCGTAGGCATTGAGATTCTCGGGCGGCTTTCGGTGGGCGGTGATGCGGCCCGCCTCCTGGACCAAACCAGCACCGCCACCGAGGCGGTTCGAAATCTGCTCGGAAATTTCGATCTGGATTGCGAACAAGTCCTCGTCCGGCCGGTCCCAGCGCTGCGACCAAAGATGCTTGCCCGTTTTGGCGTCGATGAGCTGCGCCGTAATTCTTACGCGGTCAGACTGACGCTGGACGGAACCCTCGACCACAAATCCTGCGCCAAGCGCCTTACCCACTTCACTTGGCACGGCTGGTTTGCCCCGGTATTGGTCAGTCGAGTTACGGGCGATCACCTGGAATTCAGGGAACCCCGCCAGGTCGGTGATTATGTCTTCAGTGAGGCCATCGGCGAGGCGTCCGGTCGCCTCGTTTCCGCCATAGTTGTCGAACGGCAGCACCGCTACCGAAGGTTTTCCGCTTACTGTCGCAGTCGGCCAGAATTGCCAGACCAGCCCGGCCAAAACCAGAACAAGGACTGGCACGGTTGCTGCTGCCCAAACCCAGCGCGGAGGCGATGACCGCGCTGGTTGGCGTGGGGCTTGTCCCTCAAGGATGATGCGGAAGGCCTGCACCGGTTCGGCGATATTCTTCATTTTCTGCTCGCCCATCGGCTCGAAGCCGAAAGCCAGCTTCTTCTCAACCTCCCTGGCGACCTTTCCCGAAACACAGATGCCGCCCGGGTCTGCCAGCTGCTGAAGCCTGGCCGCGACATTGACGCCCTCGCCATACCGGTCCTCGCCCTCAACGATCATCTCGCCGAGATTGATCCCGATCCTGACCCGGATCCGCTGGTCCTCGGGAACGGCGGCATTCCGTTCCGCCAGCCCGCGCTGCAGCGAGACGGCGCATTCCACGGCGTCCACCACGCTGCCAAATTCGGCGAGCATCCCGTCGCCCATAAGCTTGAAAATCTGGCCGTGATGGCGAGCAATCTCCGGCTCAAACAGTTCCTTGCGTCCCGCACGAAGGCGCTCGAATGTGCCAGCCTCGTCGCGCTCCATCAGCGCGGAATAGCCCACGACATCAGCAGCGAGGATGGTGGAAAGCTTGCGGTCCATTGGTTCGGCCCAACCTCACCGCATTATAGGACTGGTCGCACTTAAATAAAACGGCCGACCTCAACAGCGCTTCAGGGGAACCCGCGTTTCATCCAACACTACGACTGAACGCCGCCGGCAGTCCCTCGGCGTGGAATGCCCCATGTGAGCCCAATTATTCGTGTGCCTCCCGCAAGTCGCTTGCAATGTGAGGACCGTCGTCGAACGCAGCCCCACTCCCCCGCCTCAGGCGACGGACCATCCACCGTCCACCAGCAGGTTCGCGCCGGTGATTAGGCTCGCAGCCGGTGACGCAAGGAAGACCACAGCACCCACTACATCGTCGGTTTCACCGATCCGGCCGAGTGGAATGTGACCGAGCGTCGCTTGGCGATTGTCGGGATTGGATAGGAAAGGTGCGGTGCCATCGGTGTGGATGAAGGTCGGCGATACGGTATTTACCGTGACGTTGTGGCGCGCCCACTCGGCTGCAAGGCAGCGCGTCAGGTGATTAATCGCCGCCTTGCTCATGCAATAGATCGCCTCGCCGCGCAGTGCCACTGTACCGGCCTGCGAACTTATGTTGATGATCCGGCCCTCTTTACGCTGGATCATATGCCGACCTATTGCCTGCGTCATCAGAAAGGTGCCCTTGATGTTGACATCGAGTATCTGGTCAAGGTCCTTTTCCTCAACGAGTTCCGCGAGATTGCCCGGAGCAACTCCGACGTTGTTGATGAGGACGTCGATCCGACCGAACGTTGTAAGGGCCGCATCCACTGCTTGTGCGATATGGGCCTTATTGGGAATGTCCAGCTCAACCGGGAGGACTTTGCCTCCGGCGCTCTCGAGTTCGCTAACCAGGCCAGCCGACGCCGCGATGTCGCGGACTCCCAGGACGATATCGGACCCTGCTGCGGCACAGGCAATTGCGCAAGCACGACCGATGCCACGGCTCGCTCCCGTCACGAACGTCACTTTGCCGTCAAGGCTGAAATCCGGCGCATTCTTCTGCATTATGATACCTCCCTTGATAAAGCTCATTCATGGCAGCGTCGGCATGCGGATGCCAGACTGTCAACGCATGTTGCGGAGCATCCCTTGACCACGCCCGCAATGGGCCGGAAGCCGACCATAGAATCTCTGCTCTTGAAGAGAACCTAACCACGGACCCATGCTGCTCGCTCTGGAATCATTGGAGCACAGAACTGCTGCCGCAGGACCCAAAATGTAGCGGCTGCGACGAACAGGTGGGTTATACCATCCAGCCGCTCGAGCCCTCGAGATGGAGTCTGCCACAGGGCCTGCACTTGCAAATGGGAAGCGGCTGGGGACGGCCGATAATGATTTCACGCTTTCTTAACCATGCATTGTGAAAATTCGCCCATCCGGTGGGTATGATGCCGACCGTTCGTTTGGGGTAAAGAGTGCATGCGTAAGCCGCAAGATCAGACGCTGCCCTCCGGCGCTATCATCCCGGAGTCCGGCTACGTCGTCTCCCGCCGCACCGTCCTTTCGGGCCTCGGTGTCATGACCCTGCTTGGCGCCTCCGGCTGCTCGCCGACGCTCGAACTCCCGTCGCTGGGACCAATCGAGCCGTCGGGTGGTATGCCGCCTGTGGGCGTTGACCACATGCCGACCGGTTCGATCCGCCCGATCCCACCGATCAGCGTCGACAGCAACATTACCGCCAATAGCACGATGTATGCCTCGCTGACCGACAACGGCATCGTGATCCCGGCAATCCCATTCCAGAAGGTCAGGCCGGAATTCCGTCGTCAGATCGTTGTCGACCCGACCGGCGAGGCGCCGGGCACGATCGTGGTGCGGCTCAACGAGCGGCATCTCTATTGGGTGCAGGAAGGCGGCGAAGCGATCCGTTACGGCGTCGGCATCGGCAAGGCCGGCTTCGAATGGAACGGTCGCGCGGAGATCCAGTACACCAAGGAATGGCCGACCTGGACGCCACCCAAAGAGATGATCGCGCGCAAGCCGGAGCTGGTGAAATGGACGGGCGGCCAGCCGGGTGGCCTCGACAACCCGCTCGGCGCCCGCGCACACTATATCTACAAGGACGGCCACGACACTGGCTATCGCGTGCACGGCTCACCCGAATGGTGGACCATCGGCACTCAGGCCTCTTCCGGTTGCGTGCGCATGATCAACCAGGACGTCATCGACCTCTACAACCGGGTCAAGGCGTCGCCGACCAAAGTCCCGATTGTGGTGGCGTAAAAGGCGCTTCGCGCGGAGCGAGTAGCTTTTGCACTAGACCATCGATTGTCTCTGGAAATTCTGAGTATTACGCGCTATTTTCCACTTAATCTCAGCACGATATTGGCGACAGATTCTCCAACGGCATGGAATCTGGCGTAGGCTTTCAACAAGCTCGCATGTAAAAAACGAGAGATACACAGAATTGTTCAGCGTTCTCCTCTGCGCAGACGTCCCTAATCTTGCGCATCCGCGTGAAACGGGATCGTGATAATGCTGAGCAGGAGCTATCCTTTCGCTCGTGCCGGCATGGCTGTCGGCGCTGTGCCTGGATTGAAGATGGGGGCTGGCAGCGACTGTCGCCCCCGCCCGACTCTAAGCTCGATGTTGCAAACATTGGCCACTCTCGCCAAGGAGAAATGCGATGATTCGAAGCATGGTATTCCCTCTCACACTTGCGACTGTGGCCGCGATAGCTGTCGGCTGCGCAACCCAACAACAGAACCAGCGCGGCCTTAGGCGCCGGAACAGGTGCCGTCGCCGGGCAGGTAATTGGTGGGAACACAACGAGCACGCTCGTCGGTGCGGCCGGCGGCGCGCTGGTCGGTGGGGCGGTCGGGACCGCAACAACCGCGCCGGAAAATCGTGGAAACTGCCGATATAGACAACCGGACGGCACATTTATTGTTGCACGGTGCCAGTAAAAACACCCGGTTCGTGCCGCTGAAGCCAGGCGATGGTAGTTAGGGTACCGGTTGGGAGACCGAAGCAACGGGTCGCTTCGCTCGGGTTTCCGTAGGCATTCAGACGAATGAGCGCCAAGAACATCGTGACGACGTCAATCAAGACGCCCCCTTGAAAGACGCGGCAACGCCAAACGACGTCAGTTCGACGTTTGCTTTTGACCCAGAGCTCAATCACGCACCCAGGCTTAGAACCGGAACATCTGAGCCAATAAGCTGCGCTGACATCGGCCGCCGCTAGGCCTGACGGTCTCGAGAGCAATTCTCAACGCCTATTGATGCTGGAGGCTCTGTAAAGGCACGACGCACTTGGCCTTGACTCGCGGGCCGGTGCGCCCACCACGCGAAGCTCAAGCAGCACGCTGCGTATGATCATGACTGACGCCTTTCCTTCGGACGGTTCCGGTCGGCAGTGGCACCGGTTGGATTCGTTTCAAAGGAATGGACCACCATGGCCACCGACATTCTCACCATTATCAAATCCGTCGCCAAGCGCTTCGCTCATGCGCAACGTGTTCAACATATTGCCGCGTTGGAAATCATCGCCCGCGAACTGGGTAAGCCCAACTGGCGCGGCCTCGCTGCCTCATACAAACAGGGATGGCGCCCTGATCAGATGGAAAGTCTGGAACGCCTGCTCCTCTACCGCTGACACTTACTTGGCTGCGGATGCCGGTCAAAGTTTCGACTTTTGCCAGATGTGCGATGGTCTTGTCTTCACTCGCTGGGTACCTGACCACGTCAAGCCCCTGGATGCCGACTAGCGCCCGCGACGCCCGCTGTGGGCCGAAAGTCGCCACGAATCTCTGCTCTTGATGGGGTACGAATCCGCGGCCCCCGGCAGTTTTTGAGTTTCATGGGTACGATGTCGACGCATCTCGCCGGCTAGGCCGCGCACTCGCTTCACTCTTGGCGGCGCCCGCGACGGTGCAAACATGCCCACGTTGCCGGCTTTGCAAATCCTACGACGGACGTATCAGATTGGAGACGAGGCGTAGATTACATCACCAAATGGTGCTATTTGTAAACACCAGAACCAGGAAACCAAACGATGCGATCGACTATCAACCTCGACGACACACTCGTGGAAAGGGCCAGGTCCCTAACCGGCACGAAAGAAACCGCCGCTTTAGTCCGCCAAGCGTTGGAGACGCTTGTTCGTGTAGAGTCGGGAAAACGCCTCATCGCGCTCGGAGGAACTATGCCGGATGCGGAGGCAGCGCCACGCCGCCGGAGCGTAGCGGCCAAGTGATACTTGCAGACACGTCCATCTGGAATGATCATTTCCGGCATGCCGATGCAGATCTGCGTAGGATTATTGAGGACGATCGTCTACTCTGCCATCCGGCTGTGATTAGCGAACTGGCACTTGGCAGCCTTCGGGATCGCGGGAGCGTGATAGCTTTCCTTCAGGCTCAGCGTGAGGCGTTCGTCGCAACGCACGACGAAGTCATGATGATGATTGATCGCCACGCCATTTTCAGTATGGGCATTGGCTACACAGATGCCCATTTGCTTGCCTCGGTTCTCCTTGATCAGCGAGCGGCCTTGTGGACCAGAGACAAGCGTCTGCGGGCAGCGGCTGAAAAGGCCGGGGCTTTGCTGCATACCCCTGCCAATGCGCGGAACTAAAGGCTGAACCATAGCGATCGCCGTTGCTCATGCTTGGTCTGAGGATTTAGCCGCCAGAGCGCAGAGTTCCCCTCGATTCATTATGCGAGCTTTGAGCACGAGGCGTGAACATCTTCGCAGTCAGCCGCGCACGAGGGTCGTGTGGAACGATTGCCCCGCCCCATAGCTGCCCTCGGCATATTGCCGGCACCGGGCCTTCAACCCCAAGCCCGATCTTGAGTTCGACGCCACGCACAGGTCTGAGCTCGAACTTGCGGTTAGGCAGATCCACGTTATCCAAGGATGACGTAAGTGGAGATCCGAGCGCCGGAATTCTTGTTCCAAATCTCGACAAACTCCATGGGCAGGATGCCGGCTTCCTCGCAATGATCAGGATCTAGCGTAGTTGATCCATTATAGTTGAGGTTTGACTCCGTCGCGGAGATGCCATCGAGCCGGCTCAAGGAATGTGAGATGGAGGAAAAAACAAATGTCCGAGGACGCCGGACCGCGAAAAGTGAACGCCGAGTATGCGATCGAGTATCTCCAGGAACATCCGGATGCCGGGCTTTGCTGCGAGGATCAGCGCTGGTGGATTACGCCGAACGCGAACGAAACCGATCAGACGGTCCTGCGTCTTGATGCGGCTGAGGCTGAGCGGCTCAAGGGTGATCCTCGCCTGCGGCTCGTGTCCGGAATCGCTCATGCGAGCCGGTCGCTCTGGGTTGTTCGAAGAATGACATAGCAATGCGCCATGCTCTAACGTCTCTCCGCGCTAGGCCGTGGGTGGACAATGCGACTGGCGCGTAATCGGTTGTGGTCCGAACATTGAGCAAGATTTGAGCGCGTTTCCGCGACCAGCGCATCTCATGTGGCCGAAGGCGGTTTGAACACCGGCCGTCCACACTGCGTTGCTGAGTTGCCCTGCGGAACGCATCCATCGTTTGAGCGCGGTTCCCTGCAGCGGCGTTTTCAACCATCATTCTGCTCCAACACTTGACAGAGTTCGGCTATCGTCGTTCAACTCAGTTCATTCACCAGGGGGGTCCCGACAAGGGGCTGAGATATTGCTGGGCGGATCGTCTTTTCGACCGTAGCGCAATGACCCGTTGAACCTGATCCAGTTCATGCTGGCGTAGGGACGGTGGGAACGACGGCTGTCGCGACAGCTCCTTTTTGCGATCGCGTGGACGTGTCTCTATCTTTCCAGCTCCAAGATCTGGGTCTCCAAACGTTATGGTTGGAGCAGCCAATGGATTTTGCAGATGCCGCACACGATCGAAAAGCCGGGCATAGACGGCAACATCTACGCACGTTAGCGGACCGGCACACGGGTGGATGGCCCCACAGCGCCAACCAGGCAACGGCTCGAACGGCTGCCAAATGAAGCCGGTGCTGGTCAAAGGGGCGGGTGTCGTCGGTCTTGTCACTGCCTACGAGCTGGCGCGACGCGGCATTGAGGTCGACGTCATCGAGCGATCCGAACGGATTGGCGCCGGTGCATCCTGGTTTGCCGGCGGCATGCTGGCGCCCTGGTGTGAGCGCGAAAGTGCCGATGAGAAGGTTGAACGCATCGGCGCAACAGCCATTGAGTGGTGGAAGGCCATGCTGCCTGACAAAGTCGCGCAAGAGGGCACACTCGTCGTCGCCGCCGCGCGCGACACACGTGAGCTCGACCGCTTCGCGGCGCGAACCACAGGTCACAATTGGCTTGATGCAGACCAGATAGCACAACTGGAACCGGATCTCGCCGGTCGCTTCTCGCGTGCACTCTACTTCCCGAGGGAGGCGCATCTCGATCCGAGAGAGGCGCTGTCGTCACTCCGTGACACATTAATGGCCATGGGGGTGCGTTTTCACTTCGGCCTGACGACCGATGCTGCCGTCAGCCACCGTTTCGGTTGGCATATCGATTGCACCGGCCATGCCAGGCTCCCGAATGACCCCGCTCTGCGGGGCGTGCGTGGCGAGATGCTCTACCTGCGCACCGGCGACATTCAACTGTCGCGCCCAGTGCGCTTGCTGCATCCGCGACACCCGATCTATGTCGTTCCACGTCGCCAGGGTGTCTTCATGGTCGGGGCAACGATGATCGAGAGCGATCTGTCCGGTCCCATCACGGCACGGTCGCTGATGGAACTCTTGAACGCAGCCTACGCCCTGCACCCGGCCTTCGGCGAAGCGCAGATCACCGAGACCGGGACTGGTGTTCGCCCTGCCTATCCGGACAACCTTCCAAGGATCACCCGAAGCGGCTCGAACTTTTGCGTGAACGGTCTGTATCGACACGGCTTCCTGCTCTCGCCGACCCTTGCGCACGACGTTACCGAACGTCTGCTCAACCCGGACCACCAATCGGAGTTCCATGATGAACCTTAACGTCAACGGCGACGAACATGAGATCGCCTGCTCGACGCTCGCCGAACTGATGGCAGCACTCGAATATGAAGGAAGCTGGCTGGCGACCGCCGTTAACGGAGATCTCGTTCACGCGGCCGACCGCGATGGATGGCGCTTGCGCGAGCATGATCGCATCGAAATTCTCTCGCCGATGAAAGGTGGCTGAACATGCTGCACGTCTACGACACGGAAATCACCTCTCGACTGCTCCTGGGCACAGCAGGCTATCCATCTCCAGCCGTGCTTGCGGACGCCGTACGGGCTTCACAGACACAAATCATCACGGTCTCTTTGAGGAGAGAGACGGCCGGTGGCAAAGCCGGAGGTGCGTTTTTCGAACTGATCCGGGAGCTCGGGACGAAGATACTGCCGAACACCGCCGGCTGCCACACCACCAAGGAGGCGGTGCTGACTGCCAAGATGGCGCGTGAGGTTTTTGGGACGAACTGGATCAAGCTCGAGGTGATCGGCAATCACGACACGCTGCAGCCGGATGTGTTCGCTCTGGTCGAAGCCGCACGGGTCCTTTCGAACGAAGGCTTCGAGGTCTTTCCCTATACGACCGATGATCTGGTTGTTGCCGAGCGCCTGCTGGAAGCTGGCTGCCGCGTGTTGATGCCCTGGTGCGCTCCGATCGGCAGTGCCATGGGCCCGCAAAACCTGTCTGCCTTGAGATCGATGCGCGCGAATTTCCCGGACGTGCCGTTGATTGTCGATGCGGGTATCGGCCGCCCTTCGCATGCAGCAACGGTGATGGAGCTCGGTTTCGATGCCGTGCTCCTGAATACCGCGGTGGCTGGTGCGGGAAATCCTGCCATGATGGCATCGGGTTTTGCCAAGGCGATCGAGGCTGGTCGCCAGGCTTTTGAAGCCGGCATGCTCGACCCGCGCGACATGGCGGTCCCCTCCACCCCGGTGATCGGAAAGGCGGTCTTCTCATGACGCTCGACCCCTTTTACCTCATTGTCGACAGCGCCCATTGGATCGAACGCCTCGTTCCAATCGGGGTCAGGCTGGTCCAGCTTCGCATCAAGGACAGACCCGATAGCGAAGTACGTAACGATATCCGCATCGCCAGGACCATATGCGACAGACACGGTTGCCAACTTGTCGTCAACGACCATTGGCGCATGGCAATCGACGAAGGCTGCGATTTCGTTCATCTCGGTCAGGAAGATCTGGAGCAAGCCGATGTAGCCGCGATCCGTGGGGCCGGACTGAAGCTCGGCATCAGCACTCATGACGAGGCAGAACTCGATACGGCGCTCACCGTCGCGCCCGACTATGTCGCGCTGGGACCGGTCTATCCGACGGTTCTGAAGAAGATGAAATGGGAGCCGCAGGGACTGACCCGCCTCGCCACATGGAAGAAGAAAATCGGATCGACCCCGCTGGTTGCGATCGGTGGACTGAACATTGAACGCATTGATGGCGTCCTCACCCATGGCGCGGATTGTGCCGCCGTCGTGACCGACATCACACGTAGCCAGGATCCCGAGGGCCGAACACGACAATGGATCGCGGCAACCTCAAGATGGCGCGTTGCGCCGTCGACCGACAGGATCTTAGGAAAGCCAAGCCGGCCCTCTCCTTGTCCGAAGTAGGGTGCGCATGAAGGTTCTAAAGCCCTGTCCAGGCCATGGCGTGCTTCTCCGGTCTGCCCGGATTAGAAGGCCCGTCGCAGTTTCCGTCAAGCATCGGCGCCGACATCGCTGCTAGCGCAATACAATCCGGAGCGCCGCTTGCGTCTCCTTCAGCAGCGGCAGGTAGCGCGCCACCATTTCGGCAGCCGGCACATGGGCGGCAGGCGCACCGATGTTGAGTGCCGCCACGATCTGGTTGCGGTCGTTTTGAAGCGGAACGGCGATGGAGCAAAGGCCGATTTCCAGCTCCTGGTCGATGATCGCATAGCCTTGGTGACGCACGCGGCCGATCTCGGCCATCAGTTCTTCCGTATCAGTCCTCGTGTAAGGCGTGTTCGCCCTGAGATCGGTGCGGGCGAGCACGTCCCTCGCCTGCGGCTCCGGCAAGGCCGCGAGCCACACGCGCCCCATCGAGGCGCAATAGGCAGGAAGACGGGAGCCCGGAATCAGGCTGATCGACATCACCCGCCTTTGTGAAGCACGGGCGATATAGACGATCTCCGTGCCGTCAAGCACCGAGGCAGAGGCACTCTGTCCGGCTCTTTCCGAGAGCTGGTCGAGATAGGGCTGGACAATCGCCGGCAAAGGCGTCGCGGAGAGATAAGCATGCCCGAGCCGCAGGATCTTCGGTGTCAGCGAAAAGAATTTTCCGTCGTAGTCGGCATATCCAAGTTCCGACAGCGTCAGCAGCGAACGGCGTACGGTCGCCCGGTCCAGTCCGGTGATCTTTGCTGCCTCTGTGATCGTCAACTTCTGCTGCGTCTCGCCAAAAGCCTCGATAACGGTCAGCCCGCGGGCAAACCCGCTGACGAAATCGGTTTCTCTCATGGGCCTTCCTCGATTTACCGGCGTTCATTTTGTGCGATATACGAACAAATGTCAAATATCGCACAAAACGTTTGACGCTCGCCGTTTTTGAGAGCCTATTTCGCACCAATACAGGCAAGGGAGGCCTCTTACCGGCCCGCACTCGATGGGCCGCGAAGACGGGCGCGCCAGTTCCCAACCGCCTGCAGACAACCATGCGCCCGCCGATTGGCGGCAACGTTCAAATCAGAAGAGAGGAAACATGGCGAAGATCGTGTCACTCGCCGAGGCCATCGGCGGCAATGTCAGGGATGGCGACACCGTCGCCATGGAGGGCTTTACCCACCTGATCCCCTATGCGGCCGGGCATGAAGTGATCCGCCAGGGTCGCAAGGACCTGTTTCTCGTGCGTATGACGCCGGACATTCTCTACGATCAGCTGATCGGCGTGGGTGCTGCCCGCGGCATGAAATTTTCCTGGGGCGGTAATCCCGGCGTCGGCTCGCTTCATCGCTTCCGCGATGCGGTCGAAAACCAGTGGCCGCGCCCGCTCGAAATCGAAGAACATTCTCATGCGGCCATGGCCAATGCCTACGAAGCGGGTGCCGCCAACCTGCCGTTTGCGATGTTGCGCGGCTATATCGGTGCCGATCTTCCCAAGGTGAACCCGAACATCAAGCAGGTCACCTGCCCGTTTACGTCTGAAGTGCTTGCCGCCGTTCCGGCGATCCGGCCCGACGTCACCATCATCCATGCTCAGCGCGCTGACCGGAAGGGCAATGTGCTGCTCGAAGGCATCGTCGGCGTGCAGAAAGAGGCGGTGCTTGCGGCCAGGCGTTCGATCGTCACGGTCGAGGAAATCGTCGACGAACTTGCGCCGCCTTCGCCCAACTCCGTCGTCCTGCCCACCTGGGCGGTAACGGCGGTCAGCCACGTGCCCGGAGGCGCCTTCCCCTCCTACGCCCACGGCTACTATCCGCGCTCGAATGCCTTCTACATCGGCTGGGACGAAATCGCCCGCGACCGCGAGAGTTTTGCCGCCTGGATCAAAGAGAACGTGCTCGACGCAGGGCCCGAAGATTTCGCACGGCACGCTGGCAAGAAGCCGGCGAAGGCCGCTTGAGGAGGCAATGATGACGGATTTCACCCCCACCGAGATGATGACCATCGCTGCCTCGCGCGAGCTGTCCAACGACGACGTCTGCTTTGTCGGCATCGGTGCGCCCTCGGCCGCCTGCAACGTGGCGCGGTTGACCCACGCCCCCGACATCACGCTGATCTATGAAAGCGGAACCGTCGGCACCAAGCCGGATGTGCTGCCGCTATCGATCGGTGACGGCGAGCTTTGCGATACCGCACTCTTCACCGTCTCCGTGCCGGAAATGTTTCGCTACTGGCTGCAGGGCGGCCGCATCACCACCGGGTTTCTCGGCGGCGCGCAGATCGATAAATTCGCCAATCTCAACACCACGGTGGTCGGGCCTTACGACCATCCGAAGGTCCGCCTGCCCGGTGGCGGCGGCGCGCCGGAGATCGCGTCGAATTGCGGCCGCATCTTCATCACCATGGCGCTCTCCAAACGCGGCTTCGTCGAAAAGCTGCCCTTCATCACCTCGATGGGCCATGGCGAAGGCGGCAATCATCGCGAAAGGCTCGGCATGAAGACCAAGGGGCCGACCCGCGTTATCACCGACCTCTGCATTCTCGAGCCCGATCCCGTCACCAAGGAACTGACTGTCGTGTCGATCCATCAGGGCGTCACACGCGAACAGATCGTCGAAAACTGCGGCTGGCCGATCAAGTTTGCCAACCAAGTGATTGAGACGCCGGTGCCGACGGAGGTCGAGCTGGTGACGCTTCGCGACATCAACGCGCGCACCAAGAAGGCCCACCAGGGCGACAGGGAGGCCGCATAATGACTGACGCCTATATCTGCGATTATATCCGCACACCGATCGGTCGCTTTGGCGGCGCGCTCTCGTCGGTCAGGGCAGACGACCTCGGCGCCATACCGCTGAAGGCTCTGATGGAGCGCAACCCATCGCTCGACTGGGAAGCAGTCGATGACGTGATCTTCGGTTGCGCCAATCAGGCCGGTGAAGACAATCGCAACGTCGCACGCATGTCGCTGCTCCTGGCCGGGCTGCCGGCAAGCGTGACGGGCACCACGATCAACCGCCTCTGTGGCTCAGGCATGGATGCCGTCATCGCAGCCGCGCGCTCCATCAAAGCGGGCGAAGCCGAACTGATGATTGCGGGCGGCGTCGAGAGCATGTCGCGTGCGCCCTTCGTCATGCCTAAGGCGGAGAGTGCTTTTTCGCGCAATGCCGAGATTTATGACACCACCATCGGCTGGCGTTTCATCAACCCGCTGATGAAGAAGCAATACGGCGTCGATTCCATGCCGGAGACCGGCGAAAACGTCGCCGAAGACTTCAAGGTAAGCCGAGAAGACCAGGACGCCTTTGCGCTGCGCAGCCAGGCGAAGGCAGCAGCCGCACAAGGTAGCGGTCGCCTGGCAAAGGAGATCGTCGCCGTCACCATCCCACAGCGAAGGGGCGACCCGACCATCGTCGAAAGAGACGAGCACCCTCGCGCCACGACGATGGAGGCGCTTGCCAAGCTCGGCACGCCCTTCAGACGAGAAGGCGGCACCGTGACCGCCGGCAATGCCTCCGGCGTCAACGATGGCGCAGCGGCACTGATCATCGCCTCTGAGGCTTCAGCCAAAAGATACGGCCTTCGGCCGATCGCCCGAATCCTCGGTGGGGCCACCGCCGGTGTTGCGCCGCGCATCATGGGCTTCGGCCCGGCTCCGGCCTCGAAGAAACTGATGGCGCGTCTCGATCTGACCCAGGAGCAGTTCGATGTCATCGAACTAAACGAGGCTTTCGCGTCGCAGGGACTGGCGACGCTTCGCGATCTCGGCATTGCCGACGACGATGACCGCGTCAACCGCAATGGCGGCGCCATTGCGCTTGGTCATCCTCTCGGCATGTCCGGCGCCCGGATCACCGGAACAGCGGCACTTGAGCTCGCAGAAACCGGCGGCCGCTACGCACTTTCGACCATGTGCATCGGCGTCGGCCAGGGAATTGCGGTGGCGCTGGAGCGCGTCTGAAGCATGTCGCGCAAAAGCGTGCAGCGGTTTTTGCGATAACGACATGCGCAAAAACAAGAGCGGACCGGGAGCCGTCAGTGACGGCTCCCCTTTGCATCACACGGTCTCTTCGTCGCGCCGCGCCACGAAGATCAGCACCAGCAGGATGGTGATGAAGAAGCGGAACGCGTCAGGAACGCCGTTCCATTGTTTCGACATCCACATGCCGAACCATTCACCACCGACCGACATGAACCCAACCTGCCAAACGAGGAAGCCGAGCGTCAGACTGGCGATCGCCACGGTTTTCGGCCGGTTGAACTCGCGCGCGCCGCCGTTCAGATTTATCGCCAACCTGTAGGCGCCGAGCCAGCAAAGCAGCGCCGTCAGCGTCTCTGCCGCGATGATCACGACATAGAGCAGGTTGTGCAGCGCCGGACTGGTGATGGCGCGATATTTGATCGCGGCGTCGGGAAAGATCGTATCCATCATCATCACGTGCTGAACGAAGGCGAAGTTCGTGGCGTAGTCGGTGATGTTGCCGAAGGCGACAAGCGTTAAAACAAGGCGATCGCAGCGACGGCCGCGGCTTTGGCAATCCGAATGATTTTCATGGTCTGGTACTCCTGTCCACTGCCGGTACGCCCAAAATCCGGGCCGAATCTGACCGGCATCAGTCCAGCCATAGCCGCCGGCAGCGGAGAACGGGGCTGCAACATGTCTCTTCCACAACTTGCAGGATGATGCATATGCACTCCGGCAGAACGCCAGCAGAACAGGCTGCGATCTTCCCGTTCCCGTGCATCTTGACTTCTGTCGCAAGGCGTTAGATAACCACATGGTTCTAAAACTCTTTGGTTATCTAAATGACCCCATCTGAACGCCTCGACGCCACCTTTGCAGCTCTCGCCGACCCGACACGACGGGCGATCCTTGCCCGTCTGGCGCTGGGCGAGGCGTCGGTCCTCGAGCTTGCCGAACCCTTCGCCATGAGCCAACCGGCAGTGTCGAAACACCTGAAGGTGCTGGAGCGCGCCGGATTGGTTTCGCGCAGCCGCGACGCGCAGCGCCGTCCGTGCCGCATCGAGATCGATCCGCTCACCGAGGCAACCGACTGGCTCGCGGACTACCGCAAACTTTGGGAAGCGAATTTCGCCCGCCTCGACACCCTGCTCGAGGAATTGAAGGCGGATGCCACGTCACAGGCGCCAGCCGTGCACCCCACCGATTTCACCACGAAGGAGGACTGACATGACTGCCGCATCCAACAAACTTGTTGTCACCGCCCATGGCGACCGGGAAATTCGCGTCATCAGGACGTTCGACGCGCCGCGCCGGCTGGTTTTCGATGCTTTTACCAAACCGGCGCTCGTCAAGCGCTGGCTGACCGGCCCGGACGGCTGGTCCCTGCCCGTGTGCGAGATCGACCTCCGGCCCGGTGGAACGTTTCGTTATGTCTGGAAGAATACGGAAGGCACCGAGATGGGCATGGGCGGCACCTATCGCGAGATCGATGCGCCGGACCGGATCGTGCATGAGGAACTTTTTGACGAGGACTGGACCGGCGGCCAGACACAAGTGACGACCCACTTCGTCGAAGAGGGCGGGCGCACCACCGTGACGACGGCTGTCGTTTACTCCTCGACCGAGACGCGCGATGCCGTGCTGAAATCACCGATGGAAAGCGGCATTGCGATCGGCTACGACCGGCTCGAAGGCATTCTCACATCCGAGTTTGCAAAATAGTCACGGGAAGGTCGTGGGCGGTTTGATCCGCCCACGACCCAAGTCTCATTCCGTCCAGATCGCGACGTCGACCGGACCGAGCTTGCGGCCTCCCACGTGGAAGACAGCACCTGCACCAGCCGGCACTTCGGCCGCCCCTTTGCCGTAGTTGAAGGCGAAGTTGAGCTTGCCGCGGCGAGTGATGCGCAGATCGCCGAGATCGGCCAGCGCTTCGACCGATGCCCAGCCGAGCGCATCATTGATCACCTTCTTCAAGAAGTCGCCGCGGGCAGCCGCTGCCATGTAGCGTGCCTTGTCGTTGCCGACGAGCGCCGGCGCACCGTTGCGATACTCGCTTTCGAAGGTCGCAAGCACCGTTTCGCTCGTGCGCACGGTCTCCCGCCAGATACCGGACGGGTAGATCTCGTTGCCGTAAAGCACCGTCTCGCCATGAAACTCCGGCAGAGACTCGACACGGGCGACGCTGACGTCGATGAGGGCCGCAAGCGGTCCCGGCGGCAATCCCTCTGGGATGTGCATGTCCTCGGTCTTGCTGCCGCTGCGCGGTCCGAACAATACCTTGGCCTCAGACTTCGCCAGCTTCTCGACGAAGGCCTGATTGGCGATGACAAGGTCTGGCGCCAGCACCAGCTGGTAGCCGTCGATGTCGGAATGCTGGCCGATGAAATCGACGTCTACGCCAAGACGCGACACGGTTGAGTACCAGTCAAGCGCGGTCGCCGAGGCCGAGTAGGTCCGGCCCTGCGGCAGGGCGCGCGTCGCCCAGCGCGAATTATAATCGAGCAGGATCGCGACCTTGGCCTTGGCGCGCGCCTCGCCCCTCGGCAGCCGCTTCATCTCTTCGGCCACCTGCGCCACTTCGAGATAGCCCTGGTCCGGTTCACTGTTGGGAAGCAGGAGGCCGGCATGGAATTGCTCCTGCGCAAACGGCACCTGCCGCCAGCGGAAATAGGAGACCATGTCGACGCCGTGCGCATAGGCAAGCCAGGTCCAGAGCCGCACCATGCCATCGGCAGGCGACTGGTTGTGCGCCGCCCAGTTGACCGGACCCGGCTGCTGCTCCATCACCCAGACGCGTCCGCGGCCGACGGTGCGGTAGAGATCGTGGTTGAAGGCCGGCTGGTCCGGATCGCCGACACGCAGGTAATGGCCCTTGTCCTCCGGCGAGAGGCGCCCGTTCAGAAGCCCGCCCATCGGATAGACGTCCCAGGAGGCGATATCGATGTCTTCTCCCACCTTGTAGTGATCGAAGTCGGTGTTGTGCGACATGAAATTGTGCGTCACCGGGCGGCCGGGCGCATGGCTGCGGATGATATCGACCTGCGCCTTGTTGAAGCTCTTCACCTGATCGGACGAGAAGCGGATGAAGTCGACGATATGCGTCGGGCTCGGCTCCTCAACGAGATTGTTCGGCAGCTCGACTTCGTCGAAGCTGTTGTAGTTCATTGCCCAGAAGGAAGTACCCCAGGCGCGGTTCAGCTCGTCGGTCGTGCCGTAGCGTTCTGCGAGCCACAGGCGAAACGCCCGCTCGGCTTCGGCCGAATAGCTGTAGATCGTATCGTGATCGCCATACTCGTTATCCGTCTGCCAGGCATGAACGAAGGCGTTCTTACCGTAGCGTTCGGCCATGGCATCGGAAATGCGCGCGGCCTCGACGCGGTAGGTGCGGCTGGAGAAGCAGTAATGACGCCGAGCACCGAACTTGCGCACCACGCCATTGACGTCGACCGGCAGGATATCGGGGTGGCGGTCGATCAGCCACTTCGGCGGTGCGGCGGTCGGGGTGCCCAAAATGACCTTGAGACCGGCGCTGCCGAGAACGTCGATCGCGTCATCCAGCCATTCCCAATGAAACTCGCCCGGCCGGGGTTCGATCTTCGCCCAGGCGAATTCACCGATGCGCACCCAGGCGAGCCCAAGCTCGACCATGCGGCGGGCGTCCTCTTCCCATTTCTCGCGTGGCCATTGCTCCGGATAGTAGCAGACGCCGAGTTCGAGCATGTCGGTCTCCTGCTGGTCGGCGTTGAAACGGTTCGGTCGCGTCAGGGGCATATGCAAGATCGGGTCCTTCGTCATGCTCTCGGCCGGCTTCACCCGGCACCTCGTCTTCGATGCGAGCGCCCTCAGGGATATAAACGTTTATATCAGCGGGCGCATTCGTGTGGTCTTGGGTTCGTTGTCGTGTTCAGCGGTTCGGGGTCAGGCGGTCGTCGCAGCGTTCGATCAGCTTCGGCATCAGCAGCGTCTGCAGCGCTTCTGGCGGCTCGCCTTCCATCCGGCGAAGGATGTAGGCGCCGAGCAGGCTGCTCGGTTCGCTGATCGGCAAGTAGTATGTGGTGATCGGCGGCGCGAAATACTGGCTGACGTTGAGATCGTCGGTGGCGTTGATGACGGCGTCGCGGCCATGCACCAGGCCGCGCTCATGGAAGCCGGAGAAGGCACCGAGCGCAGACGCCTCGTTGGCGCAGATATAGGCAGTCGGCGGATTGGAAAGATCCGCCATCGTCAGCACGTTTTCCCGCCCGAAGGCCGGCGTCAGCCGCCCATGTGCGACCAGAGCCGGATCGAAGGGCAGGCCGGCGACCTCGAGCGCACGCCTGTAGCTTTCAAACCGGGTGATGCCGTAGCTCAGATCCGACAAAGGGTTGAGAAGTGCGATGCGGCGGTGGCCGCGCTCGACCAGTCTCGCCATCGAAACGCGGATCATCTGCTCGTTGTCGGCATCGACATAGGCATGCGGCGCATTGTGCACGCTCGTGCCATAGGTGACGAAGGGAAAATCCGCCGCCTGCATCGTGCGGATGCGCGGATCGTCGGCGCGCGTGCCCGAGATGATGATGCCGTCGGCCTTCTTCAGCGACACGATCTGCTTGATGATCGCCTGGCTTTCCTCGAAATTCCTGACCGCATAGAGCGAGACCCGGTAAGGGCTGTCTTCCAGCGCCCAGGAGATGCCACTCAGGAGCTGGGCGTATTCCACGCCTTCCCACTCGTTCTGCTTCGGTCCCGGCGCGGTCATGATCGCTGCGACCTGGTAGGTCTTGCCGGTGCGCAACTGCACGCCATGCATGTTGAGTTCGTAGCCGACGCGCTCTGCCGCCTCGATCACGATCGCGCGCGTCTCCGGGCGAACCTGAGGCGAATGCTTCAGGGCCTTGGAAACGGTGGCGATCGACAGCCCCGTTTCCTGCGCAATGGTCTTGATCGTCGGTCTCTGCATGGCGTCTCGGCTCGTCACGGGTTGCTAGATCACGATGATCTTGGGTCGGCTCGACCCGAAATCATGAACGTGATCGATTCTCATAAGTTAGAGCGGGATGCGGGCGGAAAACTGCGCGCATTTTTCCTCATCCCGCTCTATCGCTGAGCGATGCCGCCAGCAGGAGATAGACTGCGGATGTCCAGGCGAAAGCCCGATCGCGAAGGCCCCTCCCTGACCGCGCATCGAAGTTTTCGGCCATACCGCTTTTGCTGGCAAGTGAACAGAACTTTTCCGCGATTTCGCGCGTCAGTTCAATCTCCCCTTGCCGGCGAAGGCCATCCCAGAGAAGAAGCGTCGTCGGCGCCCAGATCGGGCCGCGCCAGTAGCCGTCATCCTCATAGAACGAGCTTTTCGGGCTTTCCGTTGCCGGCCCCCACGCGGTGATGAAGCCGCCCGAAACGAGACGGGCAACGAGCTTTTCGCGCATCTCGGTCGGCAGACGCGCGCCGAGCAACAGCGGCATGAATTGGATCAGGTTTTCGCCCGGCAGGATCCGATCCGGTTCGCGCGCGAGCCGGGCGCCGAAGGTTTCGCCGGTCCAGAGACGCTCAAACAGCAGCGCCTGCAGGCCGTCTGCCTTGGCGTTCCATTCTGCCGCACACGACGGATCGCTCTCAAGCAAGGTCGCAAGCGTCTCGCAGGCAAGAATGAGAAACACCGGCAGATCAGGCGAGATGACCGGCCCGCCCTCGGCAAAGAAGGTCGCGTTGTCCCAACCGCTGTCGTTGCCGTGAAAGTAGCTCGGCAGCGACGTTGCGTCCGCACGCGCATGGGTCATCCAGTAGTCAACCTGCTTGCCGATCGCATCGCGCAGATAGGCCTTGCGCTCCACTGTGAGGAAATCCGGATGCCTTGCCGCGATCAGAGACACCGCCCAACCATGCACAGGCGGCTTGGTGAAGGCGAAGAGCACGTCGCGATCGTTGATGTAATCCGGCAGCAGGCCGGACCCATCCTGGTGATCGAAGATGGCCGCGAACTGGTCGAAGGCCAACTCGGCGTCGACGGCCGCCACACCCAGTGCCGAAAAGGCGTTATCCCAGCTCCAGATGTTGATCATGTGGTTTTTGGACATGTAGATCGCTGGCCGTGTCAGCTGTCCGCCTGTTGGTACGCCGTTTGCCCACAGCAGATAGCTTGCCAGCCGATGTGCCTCGTCCTGGCCGAGCGTGCCGTTTGGCACGGTGCGGTGCCACTTCTCGAACTCGACAGTGACGTCGGAAAGCGCATCCGCGAAGCTCTCAAGCGGCGCTGTCGGCGGCACGGTGCGGAAGAAGTCGACGTTGCCCTCGAAAACGCCTGTGCCCGTGAAGGCGAAGGAGACGTCGGCCGAGTGATCGCGCTGCCAGGCGCCCGACACGTCAAGCGTGCCAGATACTGCGCGGGGAATGAACTTGACGTTCTCGACGGCCGCCACCAGGCAATCATCGCCGTTGGGCGTGCGATAAACGTAGTCATAGCGCGAGCCTTCGAGATGGAAGCGCACGCCGGCGTTTTCGCCGCTGACATGCAGCCGCTCGCCCTCGCCGATGACGAACGCGACCTCGCCCTCACCAACGCGAACGTCGAGCCGCTCCGGCGAAAGGTCGAAGGTCGCCTCAGCCAGCTTGCCCATGGCATCGAGGAACTCGACGCGGCAAAGGCGCCCGAGCGAGGGCCGTTCGTCGCCGCCGGCAACGAAGCGCAGGTACAGCGCACGCGCGCCGTCGCCGCCCGGCACCTTCATCATCGAAAGCGTCAGGAACCGGCCCCTGCGGCTGAAGGGGATATGATCGATATCGAACAGCATCGCTTATCCCTTCACCGACGAGCCGACCGCGCCGTCCATGATGTAGCGCTGGGCGACGAAGAAGAGTGCCAGCGGCGGCAGGCAGAGGATCACCGTGATCGCAGCGATCGAGGTGACGTCGACCTCATGCAGGCCCTTGAACATCGAAAGTCCGAGCGTCAGCGTGTATTTCGACTGGTCGTTGAGGAAGATCAGCGGACCGAGATAGTCGTTCCACGCGTTCATGAAGTGGAAGGTGCCGACCAGCACCAGGGCCGGCATCATCAGCGGCAGGTGGATGCGCCAATAGATGTCGAAGGCGTTGGCGCCATCCATGCGTGCCGCTTCGTCGATCTCCATCGGCACGGTCATGATGTACTGGCGAAGCAGGAAGACGAAGAAGGCGTCGGCGAAATAGGCAGGCACGATCAGCGGCTTCAGCGTGTTGATCCAGCCGAGCATGTTGAATTCCATGTAGAGCGGAATCATCTTCACGTCCCACGGGATCATCATGGTGGCCAAAAGCACGATGAACAGCGGATCGCGGCCGGGGAAGCGGAAGCGGGCGAAGCCATAGGCGACCAGCGAGCTCGAGATCAGCTGCCCGATGGTCGAAAACACCACGACGATGACCGAGTTGGTCAGGTAGGTACCGAAAGGCTGCTTGTTCCAGGCGGCGGCAAAATTCTCCCAATGCCATTCCGACGGCCAGAAGACCGGCGGGAACTGGTAGAGGTCGGCGGTGCTTTTGATCGCCGTCATGAAGGTCCAATAGAACGGCGCGATGAACAGGGCCGAGAGCAGGATCAGTGCGGAATAGAGCAGCGTCTTACGCATGGCCTTCTCCATCGTTCTGGCGGACTTCGCCTTCGTAGTAGACCCAGGCGGCCGACCAGCGCATGACGCCGAGGCTGAGCGCCAGAACGATGATGAACATCACCCAGGAGCCGGCGGCGGCATAACCCATGTCGAAATATTTGAAGGCGTTGTCGTAGATGTACATGGCAAAGAAATAGGTGGAGCCGAGCGGGCCGCCCTTGGTCAGAAGCAGGGCGATGGTCAACTGCTGGAAGGCCGAGATGATTGAGGTGATGAAGGTGAAGAGCAGCATCGGCCCGAGCATCGGCAGGGTGATGAACAGCATCTGCGCCCAGCCGGGAACGCCCGACACGGTCGCCGCCTCGTAAAGCTCCTTCGGAATGGCCTTCAGGCCGGTCAGAAGGATCAACATGGTACCGCCGAGCCCCCAGAGGCTGGCGATGATGATCGCGACGATTGCGAGATTCGGATCGCCGAGCCAGTTCGGCCCATCGATGCCGACGAGCGACAGCATGAAGTTCAGGAGGCCATATTCCTTGCTGTAGATCCAGCTCCAGATCGTCACCAGGGCGACGCCGGAAATGACGCTCGGCAGATAGAAGGCAGTGCGGAAGAAGCCGCTGGCAAAGGTGATGTTGTGCAGCATCATCGCCAGCAGGAACGACATGATAATGTTGAACGGCACGTAGATCGCCGCGAACTTCACCGTGATCCAGAGGCTCTCCCAAAACTGCGGATCGTCGAACAGCATTGAGCGGTAGTTGTCGAGACCGACGAAGGTCCGCTCACCGACGACGGGCCAGTCGTAGAAGCTCATCGTCAGGGAGAAGACGAGGGGGCCAAGCGTGAAGAACAGGAACCCGAGGATCCACGGGGAGATGAACAGATAAGGCGCTGCATAGCGTGCGATGGCGGAGCGCTTGCGCCTTACCACCTTAGGCTCTGCCCCGGCATAGGTCATATCCATCTCCCCGTACTCCCTTTGCTTACTTGATCAGCCGCTTGGAACGGCTGACGGCATCGTCCAGATGCTGCTTGGCGTTGCCCTGGTCGATCATGGTTGCTTCGATGGCGCGCGCGACATTGTCCTGCACCTTGCCCCAGTTGGCGTTCTTCAGGAACGCGTGGGTTTCGGTGTTCGAGGTGCCAAGAATGTCGAAGAACGGCTTGTAGATCGCGTCCGTGGTCATGCCCTTTTCTTCAGCGACGCTGGTGCGAACCGGCAGGTCATTGGTCCGCATGGCAACGGCTTCGGGCGAGGAGAAGAACTTGACGAATTCCCAGGCGAGATCGGCATGGGCGGCATCTTTGGCGATCGAGATCGCCGAGACGCCGAGTGCAGAATGGGCCGTCTTGTCGCCGAACTTCGGCAGCGGCGCGACACCATATTTGAAGCCAGCGGCATCGATGCCTGCCTTCGACCACATAGCGCTCTGGAACATGGCGATCTTGCCACCCTTGAACAGCGTGCTGCCCGAGGTGTCGTCGCCGAGGTTGAGCGTGATCGCTTCCTGCTTCTTGGCCATGTCGCCGAACATGTCGAGGACGTGGGCAGCCGCATCGCTGTTCATGTAGCCGTCGATCTGCTTGCCGTCGTCGGAGATGTACTTGGTGCCGTTCGACCACAGGAACTGCTCGAAGTCGTAAGGATCCGGCTTGGCGTCGACGGCAAAGCCGTAGACCTTGTTCTTCTCGTCACGGAATTTGGCGGCCTTGGCGCGCAGGTCGTCCCAGGTCCAGCCGTCCTTCGGCTCCTCGACGCCGGCCTTGGCGAACATGTCCTTGTTGTAGAAGACGACCTGGGTCGTGAAGCCTGACGGCATGCCGTAGGTCTTGCCCTCGACGCGTGTCGTGTTCATCAGGCCCTTGGGGAAATCGTCCGGCTTCACTTCGGCGGCGTCGCGCGCGATCAGGTCGTCGAGCGGCATCAGCGAAGTGTAGTACTGCGGGAAATTCCACATATACATGACGTCGGGCGGACTGCCGGCGCCGAAGGCGGCGATCAGTTTCTGATCGTAGCCGTCGGCATAGGGCTCGACCTGAACCTTCACGCCCGGATGCTTTTCCTCGAACTTCTTGGCGATTGCCTGCTGGATCGCCAGGCTCTCATCGGTGTCCCAGGTGGCAAAGCGCAAGGTCTCTTCAGCGCGGGCCGTGGCAGTTCCGGTCATCGCCAGCACCATCAGCGAGCCGATGAGCGACTTCGTCTTGTTCTGCATGCTTCTCCTCCTCATTCGGGTCACGCGACCCTTTTGCTTTTTTCCTGATTGATCAGCATCTGCGTCTCGGGATCGAGCGTACGGGCGATCGCCATGCCGTCAGCATCGAACAGATGGCAATGCTCGGCAGGGATGCGCAGATGGATGCGCTCGCGGTTTGAAACCGGATGCGTGCCGCGCACGACCGCCGTCATGTCGGAACCGTTCTCAAGCCCGATGTGAACGTGGCTTTCGGTGCCGAGCCGCTCGACCAGGCGAACATCGCCGACCAGATGCGCCTCTTCAGGCGAAACCAGTTCGAGCTTGTCCGGCCGGATGCCGATCGTCACCGGCTTGTCCTTCGCGACGACGGCCGAAGACAGTGTTTCGAGCGTCAGATCCCGCACCAAACCGCCGCCCGAAAGCGTCAACTCGGAACGGTCCTGGCGCACGAGATTGGCGGTGACGATGTTCATCCGCGGCGAACCGATGAAACCGGCAACGAAGAGGTTCGCCGGCTGGTAGAAGAGTTCGAGCGGCGTGCCGAACTGGCTGACCTTGCCCTTGTCCAGAACGACGACGCGATCCGACAGCGTCATCGCCTCGACCTGGTCGTGGGTGACGTAGATCATCGTGACGCCGAGGCGCTCGTGGAGAGCGGCAAGCTCGACGCGCATGGTGACGCGCAGGCCGGCATCGAGGTTCGATAGCGGTTCGTCGAGCAGGAACAGCTTCGGCTCGCGCACGATCGCGCGGCCGATGGCGACGCGCTGGCGCTGGCCGCCGGAGAGTTGGCGCGGTTTGCGGTGCAGAAGCTCGGAAATACGCAGGATATCGGCTGCATTGTTGACGCGGCGGTCGATCTCGTCGCGCTTCATGCCGTTCAGAGCCAGGCCGAAGGACAGGTTCTTGCGCACATTCATGTGTGGATAGAGCGCGTAATTCTGGAACACCATGGCGATATCGCGCTTGGCTGAGCGCAGATCGGTAATATCGCGATCGCCGAGACGGATGGAGCCGGAATCAAGCTCCTCGAGGCCGGCGATCGAACGCAAGAGCGTGCTCTTGCCGCAACCCGACGGCCCGAGAAAGCAGACGAATTCGCCGTCGGCGATATCGAGATTGATGCCCTTCAAGACTTCGAGCGAACCAAAGCCTTTGCGCAGATTTTCAATACGGATAGCTGCCAACGGGCCCTCCCCTGATGGCGAACATTGCGGCGAAAGGCTCGACAGCCAACCTGCCACACGTTCGTGTTAAACGTTTATATGAACGATAAAAACGTTTAACTTCGTTGTAAAGGAAAAAAATTGAGCGATGGACATTTGCTGTGCACGACAAAGGGCACAAATGAGATACGGCTGGTGCATGACCGGCCGTATCGTATCTTGCTCAAGGGCTTAGACGCCCGAGCGTCTCGTCGAGAGCCTCAAGGAAATAGTCGCAATCCGCAGCGCTGAAGGGTGCCGGCGGCTTGGCCTTCAGCACGTTGTGGTGCGGTCCTTCGCTGCTGAGCAGAATCCGGTGCTTGCGCTTCATTTCGGCAATGACGAAGTCGAGTTCTTCTGCCGCCGGCTCCAGCGTCTCGCGGTTACGCACCAGTTCGATGCCGTTGAAGAGACCGTGGCCGCGCACATCACCGATGATGGCATGGCGCTTGGCAAGCGCACGAGCGCCGTCCATCAGCCGGTCGCCGACAACCTGGCAATGGTGCATCAACCGCTCGTCGCGAATGACGTCCAGCACCGCAAGGCCGATCTCGGCCGAAACCGGATTGCCGCCGAAGGTGTTGAAATACTCCATCCCATTGGCAAAGGATGCGGCAATCGCCTCGGTGGTGACGACGGCCGCCATCGGATGTCCGTTGCCGATAGGCTTGCCCATCGTGACGATATCCGGGACCACGCCTTGCGTTTGGTGCGCCCACATATGGCTGCCGACGCGCCCGAAGCCGACCTGGACTTCGTCGGCAAGGCATAGGCCGCCGGCGGCGCGCACATGGGCATAAGCCTCGCGCAGATAGCCTTCCGGCAAGGTCAGTTGCCCGCCCGTCCCGAGAATGCCCTCACTGAAGAACAGCGCCGGGCTACGGCCGTTGGCGCCGAGCGCCAGAACCTGATTGCGCACGTCGTCGGCATATTTGCGGCCGGCATCGGCATCGCCGTAGCGATAACGGCCGCGATAGAGATCCGGCATTTCCGCGACCTGGACATGGGCGGGGCGCCCCTCACCGCCCTTGCCGGCAAACTTATAGGGGCTGACGTCGATCATGCTCGAGAGATGGCCGTGGTAGGCATGATCGACGGTGATGACGTCACGGTTTCCGGTATAGGCGCGCGCCAGCCTGAGCGCCAGATCGTTGGCTTCACTGCCGGAGTTGACGAAGAAGCAGACGTTGAGTGGGTCGGGGAACTGCGCTGTCAGTCGCCGCGCATATTCGACCAGCGAATCGTGCAGATAGCGGGAGTTGGTGTTGAGTTTGCCCATCTGCGTTTGCGCCGCCTTCACCACGCGCGGATGGCAATGGCCGACGTGGCAGACATTGTTGACCATGTCGAGCCAACGGGTGCCATCCTCGTCGATCAGGTGAGCGCCCTCGCCACCGACGATCTTCAACGGTGCGGCGCTATAGGCGATGCTGAGCGAACGGCCGATGCGCCGGTGGCGTTCGCGCACGAGAAAGTCCTGGTCGCGCGCGACGATCACCGAGGCTGGCACAGGCAGTCCAAGCACGACGCTCGGATCGGGGCTGGCCTCACGCCAGACCTGCCATTGATCACGCACGCCGACGCCGAACATGCGGCCTTCGAGCCCGAGATGGTCGGTCACCAGCTGGAAATGCAGATGCGGCGCCCAGTTGCCGTTTTCTTCGCTCGGACCAAGCGTAGCGAAGCTGTCGCCTGTGGCGATGTGCTGACCGATCGTCAACCCGGCGATAGAGCCGCGAGACAGATGGCCATAAAGTGTCCAGAAGGTGTCGCCGGCATCGGTTGCGTGTTCCAGCAGGACCGTCGGGCCGAAACCGAAGACGACGGCATCGTCATGAAGGAAGGCGACCTTGCCGGCGAACGGCGCGTGTACCGGCTCCAGCGCCGGCGCGAAGATGTCAACGCCGAGATGGATTGAACGGCGCTCGCCGGCGGTTGCCGTTTCGTAGGCGTCGCCCTGATAGATCGCGCGATCCTCACCATAAAGGCCGATGCCGAAATCGGCATTGTGCGCGCGGATGCGGTCCGCGATCCGCGCCTCTGCCGCCGCAGCGTCGAGTGCGGCCCATTGCGCGGCCTCGGAGCTGGAGGCGGAGAAATCGAAGACGGCGACCTGAGGTTTGGCGATGGACGGCCTGACGATGGCGGAGAAGCCATGGGCATTCTGCTCCAGCCAACGCGTGACGGCGGCCGCATGGGCGATCGGCGCAAAGCCGCAGGCGTCACGGATGCGGGCGATGGCAATCGCGCGGTTCTCGCGTTCGAGCCGCTGAAGCTCGCGCCAGACATCCTCCTGGCTGACAAGCAGGTAGGTGTTTTCAGGATTGTCCCGGATCTGCTTGGCCGCCATGCACATGCTGACGGCATAGCGGGTGCGAACGAGGTCGAAGATCAACCCCGCTTCGGTCTCGCTGATCGCGTTTGCGCGGTGATAGGTGCCGGCGAGTGTGCCGATCGTGCCAACCGCATCCTTGGCGCCGATCAGCGCGTAGGCTGCAGCGACCGCAATCTCGACGACACGCCAGGTCTCGACCATATCGCCGAAATCGAGCAGGCCGCTGACGCGCCCCTCGCCGTCCAGCAGCACGTTATAGTCGTTGGCGTCGTTGTGGATGACCTGACGCGGGCAGGCTTCGAGGCCTGGAAGGACGGAAGCAGTGAACCGTTCAAGGATCGCGCGCACCGCAGCCTGCTTGTCGTCGCCATCAATCAGGTCCACATGCTTCAGATGCATGTCGGCGCGGCCGATATCCCAGGCATAGACGCGTTTTGTGCCTGCATGGGCAAAGTTCTTGAGGCTTTGATCGAGCCGGCCGAGCAGATGCCCAAGCGTTTCCGCGCTCGCAAGACCGTGGGACGCGGATTTCGCCCAGATGTCGCCGGGAAGCCAGGTCAGCAGCCGGGCGGTGCGCTCACCTCGCACCGTCGCCTTCACCGTTGACGCTCCGGCGCGGTCAGGCACCGGCCGCGAGACCGGCAGATGGGCGGCCGTTCTCGCGAGATGATCGAGCACCGCGACCTGCATGTCGAGATCGACGGCATCGCCGGGCGCGTGCAGTTTCAACAGATATTGCTCGCCGTTTTGCGCACGGACGCGATAGTTGAGGTCGTGCTCGCCCGGCAGTGGCGAGATATCCCCTTCGATACGGTAGCTTTCGATGAGCAGCGCTCGGATTGCCGCCAGCTCCTGCTCAATCTTCAAGTCTGCCTGTGCCATGTCTGCTGCGTGTCCCGTCACCATGAAATCCGTCGTCCGTCGTAGCTGCAGAAACTGCCGCTATCGACCATGTTCGCCTCGTCGATAATTGCTTTCAGCCCGGCGGCACTGGTCGCCACCGGAACGCTCGCCTCGTCCCCTCCCATGTCGGTCTTCACCCAGCCCGGATGCAGCGACAGGACGGCGATGCCGTCCTTGCGAAAATCCTGCGCCAGCTTCACCGTCGCCATGTTCAGGGCCGCCTTCGAGCAGCGATAGGCATAGTCGCCGTCATCGTCGTCGAGTGTGCCCTCGGCAAGCGAGCCGGCGCGACTGCTGATATTGGCGATAACGCGGCTCGCGCCAGCAACAAGGTTCGTATGCAGCGCACGTGCCAGAAGCAAAGGCGCCAATGCATTGACGCGCATCACCTCAAGGAAATCGCCGCTATCGAGAGTCTCCAGCCCGCCGATGTCTCCGCGTATGCCGGCATTGTTGATCAGGACGTCGATTGCCACGCCTTCGAGCGCATTGCCGAGGGCCGCGATCGAAGCGGGGTCGGAGACATCAAGCTTGTGCGCCTCGATCGTGCCGGTGAATGACACCTCCCCCCTGACGCAACCGACGACGCGCCAGCCGTCAGCCGCATAAAGCGCCGCGAGTTCGCGACCCAGGCCACGCGACGCGCCGGTGATCAACACCGTGCGCGGCGTCCTCTGGCCCGCCCTATCGATGCTTGATGTCATATTTTCTCTCGACCATGTTCACCAGGCTCGCCGCGGCAAGCGTCAGGAAAATGTAGAAGATCGCCGCGGAGTTATAGGGCGCGAACGGCAGGAAGCTTGCAGACTGGAACTCGCGCATGCGCTGGGTGATGTCGCGGATCGACAGGATCGACAGAAGCGAGGTGTCCTTGAGGATCGCGATCAACTCGTTGCCGAGCGGCGGAATGATGATCCGGAACGCCTGCGGCAGGATGACGAGCCGCGCCGTCTGCCAGCGATTGAGGCCGATGCTGCGCGCCGCCTCGACCTGGCCGACCGGAATGGCGTTGATGCCCGAGCGGAAGATTTCGGCGAGGTAGGCCGAATAGGCAAGCGCCATGGCGACGATACCGCGCACCAGATTGGGCGGGTCGAGAACGCCCTGGGTGGCATCCTTCAACGCACCGCTGAGCGGCAGGCCGACATAGAGCACGATCACCAGCATCGGAATGCCGCGAATGGTATCGACGATGAATTCCGAGCCAATCGCCAGCGGATGGCGCTGATGCAGATAGCCGCCAAACGTCAGAAGCCCGAGGATGATCGCAAGCACGGCGATCGTGATGCCGGTCGCGCGATCGCGGTCGTTGAGCGCTTCGGTCTTCCAGAGCACCGGCAGATCGGCCGGCACCGATGCAGCCGGCAGCAAGGCGGCGCTGACGCCTTCGTTCTTGGCGATGGAGGCGAGCGCCTCGCTCGGGCCGACAAAGGTGCGGACCGGCGTTTCGGTCTGCGGGCCGCCGTCATACTGGCCGAACCGCACCGCGCCGATCAAACCCGCCGGCGTGTTGGTGACGATGCCGACCTTACCCTCGAGCGTGCCCGCAAGCACGTAGGTGTCGCGCGGCTGCAGCAGGAACCAACCGGCCACAAGCGCCAGAACCAGCGTGGCTACCGCGAAATAGAGGCTGGTGCGCACCGTCGAACGCAGTTGCAACAGGCCGACCCAGACGAGACCCATCACCGCGGCCAGAATATAGGCGGCAATCGCCGCGCGGATGGTGGTCGCCACGCCCGCGGCAAAGGCGATATGCGCGAAGAAGAAAACGAACACCAGCCCGGCGCCGTTGACGACGCCAAGGATCCAGCGTCCGACCCGTCGCAACGGACTGTCCAGCGGCTCGCCGGCGCGCGCGCCTGCAAAAAACAGCCCAAGGCCGAGAAGGCTCAGAAGCAGATAGGCCGGAAACAGCCAGGCCTCGACGCCCCGCACCCATAGATCGGCCGCCTCCGTCAGCTGGCGCGGTGTGACGCCCTTGACGATCAGCTCGGATTTGAACGCATCGACGCCGTTTGCCACCACGGAGGCGACGAAGGGATGAATGTTATGTCCGAGGAGCAGGACGCCTGCTGCCGCAACGTTCAATACGGCCGCGGCGACGGCCCATTTCGGGCGGCTTGCCTTCGGCCGTGAGAACAGGAGGACGCCAAGTCCCGCCGAAAAGGCAATCGCCAGCGCGAGAAAGCCGGACACGAAGGCCGACGATCCATTCTCGACGCCAAGAATGGCGCGAAGCGACCGCTGATAGTCTCCGGAGGATACGAAGAGATAGATGATGAAGGGCAGCGCGGTCAGGATGATGAGATTGCTCGGACGCACGCTTCTCAGGAACGACATTCATTCCTCCGGGGGTATCGAATGGAACAGGCTGTGATCCCGGAGCGCACGTCGGCGCTCCGGGGACATTGCGGGAGGCTTACTTCAGGCCCCAGTACTTGTTGACCAGCTGGTCAAGCGTGCCGTCGTCCTTGATCATCTTCAGGCCCTCGTTGAAGGCCGCAACATTCTCGTCGCCCTTGCGGAAGACGAGACCGAGCGGATCGGATTCCAGATCCTTGATGGCGACCACCAGTTCGCCCGCGAATTCGCGCTCGTAGGCGGCCGCATTGGCGCCGTTGATGACGACGCCGTCGACGTCCTTGTTCTTGAGCGCGATGATGGCGGCACTGAAGGTGTCATAGGCGGCGACGTTCTCCTTGCCGACGACACTCTCGGCAACCTGGGCGTCGGTGGTGTTCGCCTGGGCGGACAGCTTTCTGCCGGCGTCCTTGAAGCGTTCGAGCGTGATGTCCTGGTCTTCAACGCGCATCAGCACGGCCTGGCTGTTGACGATGTAAGGGTCGGAGAAATCCATGGCCTTCTTGCGTTCCTCGGTGATCGAGACGCCTGACGCGACGAGGTCGAAGTTGCCCTGGTCGAGGGCTGCGAAGATGCCGTCCCAGCCGGTGGTGATGAACTCGGCCTGGCAATTGATCTTGGCGCAGACCGCGTTGACCACGTCGACGTCGAAGCCGACGATCTGTCCGGTTGCCGGATCGACGCTCTCCATCGGCGGCGAGGTGGTGTCGGATCCCACCTTGAGCAATTTTCCGCCGAGATCGGCGGCGTGGGATACGCTTGCGGAAAGAGCTGCAAAGGTCAGCGCAATGATCAGTTTTTTCATGGTTCTCCTCCTTGGATGATGAATGCTCAAGCCAACCTGCCGCCGAGATTGTCCGGCTGTCTTTCGATCAGGGTTGGCCTGAAGACCTGCCTGAGCGCCTTCGGGTCCTCACCCTCCATGCGCTTCAACAGGAACTGCCCGAGGGTCCGCCCGAGGACCTCGATCGGTTGGTAGAAGGTGGTGATCGGCGGGGTGAAATAGGCGCTGACGTTGATGTCGTCATAGGCGATCACGTCGACATCGACGCCCACCTGCCGCCCAAGACTGCCGAGACCCGACAGTACGCCGAGCGTCGTCGATTCGTTGATGCAGACGAAGGCGGTCGGCGGCTCGGCGACCTGCAAGAGGTCGATTACGCTCTTCCTCCCGAAATGGGTCGATAGATCGCCTTCAACAATCAGGTCAGCGGAGGCGGCGATGCCGGCCTCGCGGAAAGCACGGGCGAAGCCGTCCAGCCTGTCCAACGCATAGGAGAACCGGCGCTCGGGGTTGACGAGCGCGATACGACGGTGACCGCCGGCAAGCAACCTGGAAGTTGCTGCGTGCGCTGCCCATTCGTTGTCGATGTCGACATGGGCGTAGATCAGATCCTTGCGGCAACGCCCCATCGAAACGAAGGGAAAGTGATGGTCGACCAGCAGATCGATGCGCGGGTCGTCGGCAAGAATACCCGAAAAAATCAATCCGTCGGCAAGCCCCTGATCGACGATGCGGCGCGCCGTCTCGGCACCATCGGCAGCATCGCGGATGACGTGCACCGACATGCGATAATCGGTGCCTTCGAGCGCTTGGCTGACGCCGCTCAAGACCTGGGTATATTCGACGCCGTCCCACTCGTAGTCGCGCGCGGCTGTCACCGGCATCAGCACCGCGGCCTGGAAGCTCTTTCCGGTGCGAAGCGCCATCCCGCGCGCATTGGCCTGGTATCCGACTTCGCGCGCCGCCTTGAAGATGAGATCGCGGGTCACGGGCGCCACGACTGGCGATTCCCTGAGCGCTTTCGAGATCGTCGCGATGGAATAGCCGGTGATCTCCGCCAGCGTCTTAATCGTTGGTGCCGGCGTCCGCCGGGTTTTGTGCATATGCGCCGCCATGCACCCTCCCAGGTCCCAGGCTCACTCTGTGCCTATGCGTAACAGCCAATAAAAACGTTTTCAAGAAAAATAAAAACGTTTTTATTCTAAAAAGGGGAGAACCTGAATGCCGATTAAGTAAGCCCGCCCTTCGCCACGCCGGGGGGTCAATTTGAACATAAAGTACCGATGCAGGAGTGCTTTGCGCCGCGGCCGGGCAAAAAGGGCTTGCGGAGCGGCGTCTACCGATCTCTGCTTGCGCACAAATCGGCCAACTGCAGCGAGAGCCTCATGCTTCACCATATTTCGTTTGGCGTCTCGGACATCGTGCGCGCAGCCGCATTCTACGATGCCGCTCTTGCGCCGCTTGGGTACATAAGGGTTTGGGACGATATCAGGCCGGGCGAGCCCGACCAGGCCGTCGGCTACGGCGTCGCGGGAGGTGGTGACAAGCTGGCGATCAAGCTCTGCCCAAAGGGCCAGCGCGCGCCGGGTCCGGGCTTTCATCTCGCTTTCGCCGCACCGAACCGCGCAGCTATCAACGCTTTCCATGAGGCAGCGGTCGCTTGCGGCGGAAGGGACAATGGCAAACCGGGGCTCAGATCGCACTATGGGCCGAACTACTACGCTGCGTTTGTCATCGACCCCGATGGCCACGCAATCGAGGCCGTCTTCAACGCGCCTGAAGTGTGAGGACTCGCGCAAAAAGCCTCGCTCATGAAAAAGGCCGCGAAGTAAATCCTTCGCGGCCTTTCGAAACGATCAGAGGCAAACGCACGCTATGTGCCGCACTGCGCTGTGAGCGCGCTTCGTCAATCCATGTCGTCGCTGTCAGGCGCAACCGCATGGTCGCGATTACCGTGGATGATCTCGCGCTTGCCGACATGGTTGGCTGCACCCACAAGGCCTTCCTTTTCCATGCGCTCCACGAGCGAGGCGGCGCGGTTGTAGCCGATACCCAGACGACGCTGGATGTAGGAGGTCGAGCACTTCTTGTCGCGCAGCACCACCTTGACGGCCTGGTCGTAGAGTTCGTTGCCGTCCTCCGAGGCCATGGCCGTCTTGTCGAAGACGGCACCCTGCTCTTCCGCAGGCTCTTCTTCCTCTTCGTCCGCCGTGACGGTTTCGAGGTATTCGGGCCTGCCTTGCGTCTTCAGATGCGCAACGACATGTTCGACTTCCTGGTCCGAAACGAACGGTCCGTGGACACGTGCGATCCGCCCGCCGCCCTGCATGTGCAGCATGTCGCCCTGGCCGAGCAGCTGCTCGGCACCCTGTTCTCCAAGAATGGTGCGGCTGTCGATCTTCGACGTTACCTGGAAGGAGATGCGGGTCGGGAAGTTGGCCTTGATCGTGCCGGTAATGACATCGACCGAGGGGCGCTGGGTCGCCATGATCAGGTGGATACCGGCAGCGCGCGCCATCTGCGCCAACCGCTGGATAGCACCTTCGATTTCCTTGCCGGCGACCATCATCAGGTCGGCCATCTCGTCGACGATGACGACGATATAGGGCATCGGCGCCAGATCCATTTCCTGCTGCTCGAACAGCGCCTCGCCGGTGCCCTTCTCGAAGCCGGCCTGGACCGTGCACATCACCGGCTCGCCCTTTTCGCGGGCGGCAGCGGCACGCTGGTTGTAGCCGTCGATGTTGCGCACGCCGAGGCGCGACATCTTGCGATAGCGATCCTCCATCTCGCGCACCGCCCATTTCAGCGCCATGACGGCCTTCTTCGGATCGGTGACGACAGGCGTCAGGAGATGCGGGATACCGTCATAGACGGAGAGTTCGAGCATCTTCGGATCGACCATGATCAGGCGGCACTCTTCCGGCTTCAACCGGTAGAGCAGCGACAGGATCATCGTGTTGATCGCCACCGACTTGCCCGAACCGGTGGTGCCGGCGACGAGCAGATGGGGCATCTTCGCGAGTTCGGCGATGACGGGTTCGCCGCCGATCGTCTTGCCCAGGCAAAGCGCCAGCTTGCAGTTGGTCTTGCGGAAATCGACGGATTCGATCAGCTCGCGGAAATAGACAGTTTCGCGCGTCGCATTCGGCAGTTCGATGCCGATGACGTTGCGACCGGGCACGACAGCGACACGGGCTGACAGCGCCGACATCGAGCGGGCGATGTCGTCGGCCAGATTGATCACACGCGAGGATTTGACGCCGGGTGCCGGCTCGAATTCGTAAAGCGTGACGACCGGGCCGGGCCGAACGTGGATGATCTCGCCGCGCACGCCGAAATCTTCGAGTACGCTTTCGAGAAGCCCGGCATTCTGTTCGAGCTGTTCCTGCGACATGAAGAAGCCGCGGCCTTCCGGCGGTTCCTGCAATAGGTCTTCGGCCGGAAATTCATAGCCGTCGGCCTGGGAGAAACGCTCGGTCGTGCCGATCGGCGGCAACAGCGACGGCGCGCGCGAGACCTGGGCGGGCATGGTGATCGCCGCTTTGGAGACCGTCGCAACCGTACGAACAGGCTCTTCCTCGGCCATAAGCGACGTGATCTCGGCAGGCTCGACCGCAGTCGGCGGAACGGATGCGATTTCCGATGGCACGATCATCGGCGCCGGTGCAGCAGGCGTGGGTTCGATCGATACCGGCTCTTCGGGCGCAGCCACAACGACGGCAGGCATCGATGGCGCGTCAGCTGCCGGGCGGCATTCGACAACGCGGAACAGCGACGTGATCGCCGTTGGCGGCATGCGCCTGATTTCGACCGCCTTGACGGGGCCCTCGGTCGATACCGGCATCGGTGTCGGCACGAAGGGCGCTGGAGCAAAGGAAACCGGCGCCGCCGTTTCAACGAACGGCTTCGGCTGTTCGGTGGCGGCCGCCGACGGTTCGTCATCAAGCGCGGACGGACCGAATTCGAAGAAGGCGAAATCCGACAGGAACGACAGGCGCGTGTCGGCCGGACCTTCCGTCGTGGGAGCTGTCAGCTCCGCGCTCGGCTGCGGCCCGACGGTCGCAGCCGGCGTGATGGCGGCAGGCGCTTCGTTGACGGCCTGGGCCGGCTGGCTCTCAGCGGTTGCAGCGTCAGTGGCAGAAACCGCGTTGGCGGCCCCTGCCTTGGCTGCAGACGACCAATGCGGCAGTTGGCTCGTGAGCACGCGCAGCAGTTCGGACGGGCTGTAGGATGGCAAGGCCGGCTCGGGCGCGGGGACCGGCGCGACGAAAACCACCGGCGGTTCGACGGCGGCGGTAACCTCATTGGCCACCGGAGCGACCTCGACTGCCGCGATCTCGGCGACGGCCGTTTCGACGGGCGCGCTGGCTTCTTCGGATACGACTTCGCTTTCGCTGTCCGAAGGCGCGCGGCGCTTGGTAAACTCCCGTTCCGGCGTGCGGGTGAAACGCACATTCGGCGCCAGGAAGAAATGGCTCTCCCACGTCGAATCGCCGTAGTGGCCGGCGATCTCCGAAAGGGTCGGCAGCGGCTCGTCAGTGGACGTCGTCACCTGCGCGGGCGCATAGGCCGTGCCCTGGCCATAGAGGCGCGCTGCGCGGCCGACATGCGCGGTCGCGTCCGATTGCTGGTTGGCTGGCTTGCGAGGCGCGGCAGGCGCCTCGTACAACTGGTACGGATCGACGGGATCCACGTCATGGGTGGGCATATCGCTCAACGCACCGTCCTGCGGATCGTCATAGTAATCCGCCTGGTTTGCATCATGCAAAGCTGCCTGAGAGAAGTTTGTCCTGGGAATACGCATGGGTCCTGGAAAAGCTAGAGACATCGCCGAGGGGCCTGCTAAGCGATAGGAAATGAAGGTTAACAAGTCCCTTCCAAGCGCCGCTCGAAAGACGTCGGTCGCTCCGTTCATTCCAGCAAAGCAGCCGTCGAAACGGCCGCAATCCCCATCCCGCTCAAGGGCATCGCGCCATTCTGTCGCTGGCAGCATGGGAACGAAAATATTTCTTCCGGATCGTCATTTTGAGGCACCGCGGCATGGCCGGGTGTGCCGCTTCGGTGGAGACAGAGGTCACAACGAATCGGGCCGGCGTGATCTTGTCACGCCGGCCCGAGAATGACCGCCATTGGCTTGGGAAAATCGCGAGCGATCAGCTCCGGCGCGCCGCCACGAAAGCCGCGTGATGTTTGGCCAGAAGCGCAATCGCCTCATCGATAAAAGCCAGACTGACGTCGGGCGAAAACTCGATCCGGGCACTCTTTCCGTCTCGCTTCAATTTGGCAAACTTCCGGCCGTCCTCATCGGTGAGCACCTCAGGCTTGGCCGGATCCTGCCGGTCGACGCGCGACAGGCGCGCAAAGACGAACTGGAAGCGCTGGTCGCTGTCGGCCTCGAGGAAACGCCTTAAACCGATCTCTTCCTCAGCCTTCTGTCGTGCCGGTTCGCCCTCGAGCATGGTCCCGATCGCCATCCAGCGTTCGCGTCCAACCTTCGGCGCCGGGCCGATCGCCCGAGCGATCGCCAGCGGAACGCTTTCGGCGACCTGGATCAGCCGCGACAACTCGCTCTTCTGGACCGCGAGCGCATCGCCGATGACCTTGCGGTCGAAGCCGCGGTCAACCAGGGCTGCGGCAAACAGCGCCCGCTCGATGAACGACAGGTTGCGGCGCTCGGCGTTTTCCTTGCCCTGCGCCAAGACGAGCTCGTCGTCGGTCAAGGACCGGACGATGGCCTTGACCTTGATGCCGAGGCTGCGGACGGCGTTCAGCCGGCGGTGACCATAGGCGGTCTGGTAGCGGCCGTGCTTTTCCGGGTGCGGACGCACGAGGATCGGTGACTGCTGGCCGTTCTCGCGAATGCTGTCGCCAAGCGCCAGGAAGTCCGGATCGTCGAGCTCGCCGTCGGTTAGGCGGTCGCCGACGAATGAGGCGTCGACCAGATCCGGATCGAGTTCAACGACGCGTTCGCCCTGATGCAGCGCCTCGCGCAGCGACCGGGCCTCTTCGGCCTCGCGGGTGATGCTGCCGAGTGAAAGGCCCATGGCCTTGATGGCGCCCGAGGCCGCCCGCGGCGTATCGGCAGGAGGTGTTGCCGGCGTCAGCGTCGTGATCTCAGCGGAGGTCATCGCATTCTGTTCGGCGACGGGCGTCGGTGCTGCCGGCGCGACGTTTCCGGAAAAGAGGGCGCGCAATTCGTTCTTGCGGTTGCCAGCCATGTCTTTAGCGCCCCCAGGCCGCATGAATGAGAGCTTCGATCTCGCCGTTGACGGCATTCAAGGATTCGATCGCGCGGTCGTAGGTGGCGCGGGTGAAGTTCTCTCGGCCCACTTCATAAAGCGTCTGCTTGGTCAGGCCGGCGTCGGAAACGGCGGTCGACTTGACCATCGCCGAGGTCAGGACACGGTCTCCGAACAGCGAGCGCATGAAACCGACGATCTGTGCCTGCGGACCGTCGTTCGGCTCAAAGCGAGTGACGAGATAGCGCAGGAAGTCGAAGTTGAGTTCGCCGCCGGCCTCGCGCACGACGCTTAACAGGTCCGAGGTCATGTAGAGGAACTGGTTCATCGACGCGACGTCGAGCATCTGCGGATGCACGGTGACGAGCACCGAAGTCGAGGCGCAGAGCGCCGACAGCGTGAGATAGCCGAGCTGCGGCGGGCAGTCGATGACGACGACGTCGTAGTCGTCGGCAACGCTTGCCAGCGCCGATTGCACCCGAGCGAAGAACAGCGGGCCGGCGTCGGACCCGTTGTGGCGGGCGCTGAGTGCCTGCGGCGTCGTATGCTCGAACTCCTGCAGTTCCAGATTGCCCGGCACCAGGTCGAGCCCATCGAAATAGGTCGGACGAATGATGTCCTTCAACGGCCGCGCTTCGGCGTCATAGCGGATGGCGCCATAGAGCGTGTCGTTGCCAGTGAGGTCCAGCTCCGGCTGATAGCCAAAGAGCGCCGAAAGCGACGCCTGCGGGTCAAGGTCAACGGCGAGAACGCGGTGACCGGTCATGGCGAGATACTGCGCGATATGGACCGAAGAAGTGGTCTTGCCGGAACCACCTTTGAAATTCGTGACGGAAATGACCTGCAGGTGTTCGCCGCGCTCGCGGTCGCGCCACTTCAGATAGCTGCGCGCCTTGGCGGCATTGCCCTTGGCAAGTGCCTGCTCGGCAAGGTGGCGGCGAAGCGCGTTGATGTCGGAGAGCGAATAGGAGCGGCGGCCGCCGGTGCCGGTGTCGGGTTGCGGCCCCTCACCCGCAAGCGAAAGCTGGCGCAGGTAACCGTCGGAGACGCCGATCAACTTGGCCGCTTCGCCGGAGGTGAAGCTGCGAAGCGTCTTCATCGCGGTTGGCGGAAACAGCCGCTCGCGCATTGCCTTCAACTGTTCGGAAAGGGCGCGGGCATCGGCTGCGATTGCTTCGTCTGCCGGCTGCCGGGCGTGGGAAAGATCCGTCCCGGGTCGCGTCTGTGTTACCGTCATGTCCATTCCCGCCGTGCTCCTAGCGCGCCTTCCCACATCATTGACACCGGGAGGCACTAACAGAGATTTAATTCAGATACGCCTAAATGGCACATATTCGTAAAACTCCGTAACAGAGATGCCGCAGAGAATGATTCGCGTCAAGGCGTCGCGCCGAATTCGACCGTCCCGGTCGGCATGATCCCGCGCAATCGCGACGCGGAAGAATCAAAAAGCCGCCGGCCCAAGGGCGGCGGCTTCGTTGGAGCATCAGGTGACGGCACTTGCCGTCGGATGATCAGAGCTTGGGACCGATATGATCACGGATCGGGCACTGGTAGGGCTTGCCTGCAGTCTTTTCGCGCCACTCGGCCTTCGCCTGCGCTAGCAGTTCCGGATCGAGGATGAGATCGAGGCCAGTCGTTGCCAGCGACTTGGCGGCATGGGCAAAAGCCTTGTGGGCGGCGGGGCTCTTGCCTTGCGCTACCACCTGCCAGGTGTGCGGCGCGGTGCCGATCGCCCAGGCTGGCGCCCAGCATTGTGCCGTCGGTGTCACCCAGCTGACATCGCCGACGTCGGTCGAGCCGGCGCGGAAATGCGACTGGCCCTCGAAATCACGAAGGCCGAGATGCAGTCCGCTCGATCCGTCCATCCGGCTGTTGGAAAAGACGTCGCCCTTGATCTGGTAAAGCCGGATGCTGCTGGCGATCGCCTCCGGCGTCATCGTCTGCTGGATCTCGCGGGCAAACGCGAGATCGGCCTCGTCGAAGGGAACCGGTCCGAGCGCCACCATGTTCTGATGGATCGCCGTTTCCAGCGTGATGTTCGGCAGGAGGTTGGTGGCGGCGCGATCAAAGACGATCTCGACGTCCGTCTCGGTCATCATTGCAGCGCCCCTGGCGATCTTGTCGATGCGGGCGGCCAGTGCCAGCGCTTCAGGCATCTGCGGCGCGCGGACGAGATAGAGCGCTTCGGCCCGCGCCTGGACCACATTGGCCGCCTTGCCGCCGGCATCGGTGATCGCATAATGCACGCGGCAATCCTGCGGCATGTGCTCTCGCAGGAAGTTGACGCCGATATTCATCAACTCCAGCGCATCAAGCGCGCTGCGCCCAAGATGGGCGCCGTTCGAGGCATGCGCAGCGAGCCCCTTGAAGCGATAGTAAATTTCGAGAACGGCGAGATTGTTGGTCGAGCGCACACCATTGAAGGGCGCGGGATGCCAGGTGAGTGCGGTATCGACATCGGCAAAGGCGCCGGCGCGCGCCATGAAAGTCTTGCCCGAGCCGCCCTCTTCGCCGGGGCAACCATAGTAACGAACAGTCCCCGGCAGATTGTTTTCGCGCAGGTAACGGGCAAGCGCGACGGCGGCAAGCAGAGAACCGGTGCCGAGCAAATTGTGCCCGCAGCCGTGTCCGGTGCCGCCGTCTTCAAGCGGTTTCGCTTCGGCAACGCCGGCGATCTGGCTCAAACCCGCAAGCGCATCGAACTCGCCGAGAAGGGCAATCACCGGACCGCCCTCGCCGGCCTCACCGGTGAAGGCGGTTTCGATATCGGCCGTTCCCCTGGAGATGCGAAACCCGTGCTTCTCCAACATCGCGATCTGCGTTGCCGCCGACTTGTGCTCGCGAAAGCTCAGTTCGGCGTAATCCCAGATCGCATCGCTCATGGCAGTGAATTCGGGCTTCAGCTCTTCGACGATGTCGGAAAGAGCGGCGACGACGGATGGCTGGGGCATGGGTATTCCTCTTGCGGCGACAAGGAGGTGCCGGCCGCATTGGCATTTCTGTCTTCAGGTGGAGGGTGGCGGCATGGTTGCCGCCACCGGATACGAGATCTCGTCGATAGGCGGTTTAGTCGTCGAGCGTGACTTCCCAGAGCCGGGTGTTCGACTGCCAGACGGGTTCGCCGTGCAGCTTCTTCGTCGCACCCCAGATGTCGACCATGTCGTACATGAAGATGCCGGGAACTTCCTCGAGCATCAATTTGTGGAACTCGTCGAAAATCGCCTGGCGTTTTGTCTGGTCGGCCTCGACATAGGCCGCCTTCATCAGTTCGACCGCCTTCGGGTTATCCCACATCAGCGACGCGTTCTTGTCCTTGTTGCCGACGTAGAAGCTGTACATCAGTGCGGGATCGAGACGCGGTGCGACCGACTGCGAGATCACCTGGTAGTTGCCCGAACGGCGGCGGTCGACCTGGGTCGCGTAGTCGAGCACCTCGATCTGCACGTTGAGGCCGACCTGCTGCATCATCGCCTGGGCGACGACGGCAGCCGGGAAGCTCGGCACGTTGCCGCGCTTGTTGGCGATGATGGTGATCGGCTCGCCGTTGTATCCGGCATCCGCCAGGTCCTTCTTGGCCTTTTCCAGGTCCATCGGGATCTTCGTCTTCTGTGCATCCGAATAGAAGATCGAGTCCGCCGAAACCATCGAGGTATTGGCTTCGCCGGTGCCGTTCGACACGGCGGCGACAAGCTGGTCTAGATCGAGCGCTTCGGCCATGGCGCGGCGCACGGCGACGTTGCTCAGAACCTTGTCGCGCGTCTGGAAGTAAAGCAGGTTCTTGCCGTTGTTGCGCTTGACGATGAGCTGCATCGTCTCGCTGTCCTTGAACTCGGAAATCAGGTCGGCAGAGACTTCGGCCGTATCGAGCGCGCCCGAAAGCAGGCCGGTTTTCACCGTCGATGCATCGGGGATGACCATGAACTTGATGCCGTCGACCAGCGGCCGCTTGGAGCCGACCATACCATCGGGCTTGCCGTCATTGGCGGGCGACACATAAGCGCCGTTCTTTTCGAGACGGACATATTCGCCCTTCTTCCACTCGGCCCATTTGAACGGCCCGGTTCCAACAGGCGCAACGAAAGCACCGTCGGCGCCGAGCGAGTCCCTAGCGATAATGCCGGTGTAGCCGCATTCCGGGCGCGCCATCAGGCCGAGAAAGACCGCCGAAGGCTTCTCGATCGTCATCGTTACCGTGGTTGGATCGACAGCGGTGACGGCCGAAACCTTGATGGTCTTGCTGCCGTCGAAATCGCCGGCGCAGGTCCACTTGGTGTTTGCGGCCATGTAGCGGTTCCAGTTCCACACGACATCGTCGGCCGTGACAGCATTGCCATTGTGGAACTTCACGTCGTCGCGCAGCTTGAACGTATAGGTCAGACCATCCGGCGACACCTCGAAGCTCTTGGCGATGAGCGGCTTTACCTCGCCGTTTTCGGCATAGCCGACGAGACCTTCGACGATGTGAAAGATCACGGAGTCGGTGTTGCCGTCCCGGTTGACGCCCGGCACGTTGCTGCGGATATCGGAGCTCTGCGCGACCACAAGGTCACGCGCTTCGGCAAAGCCGACGGCGCTCATCAAGATGGTGCCGGCAAGGAAGATGTTTTTCATGGTTCCACTCTTCTCCAGTTGTTTCTTGTTGGTTTGTTGCGGTTGATTTTCGGCTCAGAACGCGTCCCAGCAGGCCTGCGACAGCCGGCCGATGGTTTCGAGCGCAATAGTGTAGCCGGGCGTGCCGTCGGGCATCACCTGCGGCACGGCGTCGGTGAAGACGGCGATGCCGTAGAGCGGCCGACCGTCGCGATAGACGAGGCCGGCATCCATGCGCCCGCGCTTGCCGCGCCCGGACTTGCTGGCGACGACGGCCTCGAAAGGCAGGCGCGAGCGGATGCCGTATCGCAGCACCTGGTTCTTCAGCGTCTGCAGCGCAAAACGGCAGAGCTCGACCGATGTGCCGAGACGCGCAGCAGCGGCTTCGTCATCCTGCGCAGCGAGGATCAGTTCGAGCAGCAATATCTGGTCGCTCGCGGTCGTCGTCGTCACGTCGCCGAGCGAATGGTCCGGCTTCAGGCCAAGCGGCGGGATCAGAAAGCGATGGTGGGTGCCGGCCATGCCGATCGCCTTGCAGAAGCTGTCGACCTCTTCCAGCGTCAGCCGTTCCAGCACCATCTTGGTGCAGACGTTGTCGCTGAGCACCATCATGCCGACGATGGCGTCGCGCAGCGGGATGACGATGCCCGGCGTCATGTAGCGGAACATGCCGCTCGCAACTTCGTGCTTCAGCCGCTCCTCGTAGGTGATGGGTGCGTCGAGATCGAGCCGGCCCTCGTGCGCCGCCTTCAGTGCAGCCATCATGATTGACGTCTTGCGTGTGCTCGCCGAAGGCGTCTCTTCGTCTTCACCCCGTCCGATCGTCTCGCCGGTCTGAAGATTGCGGACGAGGAAGCGGGTGATGAACGGCTGGGCGTCGGCAATCGCATGAAGCTGTTCAGCGATGGCGGCGGTTTTGATCGCTACGGTCATGTCAGGCCTCCAGACGCCATTTGAGGGTGACGCCGCCCGTCTGGTTGAGATCGAGCGCCGGGATCGCCGAAAGCAGCTTGCGCGTATAGGTTTCCTGCGGCTGATCGAAGATCCGGTCGCGATCGCCCTGCTCGACGATGCGGCCGTCCTGCATAACGATCACCCGGTCGGCCACCTGCTCGACGACGCCGAGATCATGGCTGATGAACAGGCAGGAAAAACCGTAACGTTTCTGCAGATCGGAAAAGAGTTCGAGCACCTGTGCCCGCACCGTCACGTCGAGCGCCGAAACCGGTTCGTCGGCGATCAGGAACTTCGGCCGCCGGGCGATTGCCCGGGCAATGGCAACGCGCTGGCGCTGGCCGCCGGAAAGCTCATGCGGATAGCGGCTGGCGAAATCGCCGCTAAGACCGACCTCGTCAAGCGTTTCGAGCGACCGCTTGCGCTTGGCCGCACCGTCCAGATCAGGCACGAGGCGGAGCGCCTCTTCGACCAACGCCTGGATGGTCATGCGCGGATCCAGCGAGGAGTAAGGGTCCTGGAAGACCATCTGGCAATTCAGCCGGTAATCGCGCCAATCGGCGCTGCGCTCGCGCCCCTGGAAGAGGATCTCGCCTTCGCTCTTCTGGACGAGGCCGGCGATCGTACGGCCAAGCGTCGTCTTGCCCGAACCGGAGCCGCCGACAAGTGCGACGACTTCGCCGACATGGATGTCGACGCTGACGCCGTGAAGAGCGCGTTTCGGCGCCTGCTTGCGGAAGAGCCCCTTGCGGCCGGGATATTCCACCACGATGTTTCGTGCCGACACCATCGGTGTCAGCGACATGTCGAGCTTGCGCAGTGCAGCGCGAAACGGCAGCGAAGACAGCAGCTTGCGGGTGTAGGGATGTTCCGGAGCGCTCAGAATGTCCTCGGTCGTGCCCTGTTCGACGATCACGCCCTTTTCCATGACGACGAAGCGGTTGGTGTAGCGCGCCACCATCGGCAGGTCGTGGCTGATCAGGAGAACGGCCGTGCCTTCCGCCTTGGTCAGCTCCACCATCAGTTCCATGACGTCGCGCTGCACCACGGCGTCGAGCGCCGTCGTCGGCTCGTCGGCAATCAGCAGGGCCGGTTTCAGCAGCATGACGGAGGCAAGCATGATGCGCTGGCGCATGCCGCCGGAAAACTCGTGCGGATAGGCGGCAAGCGCTCGCTCCGGCTCGCGCAGGCCTACACGCGTCAGCATGTCAAGGATGGCAACCCGACGCTCGTCGGCGCTCTTCTTAGTATGCAGGATGAGGCCTTCTTCGAGCTGCCGGCCAATGGTCATCGACGGGTTCAGCGAAGTCATCGGCTCCTGGAAAACAACGCCGATCTCACCGCCACGTAACTGTCGGAGGTCGCGATCCTTCAAGGACAAGACATCGCGTCCGCGATAGCTGATCGTGCCGCCGACATGGCGCACCGCCGGTGGGATCAGCCCGATGATGGCACGGGTGGCAAGCGTCTTGCCGGAACCGGATTCGCCGACGATGCCGACGATTTCGCCCGGACCGACGTCGAAGCTGACATTCTTGACCACCTGGTTGCCGTTATGGGCAACGGCCAGCGATAGGTCGCGAACGCTGAGAAGAGAACTGCCGGTCATTTCAGGCCTCGCATGCGGGGGTCGAGCTTGTCGCGGAGCGCGTCGCCGAGAAGGTTGATGCCGAGCAGCGTCAGCGCGATGCAAAGGCCGGGGAAGAAACCGAGCCAGACGGCCTGTTCGATGAACGGTCGGCCGGCGGCCAGCATGTTGCCCCAGGTCGGTGCCGGTGGCGGCACGCCAAGGCCGAGAAACGACAGCGCGCTTTCCGACAGGATCGCCCAGCCGAACATCGAGGTCGCAAGCACCGTGATCGGTGCCAGGCAGTTCGGCAGGATGTGGCGCAGCATGGTGTAGATTTCGCCGTTGCCCATGACGCGCGAGGCCTCGATGAATTCGCGTTCGCGCAGCGACAGCACGGCGCCGCGCACCACACGCGCCATCGACGGGGTGTAGGCGATGCCAAGCGCGAAAATGATGCCGTACTGGTTGGCCCCGAAGACCGCGAGCAGCCCCAGCGCCAGCAGAATGCCCGGGAAGGCAAGGAGCGCATTGTTGACGGCCATGATGACGCCATCGACCCAGCCGCGGGCATAGCCGCTGATGAGACCGATCAGAGTGCCGCAGACGACCGCGAAGGCGACCGTCAGACAGCCGATCCAGACGCTGGCGCGCGCGCCGATCATCAGCCGGCTGGCAACGTCGCGTCCGAACTCGTCGGTGCCGAGCCAGTGCGCAGCGCCGGGCGCGGCCAGACGCGAGCTGAAGCCGAGCGCCATTGGATCGTAGGGTGTCCAGAACACGCCGACCAGCGCGGTGATGACGAGAGCGGCAATCAGGCCGCCGCCGATGACGCCGTTGAAAGTGAGCTTTCTCATTCTGCCACCACCCGCGGATCGAAGAGAGGATAGAGAAGGTCGACCACGAGGTTGACGACGACATAGGAGAAGGCGACGAGCAGCAGGCAGCCCTGGATCACCGGATAGTCCCGCTGGAAGATGCTATCGACCATCAGGCGGCCGAGGCCCGGGATGGTGAAGACCGTCTCGATGACCGCAATGCCGCCGAGCAGATTGCCGAGGATCAAGCCGATCATCGTCCAGGTCGGGCCGAACGCATTTTTGAAGGCGTGCTTCCAGAGAACGGCACTTTCCGACAGCCCCTTAGCGCGTGCGTGGGTGATGTAATCGAGGCGGAGAACTTCGAGCGTCGAGGCGCGTGCCATGCGGATGATCACACCCATTTCATGGATGACCAGTGTCATCACCGGAAGCACGAGATAAAGAAGACCCGCCTTCCAGTTTTCCGAAATCGGCACATAGCCCAACACCGGCAGCCAGCGCAGTTTCAGGCCAAAGGCAAGCAGCAACAAAAGGCCAAGCCAGAAGGTCGGGATCGACAGCAGCACGGTGGCCGTGCCGACCAGCGCCAGGTCAGTCAGGCTATTCTGCCGCCAGGCGGCGATGACGCCGGCGGGAACGGCGATCAGGCTCGCCAGGAACACGGCGATGACGACGATCTCGGCGCTCACCACGAAGCGGCTCAACACCAGATGAAGCACAGGCTCGTCGGTGACAATCGAACGGCCGAAGTCGCCGGACAGTATGTTGCCCGCCCAGATGACGAACTGCTCGGGAATGCTGCGGTCGAGACCGAGCACGCTGCGCATTTCCGCTATCTGCTGCGGCTCGGCCATATCACCGAGCATCAGCGCGGCCGGATCGCCTGGAATGAGACGAATGAGCGTGAAGACGGCAACCGAGACGATAACGATCGTCGGTATCGCCATCACGAGGCGATTGAGTATGAACTTGATCATGGGTTCCCCGTACTGAGAACAGCCTGGCGCGACATCGCGATTCGGCCCTCCTGCCGGCTTTTCTTGACACGACTATGATCGAATGGAAAAAACAGCGCAATATTATGAGCAATCGTCATAGCTCTATGACGAAGGGATGACATATCCGCAGCCAAAGGACCGACGACGTGCGGCATCATTCACCGGGCGAAAGTGGCAGCGGCGGCGGCGGAGCATTGCCCTGCCGTACCCGCGCATCATGTCGGCCGGTTGGCGCTTCTTCGGCGTTGCCTGCAACATCATCCGCAACCCTATCCTTGCATCACCTTCGAGCGCGACCAGGTGAACTCTCTGGTTTCACTGCCCGATGAACGTGAAACACCATGAGCATCGGGCCGCATTCACGGGGGTAACTTCCCGCAAGCTCGGTCGCCTTTGCTCGGCGCCTGGTTCTTCAAGCGCCCTCGGGAATCACGTTTAAGGTATGACGCAACGTCCGGCTCAAGCGGAATTTTGGGCTGACATCGCGGATTACATCGATTGGACATTGCCCGACGGCCGGCGCCATGAAGGGCCAATGCATAATGCCGGGCACAATCTCTGCGGGGCACCAATCGTCAACGCCGAAGAAATTGCGTCAGGTGGCGACTAAAGCAACTGAAGATAATCGGCGAGCTCGCGGGCGGCAGCACCGCCTGCCCGGTTCGCACCGATGGTGGATGCGGAGGGTCCGTAACCCACGAGATGGATCCTCTGGTCCTTTGCCACCTGTGTCGCAAGCCGGCCGGTCATCAGGATACCGCCATCGGCATTGCGCAGTTGCAGCGGTGCCAGGTGGTCCAGCGAACTTCGAAAACCGGTACTCCAGAGAATGACGTCGACCGCCTGCTCCCGACCGTCTGGCCAGCGCACGCCATGCTCGGTGATCTCCGCAAACATCGGCTGGCGATCGAGCGCACCGCGTGCGCGCGCGGCGAGGATCGCCGGCGTCACCGGAATACCGGTCACGGAGACGACCGAGCCCGGCGGCAGACCTCGGCGGACACGCTCCTCGACCATCGCGACAGCCGCGCGCCCGACCTCGGGGGTAAACGGCTCTTCGCGAAAGGCCGGCTCCTCGCGCGTGACCCATGTGGTCGATGTCACCTGGGATATTTCATCCAGCAGTTGGATCGCGGAGATGCCGCCCCCCACGACCAGCACGTGCTGGCCGGCAAACTGCCCGGCAGTCTGATAGTCCTTCGTGTGCAGCTGACGCCCCCTAAAGAGATCCGATCCCGGATAGGGCGGAATGTAGGGAGACTCCCAGGTGCCCGTCGCGTTGATGATGCCACGGGCGGCATAGACGCCGGCATCGGTCTCGACCCGGAAACGGTCGCTCCTCTCGCAAACGACCTTGACGGAAACCGGCCGGCGGACGGGAAGGTCGAATGTTTTCTCGTAGGCGCCGTAATATTGCGGCACGGCGACGGCTGCATGGACTTCACCCTTGCCGGTGTCGACGGCGTCGGCAAACTTCATGCCAGGAAGATCGTGAATGCCGTTGACGGTGCTCAGCGTCAGCGACGGCCAGCGGAACTGCCAGGCGCCGCCCGGCTGTGGCGATCGGTCGATAACGACGTATTGCATCTGAGGCGATAGCCCGAGCCGGCTCAGGTGGTAGGCTGAAGACAGGCCCGCCTGCCCGGCACCGATGACGACGATGTCGATCTTGCGCGCCACGCGCGCATGCGTCTCGACCTCGTCGGCGGGGGCAAAGGCGTTCTGGACGTCCATCATCGCATAGTCAAAACCGAGAGCCGATCGTTCCCTGTCAGGTCATCCACGGCGGCGGCCTTCAACCGATCGCCGCAGCGAAGATCGCGGCCAGTTTTTCGATGCCGGCCTGATCGTCCCTGTCGAAGCGTGCCGGTTCGGGACTGTCGAGGTCGATGACACCGATCACCCGGCCATGGCGTCGGACGGGAACCACGAGCTCGGAGCGGGAGGCCGCATCGCAGGCGATATGGCCCGGAAAGGCGTGCACGTCTTCGACGAGGATCGACTGCCCTTCCTTTACGGCCGTGCCGCAGACGCCGCGGCCGACAGGAATGCGCACGCAGGCGGGCTTGCCCTGAAATGGCCCGAGCACCAATTCGTCATCGGAATCGAGAAAGTAGAAACCGGCCCAATTGAGGTCGGGCATGGTCTGGAACATCAGCGCCGAGGTGTTTGCCGCGTTCGCGATCATATTGGGCTCGCCATGCAGCAGCGCTTCGAGTTGTTGCGCCAATTCGCTGTAGAATTCGGTCTTGTCGCCTGTGTCGATTGCGGCCGCCTGGAACATGATCTCTTTCACTCTCTCGTCATACGAACTGGCAATGTAGTGTCGCGCCCGACGTTTGCCAATTGCAGCGCGTTCGCGCCGGCAGCGAAACGGAGTGCTGGCGGAAAACGGTTCGACAAACTCAACAAGCCGCCGGTGCGCGCATTCACGTTCTCACGGCTCTTGTGAAGCGGCGACTTGTCGCTTCAAGCAATCGATCATCGCCTGGGCGGCAATCGACAGCGGCACGCCGGCGGCAGTTGCGACGCCGAAATCCTGTGTCAGGTGCGGCGAAAAGCTTCTAATTTCGATCGGCAGATGCCGATGCAGGTTGGCGAAAAAACTGCTGATGATCGCAACGCCCAGATCATGGGCGGCATAGGCGCAGGCCGAGCTGTTGCTGTGCGTCTCGATCTTGACCTTCTGTGGTACGCCCGCCTTTCGAAAGATCTCGTCGAGCATGACCCGCGTCGGCCGCCGGCGACCGATCAGGATGAGCGGGATGCCTCTGAGTTCTTTCGGGGTGACATGGTCGAGCGCGGTCAGCGGATGGTTCTTTGCCATGACGCAGACGCTGACGCCGCCTGCCACCGGCTGCATTTCGAGGCTGGCGCTCAGTTGTCCCTCGTAGCGCAGAAAGCCGAAATCGATGACGCGCTGTTCCACAAGTCGGGCGATCGCCACGGTCGTATCGAAGAAGGTTTCGACACGCACGCCGGGGAAGTCCTTGGCATAGTCCGCCAGCATCGCAGGCGCAAAGCTTTCCGACATGCTGTTCGGCAGGCCGATGCGCACCACTTCCGGGCCGACCGCGCCGCTGCGAAGGTCCTGGGCAAGATTGGTGAAGCGATCGATCCCGAGCAGAATATGTTCGGCATCCTCCGACAGCTTCAGCGCCTCTGGCGTCGGGATCAGCCGGCCCTTGTCGCGCGCAAACAGCGTCAACGACAGGTCCTCTTCCAGTTGCTGAAGCAGACGGCTGACGCCGGACTGGCTGAGCCCCATGGTTTTTGCCGCCGCGATCGTCGAGCCGGTGGCAAGCAGGGTGCGCAGCACTTCCAATTGTCGAAAATTCATGCCGACCCCGCATCCATCCCATTGCCGTCTTCTCCGTGTTTACGAAAAGGCGGCGGAACTAGGAAGCCGGATTCGACGGCAGCGGCAGGCGAGCGGTTACCCCGCGGCAATGCCAGACTGACGCGCAGGTGCAGGATGGGCCGGTAAGGATATGGAGGTGGTGGGTGCCGAAGAGCACGCGTGCGCTCTTCGGCTTGTTCAGGCTGGCTTGTCGCCGATTACGCGTCGACGCGCAGCGATGGCTTGAAGCGCTCGGCAAAGACCTGGATCGAGCCGCTGCCGTAACGACGCAACTGACGTTTGGTCAGAACGGACATGACGCGCGCCGCCGTCGAAAACGTCATTTTATCGAGCGGACCGTCGCCAATCCAGGGTTTGCTCAAACGATCGGTGACGATGCCGATCATGTTTGCAGGCATGATGTCGGTGCAAGGTTTCATCCAGTCGAAGACGACCCTGATCGGCAGCAACTTGCCTTCAAACGAAACCACGGGTTCAGGCATCCCCTCGCCCCAATCATCATAGGCCTCAAGGGCATCTCGAAAGAGATTCTGCAGGATGATGGAGGCATGCCCTTCATGAAGAGCGGGCAGCAAATTCGTCATTTGTGTCTCCTTCAGTGGTTAAGGCCGGGAAACGCGAATGGCCAATACTGTCAGCATGTATTTGTCATCGTGCCGTGTGGCCGGTACTTTGACGACCACACAATCGGTAGACTGCAGGCCATGGCGAAATGCTAAAGTGCGACAATGGTTCCAAGCGACCGGCGACTTTTTGAAGTTTTTCCAGGGCGGCGGTTTTGGAACTCCGCCCACCACGCCCGGTCGACGGCCGTTTCGTGCCCTATATCGCGGTATCGGCTTGGAAACGCCGATCATTCGTTAGAGCCTGAGGAACGGAAAACTAATATCCACATATTCCATAGAATATACGATCTTACCTGAAGACGCCAGATAATTCACAGATATGCGCCACTATCGACATGGAGCAATCACATGGGGACGATCTCGCAGCTTTCCGAGAAGACGAAGCTCCCGGCACACCGGATCGGAAGCGAGGAAGAGGCGCTGGAAATCGCCCGGGAACTTGCAGGCGAATTCGCCAGGCGATCAAACGAACGGGATACCGACCGGATCCTGCCTTTCGACGAACTCGACACCCTTGCCCAATCGGGTCTGCTCGCAATCACCGTGCCCTCCGACTACGACGGCATCGACGTTTCCAACGCGGTGCTGGCGGAGATCACCGCCATCCTGTCCGAAGCCGACAGTTCGATCGGCCAGATCCCGCAGAACCATTTCTATATTCTCGAAGCGCTACGCACCGACGGCACTGAAGAACAGAAGAAATTCTTCTTCGGGCGGGCCTTGGCCGGTGATCGCTTCGGCAATGCGCTTTCCGAAAAGGACACCAGGACCGTCGGCGACTATGCGACCCGTCTGACGCCTGATGGTCTCGGATACCGCCTCAACGGCCGCAAGTTCTATTCGACCGGCGTGCTTTTTGCCGAATGGATCGTCGTGTTCGCGCTCGACCAGGACGAAAAACTCACCATGTCTTTCCTGCCGCGCGGTGCCGATGGCTTGCAGGTTATCGACGACTGGGACGGCTTCGGACAGCGCACCACGGGCAGCGGCACGACGGTGCTGCAGAATGTCTACGTGACGGCCGACGCCGTCGTTCGCCATCACCGCGGCTTCGAACGCCCGACGACGATCGGCTCGGTCAGCCAGATCATCCATGCCGGAATCGATCTCGGCATCGCACGCGCCGCCTTCGTCGAGACGCTCGACTTCGTGCGCAACCGGGCTCGCCCCTGGATGGATAGCGGCGTCGAGCGGGCAGCGGACGATCCACTGACCATCGCGCGTGTCGGGCAGCTCGCAGTACGCCTCGAGGCGGCGACCGCCATCGTCGAGCGCGCCGGCAAGAAGGTCGACATCGCCCAGATCAACGGCACCGAGGAAAGCGTCATCGAGGCGACACTGGCCGTCGCCGCTGCAAAGGTCCTGACGACCGAAATCGCGCTCGAAGCCACCAACACGCTCTTCGAGCTCGCAGGCGCGTCGTCGACGCGCATCGGCCTCAATCTCGACCGCCACTGGCGCAACGCCCGCACCCACACGCTGCATGATCCGGTGCGCTGGAAATATCACGTCGTCGGCAACTACCACCTGAACGGCGTCGCGCCGCCGAAGAACGGCGCGCTCTGACACCCCGCCTGACTCCACCCTTCCCGGGAGATCGGCACCGATCTCCGGGAACGCACGCAGCTTTCCATGAGGAGACGGATATGAGCCGCGAAATCCGGCTGAATGCCTTCGACATGAACTGTGTCGGCCATCAATCGCCAGGTCTCTGGACGCATCCGCGCGATCAGTCCTGGCGCTACAAGGATCTGGACTACTGGGTGCATCTGGCAAAGACGCTGGAACGTGGCAAGTTCGACGGCTTGTTCATTGCCGATGTACTCGGCGTCTATGACGTTCTGAACGGCAATGTGGAGGCAGCGCTCCGGCATTCCGCGCAGGTCCCCGTCAACGATCCGCTGCAACTGGTGCCGACCATGGCGCACGCGACGCAACATCTGGGCTTCGGGCTTACGGCTTCGCTGTCGTTCGAACACCCCTATACCTTTGCGAGACGGATCTCGACGCTCGACCATCTGACGAAGGGCCGCGTCGGCTGGAACATCGTCACCTCCTATCTCAACAGCGGCGCGCTCAATATCGGCCAGGCGCAGCAGACGCGGCATGACGACCGATATGATATCGCGGAAGAATATCTCGAGGTCTGCTACAAACTCTGGGAAGGCAGCTGGGAAGAAGGCGCAGTCGTGCGCGACCGGGCAAGCGGCATCTTCACCCATCCGGGCAAGGTGCATCCGATCAACCATCACGGGCGCCATTTCACCGTCCCGGGGATCCACCTCAGCGAACCGTCGCCGCAGCGCACGCCCGTCCTCTACCAGGCAGGCGCTTCCAGCCGCGGCAAGGATTTTGCCGGTGCGCACGCTGAGTGCATCTTCGTTGCAGCCCCTTCGAAAACCGTTCTGAAGCGGTACGTGGCCAATGTGCGCGAAGCGGCTGAGCGTGCAGGGCGCAATCCGCGCGACCTGCTCACCTTCAATCTGCAGACGGTGATCCTCGGCGAAACCGATGCGGACGCGAAGAAGAAGTTCGACGAGTATCGCAGCCACGTTTCCTATGAAGGCGCGTTGGCGCTGATCTCCGGATGGACCGGCATCGATTTCGGCCAGTTCTCACCGGACGAACCGCTCCGCCACCGCTATACCAATGCGGTGCAGTCGGCGGTCGAAACCTTCACGACGATCGACCCGGACAAGATCTGGACCGTGCGCGAAATGGCCGACTGGGTCGGTATCGGCGGCTTCGGACCGGTCTTCGTCGGCTCACCGCAAACGGTCGCCGATCTCCTGCAGGAGTGGGTCGAGGACACGGATATCGACGGCTTCAACCTTGCCTATGCCGTCACGCCCGAGACCTTCGAGGACGCGGTCGACCTATTGGTGCCGGAATTGCAGAAGCGCGGCGTCTACAAGACCGCCTACCGCGAAGGCACGCTGCGCGAAAAGCTGTTCGACAGCGGCCCACGCCTGGCCGCTGCGCACCCTGGTGCAGGTTACCGGCAGTTCGCCGAGAAACCGCAAGCGATCGTGGCGTCCGCATAGGAACAACTCTCGGCAGAGCACCACCCTGGGGAGCGACTGGATCCTCGGGTCGGGCCAGAGGATGACCGAGAGAATTGGAACAAGCCGCGATCAATTTGGCGCCGACCGGCCCGTCAGCGGGCTTGCCGCCCGGAAAAGTCCGGGCGTTCTTCTTCGCCTGCCAAAGCCCGATGGTGCTCCGACCGGGCACCGCGGCATGGCGATCAGCTGTAGAGGCTGACGCCCGGAATACGATCGTTGAGGGCAAAGTCGCCAACCTCGCGGGCCTTGTAGAAGACCGGGTCGTGCAGGGTGTGGGTGCGAACGTTGCGCCAGTATCTATCGAAGCCATAGTGAGCCGCCGTGGCGCGCGCACCCATCAGTTCAAAAACCTTCGCCGTCACATCGAGCGCCACGTGGGTGGCGCTGATCTTGGCGGCATAGGCTTCAAGTGCCGCTTCACCACGCTCGCGCTCTGTTACGGACCGCCCGTTCGACAAGGCTGCCTCGACAGCGCCCGCCGCCACATCGGCCAAAGCGACTGATGCTTTCAAGGCGGCCTGCAATTCGCCGACACGCTCGAGGATGTAGGGGTCCTCGCTGGCGCGTGGCACGCCTGACGTGACCCAGGGTCGCGTGGTGGTTCTGATATAGTCGAGTGCGGCAGCAAGCGCACCTTCCGCGGTTCCGAGATAGAAATTGACGAAAACCAGCTGGATCAGCGGCGTGTTGAACGTCGCCAGGACCGGAGGCGGATCGAAGGGGTCCGCAAGCGGCAGGATAAAATCACGCTCGTAGACGGGAAAATCACGAAATTCGACGCTGCCGCTATCGGAGAGGCGCTGGCCGATATTGTCCCAATCATCATGGGCGACATAACCTGGCCGATCCGTCGGCACAACGAAATTGGCGATCTTGCCGTCGAGCGTCGCGTTGACGTTGATGCGGTCGGAGACATGCGCGCCGGTCGAAAACGTCTTGCGGCCGTTGAGGACATAGTGGCCGCCGCGCCGCTCAAGCACCAATCCAGGATCGCGCGGATTGACGGCAGCCCCCCAGTAGAGCTGACGCTCGACTGTTTCGGCACCGAGCACCCAGGCCTGGTTCGGATCGGCGGCTGCCCAGTAGACACACTGGCTGTTGACATAGTGGTAGCCGAGCAATTGGCCGATCGAGCTTTCACCGCGCGATATGATCCGGACGAGACGCAAGCCGTCCACCCAGCTCAAGCCTGAGCCACCGACTTCAGGCGCGTGCAATGCAGTCAGCAACCCTGCCTGACGCAGCGCTTCGATTTCGTCGCGTGGCGGCAGGCCGAGCCGATCGAGCTCGGCGCCGCGGCGGGCGAGCTCGCCCGACACTTCGGTCGCCTGCACAAACAGCTGCTGGCGCTTTTCTTCCTGTTCGGTATTGGCCGGTTCGGGTTCCCGGAGGAAATGCACGTTACTCATTCGCCTCTCTCCATTGATTGAGACGAAATAGTGCATTTATTCTATAGACAATAACAGCAAATCGATTTCAACTGACAAACGCAAGCAGGAAAGTCCTACCCGCCATTGCCGCAAAGACCGCCGTCGTCGACCTCACGAAGGTCAGCCGACTTCGGCGTCCCTCAGCGCCACGATCTCGGTGGCGTTGTCGTTGGCTGCAAACTGTTCGAGCGTCATATTGTCGAGGATAGACGCGACTGCATCGCGCACGTCGCTCATCGACTTGCGCACATGACAGTTGACCGGATCGGAACAGTCGTCGCAAGCTTCGAACGCGGTGCGGCTGGCACAGCGGATCGGCGCCAGCGGCCCGTCAAGCGTGCGGATGACCTGGCCGATGCGAATGTCGGACGCCGGTCTGGAAAGCGAATAGCCGCCGCCCGGGCCCTTTTTCGAGCGCAGGATCCCGGCATTGCGGAGTTCGAGCAGGATCGCGTCGAGGAACTTCTTCGGGATATTGTTGCGGGTGGCGATTTCAGTAATGAAGGCGGTTTCGCCGGGCTCCAGTTGAGCCAGGTCGACAAGGGCCTTCAGCCCGTATTTACCCTTCTTGGTCAACATTGCACTTCGCTTTCCTGAACACAAAGGCCGCCACAACTCCGTTCCGCACCGACGTTGGTATCACCGGAGGCAACGGGTTGTGACGGCCGCACTGTTTCGCTTAGGATGCCATACACCCAAACCGGGCCATTCTCAAGAAATTACGTAAGTTTCTGCATAGATTTTGTGAATTTTATTGTCGAATCTAAGGCAGAGCAGCAATGATATGCTCATCTGGGCCGCCACCTCTTCGCTGGTGGTTGCCGCCGGCACAATGCCAGGCTCGCGATCATCGAATATGGCGGCTAAACCGCTTTCGCTTCAAACCGTGAGGTGACGCCGGGCGTCGACTGTGTCCAGCGTCTCCGGCGGCCCATCATGGACCACGGCGCCGCGGTCCATGATGTAGACATGGTCCGCAAGCTCGCGACAGAAATCGAGATATTGTTCGACCAGCAGGATCGCCATCCCCGTCGAATCCCGAAGATAGCGGATCGCCCGACCGATATCCTTGATGATCGACGGCTGGATCCCCTCGGTCGGCTCGTCGAGCACCAGGATGCGCGGGCGGGTGACGAGCGCCCGGCCGATCGCCAATTGCTGCTGTTGTCCTCCGGAGAGATCGCCGCCGCGGCGCCCGAGCATCGAGCGAAGCACCGGGAACAGGTTGAAGACGTCTTCGGGTATCGAGCGATCGCTGCGCTTTACCGGCGCATAGCCAGTCTCCAGGTTCTCCTTGACGGTGAGCAGCGGGAAGATCTCGCGCCCCTGCGGCACATAGCCGATGCCCTCCTTGGCACGGCGGTATGGCGCCATGCCGCCGAGCGCCACGCCGTTGAAGGCGATCGTCCCGGCACTCACCGGATGCTGCCCGGTGATGGCCCGGAGCAGGCTCGACTTGCCGACGCCATTGCGGCCGAGCACGCAGGTGATCTTGCCCATCTCGGCGCCGATCGAGACGTTGCGCAGCGCCTGTGCGGCGCCATAGTGGAGATTGACGTTTTCGACGCTCAGCATGGAGGCGTCCTTTCCTTGGGCGATTGGCAAGTGGCCGCTATCAGCGGCCGAGATAGTTTTCGATCACTTTCGGATCACTGCTGACGAAATCGATAGAGCCTTCGGCAAGCACCGAACCTTCGGCCAGACACGTGACCTTGACGCCGAGCTCGCGGATGAAGCCCATGTCGTGCTCGACGACGACGACCGAGCGGGTCTTCGCTATCTCCTTGAGCAGGATCGCCGTTTCGGCCGTCTCGGCATCGGTCATGCCAGCCACCGGCTCGTCGACCAGCAGCAGTTCCGGCTCCTGCGCCAGTAGCATGCCGATCTCCAGCCATTGCTTCTGTCCGTGTGAGAGGTTGGCGGCAAGATCGTTACGCCGTGCACCGAGCCGAACGGTCGACAGGATCTCCTCGATCCGCGCCTTGTCGTGCGCCGTCAGTCGATAGAACAGCGTCGGGAAGACACCGCGGTTGCGGTTGAGCGCCAGCTCAAGATTGTCCCAGATGCTGTGGCTTTCAAACACCGTCGGCTTCTGGAACTTGCGGCCGATACCGAGATTGGCGATTTCGGCTTCGTCGCGTTGAGTCAGATCGATATCGCCCTTGAAAAAAACCTGCCCCTCGTCGGGTCGCGTCTTGCCGGTGATGATGTCCATCATCGTCGTCTTGCCGGCACCGTTCGGACCGATGATGGCGCGAAGCTCGCCCGGCTCGATCACGAAGGAGAGCGAGTTGAGCGCCTTGAACCCGTCGAAGGACACCGAGACGCCATCGAGGTAGAGAAGGCTTTTCGGCTTGGTTTGGTTGATGGTCTGGTTCATGCCAATCACTCCGCAGCCATCGGTTCGGCGACAAGGTTATCGGCATCTGCCGCCCGACGGTGCGCCTTGCGGCGGGTGAAATAGGCGCTCGCGGTTCCGACCACGCCTTTCGGCAGGAACAGCGTGACGAGGACAAACAATGCGCCAAGCGCAAACAACCAGAACTCGGGAAAAGCGGCGGTGAAGATGCTCTTGCCGCCGTTGACCAAGATCGCGCCGACGATCGGGCCGATCAGCGTGCCGCGCCCGCCGACCGCCGTCCAGATGACGACCTCGATGGAATTGCCGGGTTCGAACTCACCGGGATTGATGATGCCGACCTGCGGCACGTAAAGCGCGCCGGCAATGCCCGCCATCATCGCCGAGACGGTGAAGGCAAAGAGCTTGATATGCTCGACGCGGTAACCGAGGAAACGCGTGCGGCTTTCCGCGTCGCGCACCGCGACCAGCACCTTGCCGTATTTCGAGCGAACGATCGCCGTCGTCAGCACCAGGCAGGCCGCGAGCGTCAGGGCGGATGCGGCAAAGAGTGCGGCCCGTGTGCCGTCGGCCTGGATATTGAAGCCGAGAATATCCTTGAAGTCGGTGAGGCCGTTGTTGCCGCCGAAGCCCATGTCGTTGCGGAAGAACGCAAGCAGCAGCGCATAGGTCATCGCCTGGGTGATGATCGACAGATAGACGCCGTTGACCCGCGAGCGGAAGGCGAACCAGCCGAAGACGAAGGCAAGCAGGCCGGGCACCAGCACCACCATCAGTGCCGCAAACCAGAACATGTCGAAGCCCTGCCAGAACCAAGGCAGCTCCTTCCAGTTGAGGAACACCATGAAATCCGGCAGCAACGGATTGCCATAGGAGCCGCGCGCGCCGATCTGGCGCATCAGATACATGCCCATGGCGTAGCCGCCGAGCGCAAAGAAGGCGGCATGGCCAAGCGAGAGGATGCCGCAGAAGCCCCAGACGAGATCGAGCGCGAGCGCCAAAAGGGCGTAGGTCAGGTACTTGCCAAACAGCGAGACCAGATAGGTCGGCACGTGCAGCGGGTGATCCGGCGCCGTCAGCAGATTGAGGGCGGGAATGGCAATGGCAAGACCCAGCAGTATCGCCACGACCGCGGCGATGCTGCGGTCGAGCGACTTCAGCAGAAACGACGTGATCATGCTTCCACCGCCCTTCCCTTGAGTGCGAAGAGGCCGCGTGGCTTCTTCTGGATGAAGAGGATGATGAGCACCAGAACGAGGATCTTGCCGAGAACGGCGCCTGCATAGGGCTCGATGAACTTGTTGAGGATGCCGAGCGAGAAGGCGCCGACCAGCGTGCCCCAGAGATTGCCGACACCGCCGAAGACCACAACCATGAAGCTGTCGATGATGTAGCCCTGGCCGAGATTGGGCGACACATTGTCGATTTGCGACAGCGCGACGCCGGCCATGCCGGCGATGCCGGAACCAAGCGCGAAGGTCAGAGCGTCGACCAAGGGGGTGCGGATGCCCATGGATGAAGCCATGCGACGGTTCTGCGTCACGGCCCGCATCCTCAGACCCATCGACGTCCTTTTCAACAGGAACAGAAGTGCGGCAAAGACGGCCAGTGCAAACACGATGATCCAGAGCCGGTTCCAGGTGATCGTCAGTCCGCCGAGTTCAAAGGCACCAGCCATCCAGGAGGGGTTGCCGACTTCGCGGTTTGTCGGCCCGAAGATCGAGCGGACCGATTGCTGCAGGATCAGCGAGATCCCCCAGGTGGCCAGCAGCGTTTCGAGCGGCCGGCCATAGAGAAAGCGGATGACGCTGCGCTCGATGGCAAGGCCGACGACGCCAGTGACGAGAAAGGCGAGCGGCAGGGCGATTGCCAGCGACCAGTCGAAGAGCGCCGGATAGGACGTACGAATGACGTCCTGGACCAGGAATGTCGTATAGGCGCCGAGCATGACCATCTCGCCATGAGCCATGTTGATGATGCCCATCACGCCGAAGGTAATAGCAAGACCAATCGCCGCCAGCAGCAGCACCGAGCCGAGCGACAGCCCGTACCAGACGTTCTGGCCGGCGTTCCAGAATGTCTGCGCCTGCTCGATGCGCTGAAGTGCGGCTTCGATATCCGGTTTCAGGCTTGCATCCGCCGAAGGGAGTGCGGAGGTCAGCGCGCCAAGCGCCTCGCGACCGCCGCCTTCCGCCAGCGTCTTGATCGCCGCACGCTTGTCGTCATCGGAGCGGTCGGAAACCAGAAGCGTCACGGCGCGCGCCTCGTCCAGTGTCTTGCGCACGGTCGCGTCCTTTTCGGCAGCCAGCGCCGTCTCGATCGCCTCGAGCGCGTCGGCGTTCGGGGTCTGGCGCATGGATTGCGCCGCCCTCAACCTTGCGCCCGTATCGGCGCTGAAAAGCGTCAGTCCGCCGAGCGCGCTTCGAACAGCGCGCCGGACGGCGTTGTTGACCTTGATTTTCTGAAGCTCACCTTTCGGCACGTCGCCGACGTCCGCTCCATCAAGTGGATCGACGAGAACAAGGCTCGCGCCCTTCTCCGTTGTGAGGAACACGCTGCCGTCAGCCTTTCGTGCGTAGAGGTTACCTTCGCCAAGCGCTTCCAGAATCGGAATGACGCGTGGATCACCGCTTTTGGCAAGCGCGGCAATGCGGTCGTCAAGCTCGGCCAGCTTGGCCGTTCCGAGCGCACTGACGAGCGCGCCGAGATCATCCGCCGCGCGCAGGCCCGTGACATGGGCTGAAACCAGCAGGCAAAGGGTGATCAACAGGGTTTGCAGAATGCGATACATCGCCCTCTCGCTTAGGTCTCGCTCGCCCGCGGCGAACGCAAGGCAGGCGCCGCCATCGCGGCATGGAATTTCGGGATCCCTTCGCCCAACGGGAGCGTTGGGCAAAGGGTATGCCTGCCTATGATTTCGTCATGCAATGGAGAGCGAGGCGTTGGCCTCGATCCGGTACTATCGCTTCGTGATGAAATCAGGAGCCCTTGCCGCCGCACTTGCCCGTGGCGACGTTGAAGTTGCCGCAGGACATCGGCGCGCGCCAATCGGCGATCAGGTCCTTGGAGTCAGGCAGATAGTCGGACCATTCGTCGCCGACCACCAGGCCGGGCGTTTCCCAGACCGTTTCAAACTGGCCGTCGTTCTGGATTTCACCGATCAGCACCGGCTTGGTGATGTGGTGGTTCGGCATCATCGTCGAGTAGCCGCCCGAGAGGTTGGGCACCGATACGCCGATCATTGCGTCGAGTACGGCGTCCGTGTCGGTGGTGCCGGCTTTCTCGACAGCCTTCAGCCACATGTTGAAGCCGATGTAGTGGGCTTCCATCGGGTCGTTGGTGACGCGCTTGTCGTTCTTGGTGTAGGCCTTCCAGGTCTTGATGAATTCGGCATTGGTAGGCGTATCGACGGACTGGAAGTAGTTCCAGGCAGCGAGATGCCCGACGAGCGGGGCCGTATCGAGCCCGGCGAGTTCCTCCTCGCCGACGGAGAAGGCGACAACCGGGATATCCTCGGCCTTGACGCCCTGGTTCGCCAGTTCCTTGTAGAACGGCACGTTCGCGTCGCCGTTGATCGTCGAGACGACGGCCGTCTTCTTGCCGGCAGAACCGAATTTCTTGATATCGGACACGATCGTCTGCCAGTCGGAATGGCCGAACGGCGTGTAGTTGATCATGATGTCCTCGGGCTTCACGCCCTTGGAGATGAGATAGGCTTCCAGAATCTTGTTGGTCGTGCGCGGGTAGACATAGTCGGTGCCGGCAAGCACCCAGCGTTCGACGCTTTCGTTTTCCATCAGATAGTCGACGGCGGGAACCGCCTGCTGGTTCGGAGCGGCACCGGTGTAAAAGACGTTGCGCTGGCTTTCCTCACCCTCGTATTGCACGGGGTAGAAGAGGATCGAATTCAGCTCTTCGAACACCGGCAGAACGGATTTGCGCGACACCGACGTCCAGCAGCCGAACACGGCCGAGACCTTGTCGACGGAAACGAGTTCGCGCGCCTTTTCGGCAAAGAGCGGCCAATCGGAGGCCGGATCGACGACAACCGCTTCAAGCTTCTTGCCGAGCAGGCCGCCCTTCTTGTTCTGCTCGTCGATGAGCATGAGCATGGCGTCCTTCAAGGTCGTCTCGGAGATTGCCATGGTTCCCGACAGCGAATGCAGAATGCCGACCTTGATCGTGTCGTCGGCCGCAAAGGCGCCGTTGAATGCCGTCGTTGACAGGACCGTTGCCAGGAATGCACCGGTGACGCGTGCCTTGATATTCATCTGATTGAACCCCTCTCGTTCTGATCGCCGCAACGAGGCTTCGTTCCTTTTGACCGTTGCTTGAGGGATCATCCGCCAGTCCTGCTGCACTGCACATACGTCATTCTACGTAGGTCGAGGGGGCAAAGAGGAAGAGGCCGCGATCGGGATCGGAGTTGATGGCGTTGCGCGGAAATGGCGCAAAGTCGATACCGTTGAAATCAACGTGCCTGTCTGGCCGCCGCGTGATTTTTCCGGCTATTGAAGGACCCCGAGGGCCGGCCGGCCCATCAGGAGCAGCTCAACACAGGTGAAAGATCATGAAAGCACGCATCAAATGGGTTGAAGAGCGGACATTCGTCGGCGAGTCTGGAAGCGGTCACAAGATCGTCCTCGGAACAGCGTCCGGTCCGGAAGGCCGAACGCCTGGGCCAAGCCCGATGGAGCTGATGCTGATCGGCGCCGGCGGCTGCTCGGCCTATGACGTGGTTCATATTCTTGAAAAGGGTCGCCAGCCGATCGAGGATTGCTCAGTGGAGCTTGATGCCGACCGCGCCGAAGAAGACCCGCGTGTCTTTACCCGCATCCATATGCACTTCGTGGTGAAGGGGCGTGGCCTCTCGGAGAAGAAGGTCGAGCGGGCGATCGCGCTGTCCTTGGAGAAATACTGCTCGGCGTCAGCGATGCTCGCCAAGTCCGCGACGATCACGCATGATTTTGTCGTCGTCGACACTGCCGCCGTGAGCGGATGACCCTTTAAGGCTTGCCATCGCCGTCTCCGCATTGCATAAATTTCACGCACCGAATGATCATGCCGTGAAAATAGGCACCCCTGCCGGCAATGCGAGAGATGACGAGGCAATATGGCGGCACGCCAGCGCATCATTCCGGTCCGACGCGAATACAACCGCTGGGTCGCCGACCAGACGCTTGAAGACTATGCGCTGCGCTTCACGGCCAAGAGTGCGCGGCGCTTTTCCTCCGAGCGCATCTCGCAGACCGCGATCGGCGCGATCTCGTTCCTGGCGCTGGAGGCGATCGGTGGCGCGATCACCATGTCCTACGGCACGACCAACGCCATCGTCGCCATCCTGATCGCCAGTCTGATGATCCTCACGGTCGGCCTGCCGATCAGCCGCTACGCGATCCGCCACGGCGTCGACATCGACCTTCTGACCCGAGGCGCAAGCTTCGGCTATATCGGCTCGACGCTGACCTCGCTGATCTATGCCAGCTTCACCTTCATCCTCTTTGCAATCGAGGCGTCGATCATGTCGGGCGCGCTCGAGCTTGCGCTCGGCATACCGCTTTGGGTCGGCTACATCGTCAGCGCAGTCGTCGTTATCCCGCTCGTCACCCATGGCGTGCGGCTCATCAGCAAGTTCCAGCTGATCACCCAGCCCTTCTGGATCGTGCTCAATGTGCTGCCCTTCGTCTTCATCGCCTTTGCCGATTGGGAGAAGGTCAGCCTCTGGCTCGCCTATGCCGGCATCCATCATGCGTCCGGACCACCCGGTACGCTCGCCCCCTTCGACCTCATCGAGTTCGGCGCGGCTTCGGCGGTGATTTTCGCGCTGATGGCGCAGATCGGCGAACAGGTCGACTTCCTGCGCTTCCTGCCACCGGACGGCCAGCGCAAGCTGCATCACCGCGCAGCCATCTTCCTGGCCGGTTCCGGCTGGGTACTCGTCGGTGCACCGAAGCTTCTGGCCGGCTCGTTTCTCGTCGTACTGGCGCTCTCCTCCGGCGTCCCGTCGACGCGGGCCGCGGACCCGGCGCAGATGTACTACACCGCCTTCGGCTACATGATCCCGTCGCAGACGGCCGCCCTCCTCATGATGGTTGCCTTCGTTGTCGTCTCGCAGTTGAAGATCAACGTCATGAACGCCTATGCCGGGTCACTCGCCTGGTCCAACTTCTTCTCGCGCCTAACCCACAGCCATCCCGGTCGCGTCGTCTGGCTGGTGTTCAACGTGGCGATCGCGCTGCTGCTGATGGAACTCGGCATCTATAAGCTCCTTGAGGAAACGCTCGGCGTGTTCTCGATCGTCGCCATGGCCTGGCTCTGCACCATTTCCGCCGATCTTTTCGTCAACAAGCCGCTCGGTCTTTCGCCGCCCGGCATCGAGTTCAAGCGCGCGCATCTCTACGACATCAACCCGGTCGGTCTCGGCGCCATGGCGCTTTCGGCAACCATCGCACTGACGGCGCATTTCGGCGCCTTCGGCGCCATTGCCGCATCGCTTGCGCCCTATGTTGCCCTGATCGTCGCCTTCATCGCCTCGCCGCTGATCGCCTGGGCGACCGGGGGCAAGTTCTACCTCGCCCGCAAGCCGAGAAAGAGCTGGGCCAGCAAGAGCAAGATCACCTGCTCGATCTGCGAGCATCCCTTCGAGCCGGAGGATATGGCCTGGTGCCCGGCCTATGCCGCACCTATCTGTTCGCTCTGCTGTTCGCTCGACAGTCGCTGCCACGACATGTGCAAGCCGAAGGCCCGCTTCAATGCGCAGGTGGCAACGGTGGCGAACGCGCTACTGCCCGAACGGGTGACGGCGAAGCTCACCACGCGGCTCGGTCGCTACGCCATTTCGGCGGTGCTCTCGATCGCGGGCATCGGCCTGATCCTGGCGATGATCGCACACCAGACCGGCAACGCCTCGCCGGAGACGGCGTCAGTCGTCGAGCGCACCATTGCCGTCGTCTTCTTCGTCTTTGCCGTGCTCGCCGGCATCGTTTGCTGGTTCTATGTGCTCGCCCATGACAGCCGCGTCGTCGCCGAGGAAGAATCATCGCGGCAGAACACGCTGCTTCTCAAGGAAATCGCCGCTCACAAGAAGACCGATGCCGCCCTGCAGCAGGCAAAGGAGACCGCTGAGGCGGCCAATCGTGCCAAGAGCCGCTACGTCGTTGGCCTCAGCCATGAGCTGCGCACGCCACTCAACGCAGTGCTCGGCTACGCGCAGGTGCTCGAGCGCGACGAAACGATCCCGCCGGCGCGTCAGAGCGCCATCAAGGTGATCAAGCGCAGCGCCGACCATCTTTCCGGCCTCATCGATGGGCTTCTGGATATTTCGAAGATCGAGGCCGGCAAGCTGCAGGTCTATTCCAACGAGATCAACATCCATGATTTCCTCGACCAGGTCGTCGAGATGTTCCGCCCGCAGGCACAGGCGAAGGGCATCGTCTTCGAGCATCGGCGCGCGCCCGGTCTGCCACGCTACGTCAAGACAGATGAAAAGCGGCTGCGCCAGATCCTCGTCAACCTGCTCTCCAACGCCCTGAAGTTCACGGAGCGCGGCGAGATCCGCTTCGACATCGATTATCGCAGCCAGGTTGCGACGTTTACGATTGCCGACAGCGGCCGCGGCATTGCCGAAAGGGATCTGCCGCGCATTTTCGACCCCTTCCAGCGCGGCGAGGCCGAACACCTCGGCAGCATGCCGGGCCTCGGTCTCGGCCTGACCATCACCCGGTTGCTGACGCAGACGCTCGGCGGCGAGATAGCCGTGACAAGTGAGCCGAACAAGGGCACGACGTTCAAGGTTCGGCTGATGCTTTCCGCCGTCGACCGGCCAGCGCCGCTTGTCGCAGTGCGTCGGATTACGTCCTATCTCGGCCGGCGGCGCTCGATCATGATTGTCGACGACAACGCCGATCATCGGGAGCTGATGCGCGAAATCCTTCAGCCGATGAACTTCACGGTGTTTGCGGCCGAAAGCGGCAAGCAATGCCTTGCGATGGTCGAGGCGCTGGCGCCCGACATCTTCCTGGTCGACATCTCCATGCCTGATATGAACGGCTGGGAACTCGTCGAAAAATTACGCCGCAAAGGACAGACGGCGCCGATCATCATGCTATCGGCCAATATCGGCGACGGCTCGACCACCGGCGCCTTTGTCGGCCACAACGATACGCTCGCCAAGCCCTTCGGCGTCGGTCAACTCGCGGACAAACTCGCCGTTCAGCTCGGCCTCACCTGGATCCACGAAGGCGAAGCGTCCGAGGAGCCGAGAACGGCAGGTGCCGATGCGATGACGTTGCCCGGCCAGCATCATGTCGAGGAGTTGATCCGGCTTGGCGAGATCGGTTACGTCAGAGGCATCGAGGCCAAGCTCACGGAGATCGCCCTGGAACCGCAACACCAGCTTTTCGTCGACGCTGCCCGCGCCTATGTCCAGGCCTTCGACCTCTCGGGCTATGATGCCTTCCTGAAGGAAAGAGCGACGAATGGAGCCGTCACCCGTGGTTGAGACTTACGATCGTCGCGACATCGTGCTGCTGGTGGACGATTCTCCCGAAGCGCTCGGTTTTCTGACCGAAGCGCTGGAGCAGTCGGGTTTTTCCGTGCTGATCGCAACCTCGGGCAATGCCGCCTTGTCGATTGCCGACCGGATCACGCCTGATGTCATTCTGCTGGACGCGGTCATGCCCGGCATGGACGGGTTTGAAACCTGCCTGAGACTGAAGGCCAACGCCTCCGTCGGTCAGACGCCGGTACTGTTCATGACAGGGCTGACGGAAACCGAGCATGTGGTGCATGCACTCGAGGCCGGCGGCGTCGACTATTTGACGAAACCGATCAACATCGATGAGCTCAGGGCCCGCATCCGCGTTCATCTCTCCAATGCCCGCTCGGCGCAAAGCGCACGCGTCGCGCTCGACGCCGCCGGGCGCCATCTGCTCGCCGTTCGCTCTAACGGCAGTGTTCGCTGGTCGACACCGCAGGCCAACCGCCTCGTCAACGCCGCGACCGGCAGCGACGAGGGCCTTGCGACGATCGCACGGCGCATCGCCGCCTGGATGGCGAAGACTGAGGCCGGTGGCAAGCGGGAGACCAGCTTTACGCTCGAAGAGCCCGGGCAATCGGGACTGCAGATCTCGTTTCTCGGTGCGATCGGCGCCAACGAATATCTCTTCCGCCTGACGGCCGAGAGCCGACGCAGCGACGACGAGATGCTGCGGCAGCACTTCTCGCTGACCCAGCGTGAATCCGAAGTGCTGCTCTGGATCGCCAAGGGCAAATCCAACCGCGATATCGGCGAGATCCTCGGCTTGAGCTCACGCACTGTCACCAAGCATCTTGAACAGATTTATGTGAAGCTCGGCGTCGAAAACCGCGCCTCGGCGGCAGTCAAGGCGACACAGGTGCTGCACGGGATATAGCTGGCGACAATGTTACTGCTTCTGGGTTACCGCTTCTGGGAAGAAGCAGGCGGCAGCGATGCCACGGTCTCCGACCACGCCTTCGGTCCTCAGTTGCTGCTGGCCTTGCCGCTTCCGCCTGGCGCCCGAGATTAGGCGTCTGAAAAGTAGGAAAGCGAAAGAGTGATCGGGATCGCCTTGCCGCTGGTGGTCCTGGCCTTGCCTGGTGTACCATGTCGGTCGCTGAACGGAGGGTTGCGACATGCTGCGATGGCTAATGCTTGCCGCCATGACCACATCCCTGGCCGGCAGCGCGCAGGCGGATGAGGGCGCGTTCCTGAAGTCGCTGCAGGGCAGTTGGACGGGCGGAGGAACGGTCAGGATCCGCGCCCACATGTCGCCGATCAACGTCTCCTGCAACTTCGATTCTCAGTCCCAAGGGCTGGCGCTGTCGATGGAAGGCGTGTGTCGCGGCTTGATCCTGATTTCGCGCTCGATCGATGCCCAGCTGAAGTTCAGCGGCACGAAATACAGCGGGTCGTACCTCGGCCCGCGTGGCGGACGGGCCGACTTGAGCGGCAGCCGTCGCGGCGACGCCATCAATCTCACCATCCGCTGGGCAAAGGAAGTCAACGGCGACCGCAGCGCCAACCTGACGCTGCGGAAGGTCGGCGCGAACGGCATGCGGTTGACCACCGTCGATGTCGACCCGGCATCCGGCGACAAGGTCGTCACCAGCGAGATTAACCTCCACCGCAAGTGACGCCTTGTCAGTGGCGCCTATCGTTTCCCGGCCTGAAAATTGCGCTGGTAGGTGGCGCTCAACAGTGTTTCCGCTGCGGCCGACGCCACCACCGGATCACGCGCCTCGATCGCCTCGACGATCGCTTCATGCATCTTCAACGAGTGCAACAATCCGCCAAACGTCCTGAGCGTCCGGGGAATGCTGATCGTCAGCGCGGTGCGGATCACCGATGAGACAGGCAGTAGAAAGCGATTGTGCGCCGCCTGAATGATCTCGAGATGGAATTCGATATCGGCTTCGATGGCGGCAGAAACCGTTGCATGATCCTCGGTCATGCGGGCGTAGGCCGCACGGATGCGCACGAGTTCGTCGGCAGACCCGCGGCGCGCAGCGAGCCCGGCTGCCATCGGCTCTATCGCCAGGCGGATTTCGAACAGTTCTTCGGCCAGTTGCTGCTGGTCTTCCGCCCCTTCGTGCCAGGAGAGCACCACCGGATCGAGCGTGTTCCAATGCTCCGGCGCCCGGACACGGGTGCCCAAGCGCGGCTTGGCTTCGATGAAGCCCTTGGTCGAGAGGATCTTCAGCGCCTCGCGCAAGGTCGTCCGGCTGACCCGCAGATTGCCGAGCATCTCGGATTCCTTGGGCAGAATGTCGCCGGGCTTGAGTTCGCCAAGCGCGATCCGCCGGCCAATCTCCGCCGCGATCTGCGCGGGCAAGCCGCGGTCACCGATCGTAAATGTCGTCATCAGCCATCCGTTTGCGAAATGGTGCGCATCCTGGCGCGATTCGCCCCCTTGCTACCATAGCCGTTGCCTCGCCCCAACACGGCAAAGCCAGCTTGAGCCTGGACGCCGGCGGCTACTCTTCGCCGAGACGACCAAGCTCGCCGGCGAAACGCCGCACCATCGCCAGTCCCGTCTCGGTCGGACGCAGCGCAGGCGCACGATCGAAGACGGGCAGGCCGGCGCGTTCGCCGAAGAGGCGTTTGCCGTAGCACATCAGGTTCTCGATCCCCTGCATGGTGAACACCACCGCCGGCAGCATGTCGCGATAGGCGGCTTCCGCCTCCTCGTCCCAGCCGTCGCGGTAGAATTCATAGGCCCTCACCGCATGGTCGATGCAATCGGGCGCGAGGATAAAGCCGCGGCATCCGGCACGCAGGTTGTCGATGAGCTCAAGACCGGCGCGACCGTTGAAAACAGGCAGGCGGCCTTCGGTAACCTCGATCAGCGCGGCGATATCGACCACCGGCCCCTCGCCCTTGATGAGGGTAATGTTCGGATGCTGGCGGACCAGTTCGGCGATGTCGGTCGCCGTCAACCCTCGCCCCATGAAGGCAGGCGCATTCTGGATTGCGACCGGCACGTCGATCGCATCGGCGACACGACCGAAGAAGCGGATGTATTCCAGCGCGGAGAACTGGCCGACGATCGGCGGCTGCAGGATCAACCAGTCGGCGCCGGCGCCAACGGCATGGCGCGCCTGGCGCACCTGCTCTTCGACCGATGGGCCGAAGATGGTGAGCGCCACCGGCACGCGGCTTGCGGTGTCTTCGACCAGCCATTCCATCACGGCCATGCGCTCGACCTCGCTCAATTTCGAGGCTTCGGTCGCAAGGCCGAGCGCCGCCATGCCATGCACGCCGGCGTCAAGGCAGACTTCGGTCTGCCGCCGCATGGCCTCACGATCGAGCTTTTCGTTGCCATCGAACAGCGCATAGAGGATGGCATGGATGCCATGCAGGTCAGCGGGATCGAACCGGGACATCGTCGCTCCTCCTCAATGGCTCTCGCGCGGCACAGCGTGCCCGCGACAACCGACGAGAAAATCGAGATCCGCACCGCGATCGGCCTGCATAACCCGCTCGACATGGAGCCCCTGATAGCCGCCAGGCCTGGTGATTTCCGGCGGCGTCCATTCCTGCCGCCGACGCGCTAGCTCTGCTTCGTCGACATCAAGGTGCAACCGGCGCCCGGCCACGTCGAGTTCGATCCAGTCGCCTTCCCTGACGAGCGCCAGCGCACCGCCGACCGCAGCCTCCGGCGCGACATGCAGCACGACAGTGCCGAAGGCCGTGCCCGACATGCGGGCGTCGGAAATGCGCACCATGTCGCGCACCCCCTTCTTCAAGAGCTTCTGCGGCAGCGCCATGTTGCCGACCTCGGCCATGCCGGGATAGCCCTTGGGGCCGCAGTTTTTCAGAACCATGATCGAGGTCTCGTCGATATCGAGGTCGGGATCGTCGATGCGCTGCTTGTAGTGATCGATCGTTTCGAAGACGATCGCGCGGCCCCGATGCTGCATCAGGGTCGGGGTCGCCGCGGAGGGTTTCAGGATCGCGCCCTGTGGCGCGAGATTGCCCTTCAAGACGGCGATGCCTCCCTGCTGCGTCAGCGCGACGGCGCGCGGCAGGATGACATCGGGGTTGTAATTCTCCGCGTCTGCGATGTTTGCACCGACGCTTTTGCCCGTCACCGTAGGGTTGTCGAGATCGAGCAGATCGGCGATTTCCTTCATCACGGCGGGAAGACCGCCGGCATAACAGAAGTCCTCCATCAGGAACGTGCCTGACGGCATGAGGTTGAGGATCGTCGGGATATCCCGGCCAAATCGGTCCCAGTCCTCGAGCGTCAATTCGGTTCCCACTCGTCCGGCAATCGCCAGCAGATGGACGACCGCATTGGTGGACCCGCCGATCGCACCGTTGACGCGAATGGCATTGGCGAAGGCGGCGCGCGTCAGGATGTGGGATGGGCGCAAGTCCTCGGCAACCATCGCAACGATCCGCCTGCCGGAAAGCCGCGCCAGGCGCGCGCGGTGCGCATCGACTGCGGGATAAGCCGCGTTGCCGGGCAAAGCCAATCCCAATGCTTCTGCCATCGACGCCATGGTCGAAGCGGTGCCCATCGTCATGCAATGGCCAGGAGAACGGGACATGGCGCTTTCCGCAGCCATGAATTCGGCCGGTGTCATCACGCCGGCACGCACATCTTCCGAAAATTTCCAGACATCGGTGCCCGAGCCGATGGTCCTGCCCTTGAGCCGCCCGTTCAGCATCGGTCCGCCCGAGACGACGATCGCCGGCAGGTCGCAGGATGCCGCCCCCATGACGAGGGATGGAGTAGTCTTGTCGCAGCCGGCCATCAGCACGACGCCGTCGATCGGGTTGCCGCGGATCGCCTCCTCGACATCCATGGAGGCAAGGTTGCGAAAGAGCATGGCGGTCGGACGCAGATTGGACTCGCCGCAGGAAAAGACCGGAAACTCCAGCGGCAGGCCACCGGCCTCCAGCACGCCCGCCTTGATATGCTCGACCAGGCCACGAAAGTGGGCGTTGCATGGCGTGAGTTCGGAGAAGGTATTGCAGATGCCGATGACCGGGCGACCATGGAAGGCGTCATCCGGCAGGCCGTTGTTCTTCATCCAGCTACGATGAATGAAGGCATCCTTGTCGAGCCCCCCAAACCAATGCTGCGATCTCAGTTTTCTCGACACGTCCGGCCCTCCGCTGTGCGCTCGCCCGTCGTTTCATCCAGGCATTTTTATTTCTCATATAATCGGAGTTATTTGCGGTCAAGTGACAACGGCGAGAAGCCAGCCGTCGCTCAACCGCGCATGCGGAGGCCGGCCGGCAAAATGCAGGAGAACCGGTGACGTCCCAATGTTGGGAGGTGACGCCAGCCAGGGGCGCAGCAAGGCGCGCCGCCACGCGAACTGCAAACGCAGCACTGCCACGGCGGAGCCCGGCGAGAACTTATGGGGAGATGGCGAAGCGACTTGGCTTAGGGATGGTGCAGAACGCTCAGTCCGCCGTCGACAGTCAGGCAGGTGGCGTTGATGAAAGTGCACTCGTCCGACACCAGGAAGAGCGCGGCCCGGGCGATTTCATCAGCCGTGGCGATACGACCGCCAGGGTGCAGTTTCATCGTTTCCGCCTCGGCGGCGACCGGATCCGGGAAGCTGTTCCAGTATTCGACGGCCTTCTGCGTCAGCACGTATCCCGGCGCAAGGGCATTCACGCGAATGCCGCGTGAGGCGTATTCGATGCCGAGCGACTTGGTCATGCCGAGAAGCGCATGTTTCGCCACCGGATAGGGAAAGGTATGCGGTATGATAGTGAAGGCGTGGGTAGAGGCAATGTTGAGGATGACGCCGCCACCCGCCTCGATCATGCCGGGAAGCACGGCGCGGCTACAGTTCCAGGCGCCCTTGAGATTGACGTCGAAACAGCGCTGCCAATCGGCATCGCTCAACGCCAGCGGCTCTGCAAAGACGTTGATACCGGCATTGTTGACGAGCGCATTCGGCCTGCCGATGGTCTTTTCGGCCTGGCGGATGGCTTCGGCAATGGCATCGGCATCGGTGATATCGGCCGTCGTCGATGCAAGCGTACCGCCATCGTCCGCAAGCCTTGCCGTCTCCTTATCGAGCAGCGGCCCGTCGCGATCGATCAGAAAGAGGCTGGCGCCTTCCTTCAGGAAGGTTTCAGCCATCGCAAGGCCGATGCCTTGGGCTGCCCCTGTGATGACGATGCGCTTTCCTTGAAGCCGTTTGCTCATATTCTTCGCCTCCCTCGTCCGATGATCCCGCGCAACCGTCACCACTCGGCGACGCTGCCATCCTCGTGGCGCCAGATCGGATTGCGCCAGCGGTGGCCCTCCTTGGCGCGCTCGATGACATAGGCCTCATCGACCTCAACGCCGAGGCCCGGTCCCTGCGGGATTGAGACAAAGCCGTCCTCATAGTGGAAGACGTCCTTGTTGGAGACATAGTCGAGAATGTCGTTGGCCTCGTTGTAATGAATGCCGAGGCTCTGCTCCTGGATGAAGGCGTTGTAGCTGATGGCATCGATCTGCAGGCAGGCGGCAAGCGCAATCGGCCCGAGCGGGCAATGGGGCGCCAGCGCCACGTCATAGGCCTCGGCCATGGCGGCGATCTTGCGGCATTCGGTGATGCCGCCGGCATGGGAAAGATCGGGCTGGATGATATCGACATAGCCGTCCGCAAGGACAGACTTGAAGTCCCAGCGCGAATAGAGCCGTTCGCCGAGCGCGATCGGCGTCGAGCAATGGTTGGCGATTTCCTTCAGCGCCTCGCGGTTTTCCGAAAGCACCGGCTCCTCGATGAACATCAGCTTGAACTGCTCGAGTTCCTTGGCCAGCACCTTGGCCATCGGCCGGTGCACCCGGCCGTGGAAGTCGACGCCAATACCGATGTTCGGGCCGATCGCGTCGCGGATGATGCCGATGGTCTCTACCGCCTTGTCGATCTTCTCGTTGGTGTCGACGATCTGCAGTTCCTCGCAACCGTTGAGCTTGATCGCCTTGAAGCCGCGCGCCACCACATCCTTGGCATTGCGAGCAACATCGCTCGGGCGGTCGCCGCCGATCCAGGAATAGACCTTGATCTTGTCGCGGCACTGCCCGCCGAGCAGGGAGTGGACCGGCTGGCCCAGTGCCTTGCCCTTGATATCCCAGAGCGCCTGGTCGATGCCGGCAAGCGCGCTCATGTGAATGGCGCCGCCGCGATAGAAGCCGCCGCGATACATCACGTTCCAATGATCCTCGATCAGAAACGGATCCTTGCCGACGAGATAGTCGGAAAGCTCGTGCACCGCCGCCTCGACGGTCAGTGCCCGCCCTTCAACGACCGGTTCGCCCCAGCCGACGATGCCCTCGTCGGTCTCCACCTTGAGAAACAGCCAGCGCGGCGGAACGATATAGGTGGTGAGCTTGGTGATCTTCATGGGCTGAGGTCCAGTTCGGTGGGAATGGCTTGTCACGACCGAGCCCTGGCGGGCTCACCGCGGCCGGGAATTTCAGAGCGTGGATTTCAAAGGGCTGTGTTGCTTGACCGCTGTTGCCAGGTCTCGCGCAGCGAGATCGAGCATGCGGATCGAGCAGTCGCGCGCAGCAGCCTTGTCGCGCATGCGCAGCGCCTCGACCAATTCGCGGTGGATGTCGATGGCTTCGTCGCGTCGCTCGGCGGCCTCGTTGGAGGCGTGCAGCGAAAACTTCAGTGCCGCCTGGATGATGCCGACGAGCTGCAGGAAGACCTGGTTGTGGCTGGCCTTGAGCAGGCAGGTGTGGAACGCCACGTCGGCGTCGGTGAAGCCGGCAATATCGCTCTCGCCGTCACGCATCGACTGCCACGCTCGCTCGAGATCGGCGATTTCCTGGACCGTTGCCCGCTCGGCGGCGAATTCGGCCGCAACCGGCTCGATCGCCCGGCGCGCTTCCAGGATGCAGTTCAACAGGTCGAACTCGAAGATGCGTTCGCCGATCCATTCGAGCACTTGCGCATCGAGAATGTTCCACTCGTCCTTGCCGCAAACGACGGTGCCGACCCGCGAACGGCCGCGCACCATGCCCTTCGATTCCAGGATCTTCAGCGATTCCCGGATAACGGTCCGGCTGACAGCGTAACGCTCGCAGAGATCGTTTTCCCGCGGCAGATAGGAACCAACAGGAAAGATATCGGCGCAGATGTCAGAGGCGATGGTCCGCGTCACGTTCTTCTGGACGCGTGGCCGGCGCTGCACCTGCTCCTGCACCGTGCCCTGCGGTTCCTGACCTTCCATCTGCATCTCCACCCATCTCTTCATATCCGCCGACGCTTTTATCCCAGATCACCTTCCCTCGCGACAGGGATCAAAGGAGTGCTTCGGCAATTGTTATACATCACTATCTCAATCATCATACAAAGGCAATTGACGGATATGATGATTCATCATACACAAATGAGAACTGCAGGAGGCAGTTCACCAGGGAGAGAAATCATGCGCTTCTTCAAGGCCGCCATTCTGGCTGGCACCGTCGCCGTATTCGCCGCAACATCGGCCTTCGCCGCCGACGTCAAGATCGGCTTCATCGTCAAGCAGCCCGAGGAACCGTGGTTCCAGGACGAATGGAAGTTCGCCGACGTCGCTGCCAAGGAAAAGGGCTTCACGCTGGTCAAGATCGGCGCGGAAGACGGCGAGAAGGTTCAGTCAGCAATCGACAATCTTGGCGCACAGGGCGCTCAGGGTTTCATCATCTGCACGCCTGATGTCAAACTCGGCCCGGGCATCATCGCCAAAGCAGCCGCCAACGATCTCAAAATGATGACGGTCGACGACCGCCTGGTCAACGCTGACGGCAGCCCGATCGAAGACGTCCCGCATATGGGCATCTCGGCCACCAAGATCGGTGAAGCCGTCGGCCAGTCGATCGTCGACGAGATCAAGAAGCGCGGCTGGGACATGAAGGAAGTCGGCGCGATCCGCGTCTCCTACGACCAGCTGCCGACAGCCGTCGACCGTGTCGAAGGCGCGCTCTCGGTGCTGAAGGCAAACGGCTTCCCGGAAGCCAATATCTTCGACGCGCCGCAGGCCAAGACCGATACGGAAGCGGCGCTCAATGCCTCCACCGTCGTTCTCAACAAGAATGCCGGCGTCAAGAAGTGGGTCGCCGTCGGCCTCAATGACGAAGCTGTCCTCGGCGCGGTGCGCGCGACCGAAACCGTCGGAATTGCCCCCGACAGCATGATCGGCGTCGGCATCGGCGGCGCAGACTCGGCCATCAACGAGTTCAAGAAGCCTGCGGCCACCGGCTTCTTTGGCACCGTGATCATCTCGCCGAAGCGCCACGGCTATGAGACCGCACTCAACATGTATGAGTGGGTCGCCAACGACAAGGAGCCGGAAAAGCTGACGCTGACAGCCGGCCAGATCGCGCTCCGCGACACATACGAGGCCGTTCGCAAGGACCTTGGCATCGAATAATCGTCGTCTTCGATGACTTTGAGCCCGGCGGTTCGACACCGCCGGGCGCCCCATTCCCGGAGCGTCGCAGATGCAAGACTTCCTCGAATTCCGATCCATCTCCAAGGGCTATCCCGGCGTTCAGGCGCTGTCGAACGTCTCCTTTTCGGTAAAAAAGGGCGCGGTTCACGGGCTGATGGGCGAAAACGGCGCCGGCAAATCGACGCTCATCCGCGTGCTTTCCGGCGACCAGTCCGCCGACACCGGCGAAATCCTGATCGACGCCGAGCCGCAACACTACCGCTCGGTGCGCGACGCCTTTCACGCCGGCGTCATCGTCATCCACCAGGAATTGCAGCTCGTCCCGGAACTATCGGTCGCCGAAAACCTCTGGCTCGGGCGCTTTCCGGGCAAGGCCGGCGTGATCGATCGCCAGCAACTGACCGGCGTTGTTTCAAAGAAGCTGGCCGAGATCGGCATCGATGTCGATCCGGCCGTCAAGGTCGCCTCGCTTTCGATCGGCGAGCGGCAGATGGTGGAGATCGCCAAGGCGGTCATGCTCGACGCGCGCGTCATCGCGCTTGACGAGCCGACCTCGTCGCTGTCCTCGCGAGAAAGCGAGATCCTCTTTTCCCTCATCGATCGTCTGCGCGCCAATGGCACGGTTATTCTCTACGTTTCTCACCGTCTCGACGAGATCTTCCGCCTCTGCGACAGCCTGACGGTGCTGCGTGACGGAAAGCTCGCTGCCCACCACCCCGATATTTCGAAGGTGACACGCGACCAGATCATTTCGGAAATGGTCGGCCGCGAGATCGCCAATATCTGGGGCTGGCGCGAGCGTAGCCTCGGTGATGAGCGGCTGCGCGTCGAAAGTATTTCAGGACCAAAGCTTCGCCACCCCTTGAGCTTCTCCGTCAAGCGCGGCGAGATCCTCGGCTTCTTCGGTCTGATCGGCGCCGGCCGCAGTGAAATGGCCCGCCTCGTCTATGGCGCCGATGCTCGCAACGCGGGATCGGTATCGGTCGACGGCGTCACCATCCAGGCGGACAGCCCACCCCATTCCATCCGCTCGGGCATTGTGCTCTGCCCGGAAGACCGCAAGTTCGACGGCATCGTCCAGGGACGCTCGATCGAAGAAAATATGACGATCTCCTCGCGTCGCCATTTCTCGCCCTTCGGCCTTATCAACCCTGGGAAAGAGGGCGCGCTTGCCGACAAGTTCATCGCCAAGCTGCGCGTGCGTACGCCGTCGCGCCGCCAGGACATCATCAATCTGTCGGGTGGCAACCAGCAGAAAGTCATCCTCGGCCGCTGGCTGTCCGAAGAGGGCGTCAAGGTGCTTGTTATCGACGAGCCGACACGCGGCATCGATGTCGGTGCCAAATCGGAAATCTACGAAATCCTCTACGAACTGGCCGCAGACGGCATGGCGATCGTGGTGATCTCCAGCGAACTGCCGGAGGTCATGGGCATCGCCGACCGCATCATGGTTATGTGCGAGGGCCGCGTCGCAGCCGACCTTCCAAGGGCGGAATTCGACGAGCGGCGCATCCTCGCCGCCGCCCTGCCGGACGTTCAAAACTTAAACACGCTTCCTCACGCACAGGTACGGTGACGATGACCTCCTTGAAAAAACTCCTTCTCGGCGAACAGGGCCTCGTCGTCATCTTCGCGCTCGCCTTCGTCGTCGTGTCGCTGACGGTCCCCAATTTCCTGACCGAGCGCAACATGCTCGGCCTGCTGCAGTCGGTCGTCACCATCGGCATCGTCGCCTGCACCATGATGTTCTGCCTCGCTTCGCGCGACTTCGATCTTTCGGTCGGCTCGACGGTTGCCTTTTCCGGCATGGTCGCAGTTATGGCGTCGAATGCGACCGGCTCGATCGTGCTTGGTCTTGCTGCCGCCCTTGTGTGCGGCGGCCTCGTCGGAACGGTCAACGGCGTCGTCATCGCCCGTTTCCGCATAAACGCGTTGATCACGACGCTTGCCACGATGCAGATCGTGCGTGGCCTGGCGCTCATCGCATCGGACGGCCGCGCCGTCGGCATCAATGATCCGAGCTTTTATCAGTTGGCTCTATCGCGCTTCCTCGGCATCCCGACGCCGATCTGGGTCATGGCGCTGTTCTTCGTCGCCTTCGGTTTCCTGTTGAACCGCACGGTCTTCGGCAAGAACACGCTCGCGATTGGCGGCAATCCGGAGGCCTCGCGCCTTGCCGGCGTCGACGTTGCGCGCATGCGCATCTGGATTTTTGCGCTGCAGGGTCTCGTCTGCGCCGTTGCCGGCGTGTTGCTGGCATCACGCATCACCTCGGGCCAGCCGAATGCGGCAACGGGCCTGGAGCTTTCTGTCATCTCGGCTTGCGTGCTTGGCGGGGTGTCACTTGCCGGCGGTCGTGCGGCAATGACCGGCGTGATCGTCGGCGTGCTGATCATGGGCATCGCCGAAAACGTCATGAACCTGCTCAACATCCAGGCCTTCTACCAGTATGTCGTGCGCGGCTTGATCCTACTACTGGCAGTCCTGCTCGACAACCTGCGCTCGTCGGCCGCCGGGCGGCGGGCGTAGCTGCCGCATGAGCGCGGACGTCCTGCAGCTTGGCAACGGGGCACTTTCAATCGAATTGAGCCGCTTCGGCGGCTCGTTCCTCTCTTGCACCTATCGCGGTGTCCCGATCCTTCGACCCACACGGACCGATGGCCTCGCCTCTGAGCGACACGGGGCCGAGGCGAGCTTTCCGCTCGTTCCCTTCGGCAATCGGCTGGAGGGTAACAGCTTCCTCCTCTCCGGCCATCGCTTCGCCCTCACCCCCAATGCCAGCGACCCATGTTATCTGCACGGCGACGGCTGGTTGGCGACATGGGAGATCGTCTCGCACAGCGAAAACGAAGCATGCCTGCGCTATGAACACCGCACGGCTTTGCCGAGCCCTTACGCCTATGACGCCGTTCAGCAATTCCGTGTTGAAGCCGATAGCCTGTCCGTGACGCTCTCGGTCACCAACAGGTCGGACCTGGCGCTGCCGATGGGCCTCGGGCACCATCCCTTCTTCCCGAAAACCGCCGGCACACGACTGACGGCGAAGGCCGATCACTTCTGGACCGAGCGAGCAGGCCACCTGCCCCATCAGTCCGGCCCGTTCCCGGGCGACCTAGATTTCCAGAGAGGCAATCGGATCCCGCCGCAATGGCTGAACAACGCCTATGAGAGCTGGGACGGCAAGGCGATGATCGAGTGGCCGGAGCATGATCTCCGCCTGGAGGTCGAAGCACAGCCGCCTTTCCGCCACTTCATGCTCTACGCGCCTAAAGACGCCGATTTCTTCTGTTTCGAGCCGATGACGCATTTGCCGAACGGTCATCACCTTCCGGGCTTTGGCGGTCTTTCAGTTCTTGAGCATGGCCAAAGCCTTGTCGGCACGATGACGCTATCGCCGCGCCTGATCTCGGAAGGGCGTTGACGAGAATGGAGCGGCGCAGACCGTAAGGACAGTTCAAACACCGAAGCGCCGCGCGTCACATTTGACACGCGGCGCTTCAATGGATTGTCGCTTGGAGCTATCTAGCGTTTACGCGGCAACCGGCTGCGACGCATCGTACTCCGTCGTCCATTGGACGGATGGCCGTGCGGCGCAGCGCTCGATCCAGGCCTTGACGGCAGGCACATCCGGCGTTGCTTCCGGGAACCATGCAAACGGCGAGTAAAGCAGCAGGTCGGCAGCCGAGAACTCGTCGCCCATCAGATAGGCACTTGCCGTGAGAGCCGTCTCCAGTTGCCGCGCCATTTCGGTCGAGCCGCGGAACGTGAACTGCAGATAGGGATGCGAAATCCCGGCCGCCTCGACGATCAGCACCGGCTCGACCACGCCGGCATACCAGGCGAGCCAGCTTAGATAACGGCCGCGCTTGGGATCGCCGGCAAGCGGCGCCAGTTTCTTTTCCGGGAAAAGATCGGTCAGATACTGAATGATGGCGATGCTTTCCCAGATGACGACGCCGTCATGCACGAGTAGCGGCACCTTGCCTTCCGGGTGCGGGTTCTTCGGATCCTTGGCTCCGCTGCCGTCGCCTCGGGTGATGTCGACGATGACGATGTTGACCTTGTCGAGCGCATCCAGTTCGCGAAGCAGCGTGATGATGCGCGAGGAGCGGGAGCGCGGGGCGTGAAAGAGCGTCAACATGGAAGTACCTCGATTGCGGTTGTTGTCTGCCCTCTTTATAAACCGATCCAACTGTCAATTTCCGTCAGTAGGCTCATGGCACGCAGCGATCGTTTGTTTCGTCTTCTCCAGGCGCTTCGCAGCCTGCCCCAGCCTGTCACCGCCGCGCGGCTGGCGGAAGAAACCGGCGTGTCGTTGCGCTCGCTCTACCGCGACATCGACAGCCTGCGCGCGGCCGGTGCCGTCATCGACGGTGAGCGCGGTTTCGGTTACCGCCTGACCGAAGACATCGCTCTTCCGCCCCAGACCTTCACGCGGCTTGAAATCGAAGCTCTTGTGCTGGGGCTCGCCGAAGTTCGCCACATGGGCGAGCCGGATCTGGCGAAGGCGGCCGAGGCAGTGCTTTCGAAGATAACCGCCACCCTGCCCGATCGGTTGCAGCAGCAGACGATCCATGCAGTCTCGCAGGTCCACCGTTTCGAGCAGAGGTCCGCGCCTGATATCGACGTCGGCCTGCTTCGCGAGGCCTGCTGGCAGGAGCGGGCAATCGTCATCGACTATGTCGACGCCGAGCGCCGGCACAGCGAAAGGCGCGTGCTGCCGCTCGGCATCGTCTATCTCGAAAATGTGCTGGTGCTGCTCGGCTGGTGCTGCCTGCGCGAGGATTTCCGCAAATTCCGCATAGACCGCATCGCCGAAGTAAGGACGACGGACGAAAGCTTCCGGCCCCGGCGCGTGCCGATGCTGCGCGACTTCATCGCCCGCATGAACGCCGGCGCAACGGATGCGGCGCCGGCCCACCGCAAGCTGTAGGCCGACGCCGCCAATGCCGCTGCAGAGAGGTGCTCAGAAGTCCGGCGCCACGCCGAAGACGAACTCCACCTGGTCGCCCGACATGTTGTAATATTGATGGTCGGTCCCGGCGGGAATGTAGAACCCATCCCGCGGGTTGAGCTCGAACCAAGCCTGACCTTCGGCGTCAGGAACATGGATATTGAGCGTTCCCGAAACAACGTAGAGGCATTCGTCACCCTTGTGGCGCTCCACGCCGGTGCGCTTACCGGCAAGCAGTGTCGTCTTGCCGACGGTCAACTGATCGGTGGCGCAATAGAGGCCGGTAAAGGCGCCTTGCGTCGCCTGATCGAGGCTCCAGAGAAGATCGGCATCGCGCATCGGATGGATCGTGCGTGCGTCGCGCTGGGCTTTTGCGTCCATAGGCCAGCGGCCGATAAACTCGCTCTGGCTGTAACGCGACTGCGCAAGCTCGAGATAGGGCTTGGTGCGCGCATAGGGGCCGGACGTGCCTTTCGCCGGTGGCGGCGCAAAGAACTCGAGAACGCGGACCTGCTCATTGCCGAGGTTGAAGCCGTGGTGCCACGTATCCTTGCGGAAGAAGAGCGCCTCGCCCTTCTGCGCAATGCAGAACTCCCCGGTTTCGGGATTGGCGAGACCAAGCGTGCCGCTCAGCACATAAAGCACTTCATCCGCACCGAAAATCGTCCGGAAGGCGTCGGTGTGCTTGAAGCAGCCGCCGGGCTGCATGCCGAAGACGATCTGATGGATGCTGTCGGTCGAGGCATAGATCCAGTCGTCGACGAGGCCGGCATTTTCCTCGCCCCAGAGGTGTCGGGTGACGCCGGCATAGGGGATGTGGCTGGTACGGTCGAAGACTGGACGCGGTGAAGGCTTGTAGCCCATCGGTAACTCCTTGGCTGCGGGCGCGGCATCGCGCGCGATTTGATGGTTTATGGCGCGCGCGTCCGCTCGATCAGGCGAGCGGTGACCTTGCGCTTCATGTCAGGATCGAGATGCATGACGTTGAAGACCTCGGCCATCCACAGGCCTTCGACGGCAAGGCGGATGATGGTGGCATCGACCGGATCGAGACCGTCGTCTTCGACCGCCGCCTGGCAACGGATATTCTGCTGGCGCACGATCTCGAGCAGATCGGGAAAGTTGGAGAGCGCCGCCGTGATGCTGGCGCCGAGGCGGTCGTATTGCTCGCCAGTGCTCGCGGCTTCCCCCAGCGTCGCACCGACATAGGCTCTCGTGTAGCGACCGTGCGGGTCCTCGTCCTCCTTCTCGATGCCGGCAAGACCGGTCTCGAAGCGGTAGACGAACCGTTCGACCATGGCGCGCACGAGAGCGTCCTTGCTGGCGAAATGATAGAGGATGCCGCCCTTGCTCAGGCCCGTCTGCTCCGCGACCCCGTCGAAAGTAAGCGAAGAAACGCCCTTGCCCACCACAATCGCCTCGGCTGCAGTCAAGATACGGTCCCGTGCGCTTTCACGTTTTGCCATGTCGGTACAATCCAGTGTTGAAAATCCTGCGCACGCTATAGCCCTGAACTTTCCCGCAGGCGATCGACGATCTCAGCCATCAGCGCCAGATCGTTGCGTGAGTCATCCAGCGTGGTTTTCGGCTGCGTGCCCTTGACCAGATGATCGTGGAAGGCACGCAATTCGAGCGCGAAAGGATCGGTGTAATCAGGGCCGAAGACCCGGGTCTCCGTCTCGGTGTCGGTGGAATCGATCACTTCCAGCGAGGTCGGCAGGTTGCGGATATAGGGCGTGTCGTAGCTGACCCGCAGCTGGCGGCGGTCGGACAGCACCTCGATGCGGGCATCGAAGCGGGCGACGTTGTCGATCAGCGCCTCGTAGATCGCGGTGAAATGGCCATAGTCGAAAAGCGCGACGATGGATTCTCCGTTGGCCTTGTGATGGGCGGCGATGACACGCTTCGGCATGCCGATCAGCTCGCGCATCGCCGAAAGGCTGTGCGACGATAGCCCGGTCAGGACCTGATAGGCGCGCATGAGATCGGCGGGCGCATCGTGGCCGACCACTTGCTTGAGCAGCGCCGCTGTCTGCGCGCGGGATTCGGCGAGAAACGTAGCGTCGAGATCATTGGGGTAGAAGATATTGCGGGTCTGTTTGATGAAGAACGGCCCCTCGCAGATGATGTCGCGCACGCGCACGTAGCGAACCGCTTCCTGCTCCGGCATCATTGCCTTGGCCCGGAGGAAGCTCGGTGAATAACGGCGCATATAAGCGACGAACAGCAGCCGGTCGGTGGCTTTGGCAAGCGGCGCAACTGCATCGATCTCGCCAAGGGTGAGGCAGGCCGGCTTTTCCAGGAAGACATGTTTGCCGGCCTTCAGCGCCAGTTCGAGATAGAAGCTGTGGGTCTGGTCCGGAGTGAGGATGAAGACGGCATCGATGTCGGGTGCCGAAACCAGCGCCTCGGCCGTTTCGAATGCCCTTGCACCAGGATAGCGCGCCGAACAATAGGCGGTCAGGCTCGGCGACACGTCGTAGACGCCGGCGATTTCAAAGAGATTCCGGTGATCCGAAAGGATCGGCAGATGCATGAGCTGGCTGACTTCGCCAAGCCCGATCAGACCAACGCGAACGACACGCATGAAAGCAACCTTTCCGCCTCTGGGTGAGGCAACAATTCAACCCTTGACCGCGCCGGCCGTCAGGCCGGAGACGATATGTTTCTGGAAGATGAGAGCGAGGATGACCAAGGGCACGGTGACGATCGTCGACGCCGCCATGATCGCGCCATAGGGGAATTCGTATCGGCTGGAGCCCGAGATCAGGGCGATCGCCACCGGCACCGTGCGGTTCTCGTCCGTCAGGATGAAGGTCAGCGCGAACATGAACTCGTTCCATGAGGCGATGAAGGCAAGCAGGCCCGTCGAGATCAGTGCCGGGCCCATCATCGGCAGGAAGATGCAACGCACGATCCGCAAAGGCGAGCAGCCATCCATGATCGCCGCCTCCTCGATCTGCTTCGGCAGATCGCGCATGAAGGTGGTCAGCACCCAGATATTGAACGGCAGCGTGAAGATCATGTAGGCGAAGATCAGCGAGCCGACCGTATTGTAGAGCCCGAGCCAGCGGATCATCTCGAACAGGCCCGACAGCAGGGCGATCTGCGGGAACATCGAGACCGCGAGCACCAGAAGCATGATCGGCGAACGACCGCGAAAGTCGATCCGGCCGAGCGCGTAGGCAGCGGCGATCGCCAGCACGAGCGAGAGTGCCACGACCGAGAAGGCAACGATCAGCGAATTCAAGAGGCTGCGCAGGAAGACGCCGTCCGACAGGATCGCCGCATAGTTGTTGAACTTCAGGTCCGGGAAAAAAGTCACGTCGAAGATCGCCTGGCCCGACTTCAGTGACGACGCGATCATCCAGTAGAACGGAAAAAGCGTATAGAGCCCGACGATACCGAAGAGGCTGTAGATCAGCACCTGATGCAGGCGTTTGCGGGTGTTGCTTCTCACCATGTCAAACTCCCAAAAGGCGGCGATTGAGACGGAAGACGGTGACGTAGATCGCGGTCACGACGGCGATCATCAGGAAGACGGCGGTACTGGCGGCGGAGCCCACCCCCATGTCCTGGAAATTGACGAGAACCTCACGGGCATAGATCGACACCGTCTTGGTATCGTCGCTGTTGGAAGAAAGCACGAAACTCAGGTCGAACATGCGCAGCGCATCGAGCAGGCGGAAGAGCACGGCAACCGCAATGCTCGGCGCCAGAAGCGGCAGAGTCAGCGAGGTGAACTGCTTCCATGCCGGCACGCCATCAATCGCCGCGACCTCGTAGATGCCGCGTGGCAGCATCTGCAGTCCCGCCAGGATCAGCAGAACCATGAAGGGTGTGGTGATCCAGACGTCGACGGCAATGATCACCGGCATCACTAGCGAGGCATTGGCGGTCCAGGCGATGCCGCTGTCGATGAAACCGGCCATCTTCAGCACATGGTTCACGATGCCGAACTGGTCGTGCAGCATCCATTGCCACATGCGGGCGCTGACGACCACCGGGATCGACCACGGGATCAGGATGATCGCCCGCATCGCGCCGCGCCCGGCAATGTGAGAATTGAGGAGGAGCGCGATCGTCAACCCGAGAGCGGTCTCTATCGACACGGAAATGACGGTGAAATACAGCGTGTTGCGAACCGATTGCCACCACAGCGGATCTTCGAACAGCGCACGATAGTTGTCGAAGCCGATGTAACTGTAGAAATCCGGCTCCGTCAGCAGCGCGTCGGTGAAGGAAAAGACGAAAGTGCGCCCGAGCGGCCAAAGGGCGACGGCGGTCAGCACGAGCAGGCTCGGCGCCAGAAACCACCAGGCGGTGCGGGCGCGGGCCAGGCGCAGTCCGAGGGATTTGATCACTCCACCTGACACCATGGTCTCAGACCCCTGCCGGGCGGAGTGCGATGTCGTCGGCGCCGAACAAGTGGGCCTTCGACTGCGTCCAGCCGATGGTGATGTCGGCATTCGGTCGGAGATCCGGCTTGCCCTGCACCTTCATCACCAGCATCTGGCCATCGCCGACGCGGGCATGGACCAGCGCCTCGCCACCGAGTGGCTCGACCAGCAGCACCTGCGCCGGTATCTGCACTTCGCCGCCGCCAAGCATCAGATCCTCGGGCCGCAGGCCGATGCTGATCTCGCCTTCATAGTCGATAGGGCCGAGAGAATGTGTGACCCCCATGACCCCCAGACGGCTCGTGGCCGCGTCGCGACGCAGCGTCCCCGGCAGAAAATTCATGCGCGGCGCACCGATGAAGCTGGCGACGAATTTGCTTGCCGGCCGCTCGTAGAGTTCCATCGGCGTCCCGACCTGGGCGATCCGGCCGTCCTTCAGAACGACGATGCGATCGGCGAGCGTCATCGCTTCAAGCTGGTCGTGGGTGACGTAGACGGTGGTTGCCTTGAGCTCGCGATGGATGCGGGCAATCTCGACGCGCATCTCCATGCGCAGATCCGCATCGAGGTTGGAGAGCGGTTCATCGAAGAGAAAGAGCTTCTGCGAACGCACCAGCGCGCGGCCAATGGCGACCCGCTGCTGCTGACCGCCGGAAAGTTGGGCGGGCCGACGGTGCAGCAGATGTTCGATCTTGAGGAAGCGCGCTACCTTCATCACCCGCTCCTTGATTTCACCGGCACCGATCCGCGCCGTCTCCAGCGCGAAACCGAGATTGCGCTCGACGCTCATGTGCGGATAAAGCGCGTAAGACTGGAACACCATGGCGATGCCGCGCTCGGCCGGCGGCGTTTCGTTCATGCGCCTGCCGCCGATCTGCAGTTCGCCGTCGGAGATTTCCTCGAGCCCGGCGATCATCCGCAGAAGCGTCGACTTGCCGCAGCCCGAAGGGCCGACGAACACCACGAACTCGCCTTCGCCAACCCTGAGGTTGACTTTGTCGATCACGGTCAGCGCCCCGAAACGCTTGACGACATCGGTTAGGTCAATTCCGCTCATATGCGCACCGCCAGTCTGCAAGTCCTGTTTGCAAGCGCCGCCACGCCGACCGCACAGGCCGTGTCGCCAAGGACGCTTCTGATGATGGGAAGATCCCGGGCACCATCGGCCCAGATGAACGGCCGCGTCAGGCTGGCAAGCCGCTCGTTGACCGATGGGTCGCCGCCGATACCGCCGCCGAGGATGAGGATTTCAGGATCGAGCGTGTTGACGAGCTGGCCGAGGTAGGAAGCAAGCGACAAAAGCGCGTCGCCGACCATCCTGGCCGCCTTCGGATCGTATACTTCCGCTTCAAAAAGCTGCAGCGCGGTCGTGCCCGGACGACCGATGAGCCTGCCGTAACGCTCGCCGAGGGCCTTGCCGCCGGCGAAAAGCTCAAGATTGTGGCGCACCGGCTGATCCTGACCTTCGCCGGCAAACGCTACGATGTCGCTGCCGGAAAAATGGATGGCAAAACCACGGGCGCCGGCATAGGGCGTGCCGCCGATCACCAGCGAATGCGACAGCCCGGTCGATATCGTCACATAGACGAAGGGATCCGCATCGACTCCGGCACCGATCCAGCCTTCGGCGAAGGCCGCTGCGCGGACATCGCTGTCGATATGGACAGTGCCGAACCGGCCGAGATGCTGACGATAATCGAGATCGCGCCAATCGAAATTCCAGGCCGATGCCGGTTCGCCGTCCCGCGTCACCAGCTCCGGCAAGCAAAGGCCGAGGCCCGCAGTCTCAAGATTGCGGACCTTGCCTTCGGCTTCCATCGCTACGGCAAGCACGCCGACCAGTTCAAGCACCGCTCGACCCCCGGCCTGGCAGGGCGTCGCCTCCGTGCGCTCGGCGACGACGGCACCATCGGCAAGACGCACGAGGCACGCCTTGGTCTTCGTTCCGCCGACGTCGATGCCGATCGCGTGCTGGCTCACGGGCGTGCTCGACCGGCAGCCGCAGCGTCGATGTGCAATTCGGCGGCCCGGCATTCGGCAACGATCGTTGCAGGCCATGTGGCATCATAGGCCGTGGCAGCGGTCATACGTTCGCAGGCGTAGCGTTTGCCCTCACCCCAGGCAATCATTGCCACGGATTTCGACAGCTCCGCGATCGAGGCGATACCGATCGTCACGCCATGGGAGGGCACGTCGTCGATGCCGCGAAAGTCTGGAAAGGTCGCAAGGTTGTCGCGTCGCGTCTGCTCGGCAAGGGCGACCACCCGCGTCCGGCTGTCACGGGCCGAGCCCGGTGGATTGAACGCGATGTGACCGTCGCCGGCGCCGGATGCGAGCAGGAAAAGATCGATGCCGCCAATAGCGGCAATGCGGGCATCGTAGTCACCGGGATTGCTTGGATCCGGCATCCAGAAGTTTGCCTGAGGAATGCGAAACTCGGCAGGGAGCGCCGCGTTGATCCGCCCGACGATCTCGCGCTCGCCGAATCCGCGGCAGGAGAAATGCGCCGATGAGAGGGGCGGCGTCAGGTCATTGTCATCGTTGGCCTGCAGATATTCGTCCATCATCACGATGACCAGCCGCGAGTAGTCGACCGCTCCCGCTGTCAACCGACGGCCGATCGCCTCATAGACCGGCATCGGGCTGCGCCCGCCCGGGCAGCCGAGCACATACGCGCGGCCCTCTGAGCCTCGCGCCCTGATGCCGTCGGTGATCCGCTCCGCCAGATGCTCGCCGATCGATAGCGGCGTATCGTGGATTTCGACCTTCATGCCTTTGCCCGCTGCGCAAGAAGCTCAGAAACGAAGCGGAAATTCCGTTCGGCGATGGTTTCCGGCGTGTCGGGATGGCCGCGCGCCAGATCCTGTTCAACCACCAAGGGACCGTCATAGCCGGCAGCCAACAACGCATCGACGAAAGCGGCGATGTCGACGATGCCGCGATCGAGGTCGGTCATAATGCCCTCTTCAAAGGCGCGGTCGCTGTGGATGCCTTCGGCAAGAACGCGTTCGCGGTAGGCGCCGTCGACGTTCTTCAGGTGGATGGCGTTGATCCGATCCCGGTGACGGGCAAGGAAGGCGGTCGGATCGGCCTTCCAATAGGCGTGGTGACCGGTGTCGAGACAAAGCCCGACGAGGCCCGGCTCCGTCTCGGCAAGCAGGCGCTCGATCTGCGGCTCGAGCTCGACGCATGTACCGACATGCGGGTGAAAGCTGAACTCCAGCCCGTGCGAGCGGGCGATGCGCGCAGCACCCATCGTCTGCTCGACGACGGAATGCCAGCCCGTCTCATCGACCACACCCATCTTGTCCTTCGGATAGAACTCGGATTCGTCCATCAGGATGAAATGCGTCGCGCCGATTTCAGACAGCAGCCGGCAGATCGCCTGCGTCTTTTGCTCAAGGATCGGCCAGGAGGCGGGATCGGCCAGCGTGTGAACATGGGCGGCCGCGACGACCGAAAGGCCGCGGCGGCCAAGCTCGGACGAAAGCACCGCCGGATCGGTAGAAAAGAAGCCGTATGGCCCGAGTTCGGTGAGCCGGTAGCCAGCCGCCTTGATGCGGTCGAGATAGTCGGTCCAGCCGATGTCGTTGCCTTCAGGCCAGTAAACGCCCCAGCAGCACGGTGCGATCGCAATGTTCACGGGTGATGTCCTCGATCTCCAGAGCATTTCCAGGAAAGGCGTGAAGCGGTTTTCCGTCAGGAAATGCGGACAAAACAAAGAGATAGAGCGTTTCTTCGGCTTCGTTTGAACCTGAAACGCTCCAGAAGAAAGGCGGGGCTTACCAGCCCCGCGCCTTCAGACGCTCCAAGTCGCTCGCGACCTTCGTGAGCGCATCGCCCGCACTTTCCTTGCCGCTCAGAACATTGTGCACGCCGTTGAAGATTCGCTGGGAGACCCGATTGTAGGATGCGCCGGTCACCTGCGACGGGCGCGAGGCGCTTTCGGCATAGGCCTTCTCGGCAAACTGCAGTGATGGGTTGGCGGTCAGAATGTCCTTGTCTTCGTAGAGCGCCTTCAGCGTCGGGCTATAGGCCTGAAGCGCACGGCGCTTCTGTTCCTTGGGCCCGGTCAGATAGCGGACCAGGCTGACGGCAGCGTCGACGTCGTCGGCGTATTTGGATACGCCGAGAAGGCCGGCCCCGTAACATCCGCTCGACTTCCCGCCCTCTGCCCCGACCGGCAATGCCATGACGCCGACCTTGCCGCGCAGCGACGATCCGTCGGCCTGCGTCGTGCCCCAGACGTAGCTCCAATTGCGATGGAAGACCGAGTTGCCGGCTTCGAATACGCCGCGCGAGCCTTCCTCGTCGTAGTTCAACACGCCTTCCGGGCTGATGCCGCCGATCCAGGTGCGGGCAAGATCAAGCGCTTCGGCGGCCTTCGGATTGTTGGCCGTGATCTCGCCCTCGGGCGAAATGAAGGTTCCGCCGCCGAAGGATGCCACCCATTCGAGCGCATCGCAGGTCAGCCCCTCATAGGCCCGCCCCTGCCAGACATAGCCCCACATGTCCGGGCTGCCCGATGCCCGCTCCTTGTCCTGGATGAACTTCGCCGTCTCGGTGAGTTCCTGCCAGGTCTTCGGCTCGGCCTTGCCGTACTTCTCCAGAAGGTCCTTGCGATAGAACATCAGGCCGGCATCCACGAACCACGGCATCGCCAGCAGCTGGCCATTGATGGTCGCGTCGGCGAGCGAGGATTCAAAGTGGCTGGAAACTTCGTCCGCGGGCACCTTCTGCCGGAGATCGACGAGGTGCGAGGCCAGCGTGCCGACCCAGATATTGTCGAGCGTCAGGACATCGACGTCGCCCGATTTGCCGGCGAGCAGCTGCTGGTAGAGCGGCAGCGCCTCGCCCCAGTTGGCCGGCATCTTGTTGATCTTGACAGTATTGCCGGTTTCCTGGGCCCAGGCCTCGGAGGCAGACTGGCAGAGCTCGAGCTCGGCGCCGGCCGAGCTGCAGAAAATCGACACTTCGGCCGCAGCCGCAGGATATGCGGCAAACGCCGCGGTGGCCAAGGCGGCCGCCTTCACACACTTCGTCCAATGCATTCTCGTCTCCTCCCCAGAAAACGTTTTGCCTCGATCAGTGATGACAAATCACTATACCGTCCAGACGGTACAGTAAAGTGGGGGAGATGACAAAATCAAAACATCTTTCGACGAGCCGCCAACAAGCCGCCGGCCTATTTCACTTAGTGCGGCAACGCCACGAAGCGAGCCCGCAAAAGAAAAAGGCGTGACCCACCGGAAAGTGGACCACGCCTTGCCACACCGAGATGCGGTCTTGCCCTGGGAGGCAGCTCTATTCGGCGGGCTGCAGGCCCTGAACCGGGCTTTCCGGCAGCGCCCGGCCGCCAAGGGTTGCGGCAAGCTGGGTCTCGTCCAGTTCGCCTTCCCATTTTGCAACCACGATGGTTGCCACCGCATTGCCGACGAAGTTGGTCAGTGCCCGGCATTCCGACATGAAGCGGTCGATGCCGAGGATCAGCGCCATTCCGGCGACCGGGACGGCCGGAACGACCGAAAGCGTGGCGGCGAGCGTGATGAAGCCGGCGCCGGTAATGCCGGCGGCCCCCTTGGAGCTCAGCATCGCCACCAGCAGCAGCAGCACCTGGTCGCCAAGCGACAGCGGAATGTCGGTCGCCTGGGCGATGAACAGCGCGGCCAGCGTCATGTAGATGTTGGTGCCGTCAAGGTTGAAGGAATAGCCGGTCGGAATGACGAGGCCCACAACCGAGCGCTTGCAGCCGGCCTTTTCCATCTTGCTCATCAGGCCCGGCAGCGCCGCTTCCGACGAGGATGTGCCGAGCACCAGCAGCAGCTCTTCCTTGATGTAGCGGATCAGCGCGATGATCGAGAAACCGTTGTAACGTGCAACCGCGCCGAGAACCAGGAAGACGAAGAGGAAAGACGTCAAGTAGAAGGTGCCGATCAGCATCGCCAGGTTGGCGATCGAGGCGACACCATACTTGCCGATGGTGAAGGCCATGGCACCGAACGCACCGATGGGTGCGGCCTTCATCAGGATCGCGACCAACTTGAAGATCGGCAGCGTCAGCGCATGCAGGAAGTCGACGACGGGCTCCGCCTTCTTGCCGACCATGGCGAGTGAAAGACCGAACAGGACGGAGATGAACAGCACCTGCAGGATATCGCCCTCGGCGAATGCACCGACAAGCGTGGTCGGGATGATGTTCATGAGGAAGCCAGTGATCGACTGCTCATGTGCCTTTTCGGCGTAGGAAGTGACCGCTTTGACGTCGAGCGACGCGGGATCGATGTGCATGCCGGCGCCCGGCTGCACCACATTGGCGACGACCAGGCCGATGATGAGCGCGAGCGTCGAGAAGGTCAGGAAGTAGATCATCGCCTTGCCGGCGACCCGCCCGACCTTGGCGAGGTCGGTCATGCCGGCAATGCCGGTGGCGACCGTCAGGAAGATCACCGGCGCGATGATCATTTTCACCAAGCGGATGAAAGCATCGCCGAGCGGCTTCAGCTGCGTGCCGATCTCCGGGTAAAAATGTCCGAGCAGGATGCCCGCGGCGATCGCCGCCAGAACCTGGACGTAGAGATGGCGATAGAAAGGTGTCTTGCCGCGCGGTTCCGCGGATTGGTCGATAATCATGATATCCTCCACTTGGCCCAGTCCGGCGTCATGCCGGGCCTCCCGGGCCCTATTTCCGAAGCGCGACAGCTCGGGCTGTCATGAGGATGTCATTTGCAATGGGCGTGCCAGATCGCAGCGCGACCGATTAGACCATTGAAATATCGCCACATTTTATTGGAACCCGGATCAGTTACACGAATATTTGAGCGGATATCCGCACAGATGATCTGGAAATCTGAGCGGATTAATGCACAATTCCGGCATGTCCATACCCACCTCGCTCACCATAAAACCAGCCGATCTTGATCGGCACATGCGCCGTGCCTGGTTGATTTTTGCCGTGGTCGCGCTGGTTCTGCTGGCAGCGGGGCTCTTTGTCGCCGGCGAATATGGGCGAAGGAAGGCGCTCGAAACCGTCGACATCCAAAGCCGCATCGATGCCAATCTCAAGGCGTCGCTGCTGAGAGCGGTGCTGGAGCGCCAGCGTGCGCTACCCCTGGTTCTGGCCGATGACGTCGAGGTGAAGGCCGCCCTAGAAAAAGGTGGCGATCAGCCGTTGCAGAGGCTCGACCAAAAGCTTGAGGCGCTGGCCGCCAATACGGATGCAGCGGTGATCTACGCGATCGGCCTCGACGGCGTGGCGATTGCGGCCAGCAACTGGCGCGAGCCGACGAGCTTCGTCGGCAACGACTACGCTTTTCGCGAATATTTCCGGATGGCGATGCGCGACGGCAAGGCCGAGCATTTCGCCATGGGCACCGTCAGCAAACGCCCGGGCCTCTATATTTCCAGACGCGTCGACGGGCCTGGCGGCCCTATCGGCGTCGTGGTCGCAAAACTTGAATTCGACGGCGTCGAGGCCGATTGGCTTGCTTCCGGCAAACCGGTTTATGTCACTGATCGGCGCGGCATCGTGCTGATCACCAGCTTCCCATCCTGGCGGTTCATGACGACGCGCAACATCCCCGGGGATCGTCTCGCCGCCATCCGCGACAGCCTGCAGTTCGGCGATGCCTCGCTGCTACCCCTGCCGTTCCGCCGGATCGAACCGACAACCGACGGGTCGAGCATGCTGACAGCACTTCTTCCCGGCAGCAGCGAGAAACAATATCTCAGGGTCGAGACCATGGTTCCCTCGACCAGCTGGCGACTGGAGCAGTTGGCGCCGCTTGACGCAGCCCTTGGCGCCGCGAGCCGCGAGGCAAGGTTGTTGGCGCTTGCCGTCATCGTGCCGCTGCTGGCGCTTGCCGCACTCTTCCTTCGCCGGCGCCAGGCGCTAACGCTGGTCGCGGCAAACGAGCGCGCCGCGCGCGATGAGTTAGAACGCCGCGTTGCCGAGCGCACGCAGGACCTGAGCCTTGCCCGCGATCACCTCGAAACCGAGATCGCCGACCACAGGCGCACGGGCGAAAGGCTGCAGGCGGTGCAGCAGGAACTGGTCCAGGCCAACCGGCTGGCAATCCTTGGCCAGGTGGCAGCCGGCGTCGCCCACGAGATCAATCAGCCGGTCGCAACCATCCGCGCCTATGCCGACAATGCACGCACCTTCCTCAACCGCGGCCAGCAGGAAACCGCGGTCGAAAACCTCGAAAGCATCGCCGCGCTGACCGAGCGCGTCGGCACCATCACCGACGAGTTGCGCAGCTTTGCGCGCAAGGGCCGTTTCACCGCCGAGCCGACGGCGATGCGCGAGGTGATCGAAGGCGCACGAATGCTGTTGCGCAGCCGCTTTGCCGGCCGCATGGACGCGATCGTCATCGATCTGCCTGATAACGGGCTCAGCGTGCTCGGCAACCGCATCCGCCTGGAACAGGTGCTGATCAACCTGTTGCAGAATGCCCTGGAAGCACTCGGCGACCGGACAGAGGCCGAAATCCTTGTGCGGTGCGAGACAGGCCCGTCCGACAGTGTTCTCCTGATCGTCGCCGACAATGGTCCGGGCATAAGGCCCGATATTCTCGAGGACCTGTTCACCCCGTTCAACACCTCCAAGGATCAGGGTCTCGGTCTCGGCCTTGCCATCTCCAAGGAGATCGTCGTCGACTACGGCGGCGACATCGAGGTCAGGACCAGCCCAGAAGGCACCGTCTTCACCGTCCGCCTGAAGAGGGCCTGAGCGATGCAGCAATCCGTATGCCTCGTCGACGACGACAACGATCTCAGGAAGGCTATGAAGCAGACGCTGGAGCTTGCCGGTCTGACTGTCTCCGCGTTTCCCGGCGCGGCCGAAGCCCTCGCGATCCTTGGGGCCGACTTTAACGGCATCGTCATCAGCGATATCCGCATGCCGGGGATCGACGGCCTGGCGCTGTTTCGCCGGATCGCCGCTTTCGACACTGACTTGCCCGTCATTCTGGTAACCGGCCACGGCGACATCCCGATGGCCGTTCAAGCCATGCAGGACGGCGTCTACGACTTCATCCCCAAACCCTTTGCCGCCGACCGTCTGGTGCAGAGCGCGCGCCGCGCGCTGGAAAAACGCCGACTGGTGATGGAAAACCGTGTGCTGAAACGCGCAGCTGATGTCGCCGGCGAAAGCCTGCCGCTGATCGGCCAGACACCGGTCATGGAACGACTGCGCCAGACCTTGCGGCATATCGCCGACACCGACGTGGATGTGCTGGTTGCCGGCGAGACCGGCAGCGGCAAGGAGGTGGTGGCGACTTTGCTCCACAATTGGAGCCGCCGCCGCAATGGCAACTTCGTGGCGCTCAACTGCGGCGCGCTGCCGGAAACAGTGATCGAAAGCGAGCTTTTCGGCCACGAGCCCGGCGCCTTCACCGGCGCCTTGAAGAAGCGCATCGGCCGTGTCGAACATGCAAGCGGCGGTACGCTTTTCCTCGACGAAATCGAAGCGATGCCACCAGCCACACAGGTCAAGATGCTGCGTGTGCTCGAAGCCCGCGAGATCACGCCGCTCGGCACCAATGTCGTGCGCCCGGTCGATATCCGCGTGATCGCGGCCGCCAAGATCGACCTCGGCGACCCCGCCCAGCGAGGCGACTTCCGCGAGGATCTCTATTTCCGCCTGAACGTCGTCACGCTTTCGATCCCGCCGCTGCGCGAGCGCCGCGACGATATCCCGCTGCTCTTTTCGCATTTCCTGACGCGGGCGGCCGAGCGTTTCAAGCGCGACGTGCCGGATGTTTCGCCGGCGGTGCACCACTATCTGATGTCCCATTCCTGGCCGGGCAATGTGCGCGAACTCTCGCATTTCGCCGAGCGCGTCGCCCTTGGCGTCGAAGGCTCGCTCGGGCAACCCGCCGCCGCCGCTGCGCCAACCGGCGCGGCCCTGCCCGAACGGCTCGAGCGCTACGAGGCGGAAATTCTGAAAGAAGCACTGCGGGCGCAGCACGGCGACGTCAAGGCGACGATCGAGGCGCTCGGCATTCCGCGCAAGACCTTCTATGACAAGCTGCAGCGGCACGGCATCAACCGTGCGGATTATGCCGATCGCCCGGCATCCGAAAAGCCCGGTCGCTAGACCATTTCCAGGAACAGTGCGAGGCGATTTCCCGTCAGGAAATGCGTAAAAAACAACACGATAGACCGTTTCTGCCGCTCCGTCTCATCCGGAAACGCTCTAGCGGACGGTCAACAGGCCGATTGCGCAACCTTCGGATTAGCGCTTGACGGCGCATCGGGATCGATGGCTATCTCTCAGCATTCACCAGGGGGGTCCCGTCAAGGGGCTGAGATACTGCTGGTCGGATCGGCTTGCCGACCGAGGCGCAGTGACCCGTTGAACCTGATCCAGTTCATACTGGCGTAGGGACGGTGCAGACATCGACGCCAGGAATCCGTCATTCGCGCGGAGTTTGGGCGAACATGTCTTTTCCTTCCGGCTTCAGAACTGGGTCTCCAACCGCAAACTTGGAGCCTCACCATGAATATTGCCACCAAACCCGCAGACCTCTCGGTCACCAAAGGCCCGCTTCCCGCCTCGAAGAAGGTCTACAAACCAGGCACGATCCACCCTGATATCCGCGTGCCCATGCGCGAAATCGCCCTGCATCCAACGTCGGGCGAGCCGCCGGTCACCGTCTACGATGCCTCCGGGCCCTATACCGTCGAAGACGCGAACATTCGCATCGAGGACGGGTTACCACGGCCGCGCCGAAACTGGATCATCGCGCGCGGCGATGTCGAAGCCTATGACGGACGCAGCGTTCGTCCGGAAGACAACGGCTTTGCCTCCGGCGACCGGCTGACGCCGACCTTTCCCTTCCGTCACGCGCCGCTCCGCGCAACCGGTCGGCGCGCGGTGACGCAGCTTGCCTATGCGCGAGCCGGCATCATCACCCCCGAGATGGAGTTCGTCGCCATCCGCGAAAACCTCGGCCGCGACGCCGCGCGTGCCACGCCGCGTGACGGCGAAAGCTTCGGCGCCCATATTCCCGATCACGTCACGCCCGAATTCGTTCGCCAGGAGATTGCCAGCGGTCGCGCCGTGCTGCCCGCCAACATCAACCACCCGGAGTCCGAGCCGATGATCATCGGCCGGAACTTCCTGGTGAAGATCAATGCCAACATCGGCAACTCGGCCGTCACCTCCTCGATGGCGGAGGAAGTGGAGAAAATGGTCTGGGCGACGCGCTGGGGCGCCGATACGGTGATGGACCTTTCGACCGGACGCAACATCCACAACATCCGCGAATGGATCATCCGCAACTCGCCCGTGCCGATCGGCACCGTGCCGCTCTACCAGGCGCTGGAAAAGGTCAATGGCATCGCCGAGGATCTGACCTGGGAGGTCTATCGCGACACGCTTATCGAGCAGGCGGAACAGGGTGTCGATTACTTCACCATCCATGCCGGCGTCCGGCTGCATTATATCCCGCTGACGGTCAATCGGGTCACGGGCATCGTCTCGCGCGGCGGCTCGATCATGGCCAAGTGGTGTCTGCACCATCACCGGGAGAGCTTCCTCTACGAGCACTTCGAAGAGATCTGCGACATCTGCCGCGCCTATGACGTCTCGTTCTCGCTCGGCGACGGCCTGCGCCCCGGCTCGATCGCCGACGCCAACGACGCCGCGCAATTTGCCGAACTGGAAACGCTGGGCGAGTTGACGAAGATCGCCTGGGCCAGGGATTGCCAGGTGATGATCGAGGGTCCCGGCCACGTGCCGATGCACAAGATCAAGGAAAACATGGACAAGCAGCTCACTGTGTGTGGCGAGGCGCCGTTCTATACGCTCGGTCCGCTGACGACCGACATCGCGCCCGGCTACGACCACATCACCTCGGGCATCGGCGCTGCGATGATCGGCTGGTTCGGCACCGCCATGCTCTGCTACGTCACGCCGAAGGAGCATCTGGGCCTGCCCGACCGCAACGACGTCAAGACCGGCGTCATCACCTACAAGATCGCCGCCCACGCCGCCGATCTTGCCAAGGGCCACCCGGCCGCACAGGTGCGCGACGACGCGCTGTCACGCGCCCGCTTCGAGTTCCGCTGGGAGGACCAGTTCAACCTCTCCCTCGACCCGGAGACGGCCCGCAACTTCCACGACGAAACCCTGCCGAAGGAAGCGCACAAGGTCGCGCATTTCTGCTCGATGTGCGGCCCGAAATTCTGCTCGATGCGGATCTCACACGACATCCGCGCCGAGGCGCAGAAGGAAGGGCTGGAAGCAATGGCCGCGAAATACCGCGAGGGCGGCGATCTCTATTTGCCGGTCGCTGAGGTCGAAGCTAAGAGTTAAAGCGCAACACGTCGGGAGGGACGCCTCACAGTCCTTCCGACGGCAAGGCGGATGCTGGGCCCGGGGGAATAGCTTGCCCCCTTACCGGTTGAACGATATGCAAGGCTCACGCAAAAGTCGCCACCGGCGGACCCGTCATTCACGCCAAGCTGCCGTCTTCTGCGGCGCTCTTGCAAGGTGACGAAAAAACGCCGTTTACGAGGAGAATGACTTGAGGACACGCCTGCTGAGACTGACGGCCCTGTCGCTAGGCGGCCTTGCGGCACTCGCTGGAGATTTGCCACGCCTCGACGACAGCGGGAGTTTTGCCGCGGGTTTTTCCTGGATTTCCGCCGCCCATGCGGACGACGCCGATGTCGGCGGCGGGAATGGTGAAAATGGCGCGGGCGGCAGCGACCAAGGTGGCGAAAACGTCGAGAGCGGCGGAAGCAACGGCACAGAGGGTGGCGGCGATGGGGGTGGTGGCGATTGGGGCACCGGTGACGGCAGCGGCGTAGGCGGCGTTCCCGGCGGTACCGGCGCAGGCGGCGGAGGTGCTGCCGTCATCGACAGCGATAGCCACAGCGAGCCCCACTCATCCTTGCGCGAATCACGGGATTACGGACCAAGCGGCAAGGTCTGGCACGGCGGCAGCAATTTCCTTAACCTTTTCCGCCAAACGCCGGAAAGGCGCTTCGAACGGAGCCAGCCTGAATCGTCTGCCCGGCAGAAGACCGTTGACACGAAATGAGAGCCTTGAAGACAGGTCAACTTCGTCGCAACGGAGGGGGACCTGCGCCATTTCTCGAAACCGGACTCCGGATGTGCGGTAGGAACGGGTTCTGACGCGCGAGAACAGATCAACTGGCGTCAGAGCTTTACATTCGAGATAGGTCTATCCCGATCACGACCTGCCGGGGTGTGGCGGCGCAGCTACGGATACAGAGCATCGTCTTTCTCGCCGCGAGTATTCCTAACTGCCTTTCCAGCCGCTGCAAGCAATCCGCTCGACGACATCGAGCAGCACATTCGCCCCGGCAACCAGATCATCCGCCTCCGTGTGTTCGCGCGGATTGTGGCTGATGCCGTCGCGGCTCGGCACGAAGATCATCGCCGTCGGCGCGATGCGTGCGATCATCTGCGCATCGTGGCCGGCGCCCGAAGTCATGCGCCGGCTCTTGAGGCCGCGCGCCTTCGCCGAAGCCTCGATCGTGGCGACAATGCCCAGATCGAAGGCGACCGGCTGGAAACGCGCAAGGCGCTCGACCGATATCTCGACACCCTCTTCAGCGGCGACACGCAGGAGGAAATCCGCAAGCGCCGCTTCGAGCCCCTGTAGCCGATCCTCATCCGGGTCGCGCAAGTCGACGGTGAAGGTTGCGCGCGACGGGATGACGTTGATTGCGTCCGGCTCAAACCGCATGGTGCCAATGGTCGCGACGCTCGGAGCGTTCGAGCGGGTTATATGATCGCGCAGGAAAAGGCCGATGCGGGCGGCCGCAAGCCCGGCGTCACAGCGCATCGCCATTGGCGTCGTGCCGGCGTGATTGGCGACACCGTCGATTGTCACGCGCTGCCAGGAGATGCCCTGTAGGTTTTCGACGGCGCCGATCGTGATCGCTTCGCGATCGAGCACCGGCCCCTGCTCAATGTGCAATTCGACATAGGCGTGGGGTTTCAACGAGCCGGGCTCGACGCTTCCGGCGTAGCCGATGCGCGCCAATTCAGATCCGAGCACCGTTCCGTCGGTTGCAACCGTTGCAAGTGCAGCCTCGACCGCAAGACCGCCGACATGAACAAGCGAACCCAGCATGTCGGGCGCATAGCGCACGCCCTCCTCGTTGGTGAAGGCGGTGACGGCGATCGGGCGCGCGGGCGTAAAGCCTTGCTCTTTCAGCGTCTCGATCACTTCGAGGGCGGCAAGCACGCCGTAGCAGCCATCGTAGATGCCGGCATTGATGACGGTGTCGATATGCGAGCCTAGCATCAGCGGCAATTGCCCTGCGTTGTCATGGCTTTGCCAGACACCGAAGATATTGCCGATGCGATCGATTGCGATATCCAGCCCCGCAGCCTCCAGCCAGCCGACAAGAGCGTCCCGCCCCAGTTTTTCGGTGTCGGAGGCCGCAAGCCGTGTCAGCTGGCCCCGGCCGTCGCGCCCAATCGCGCCGAGTTCGCGGATGCGCGCCAGCAGACGCTCGGCATTGATGGACTGATGAGGCATGTCGGTGTCGCCTTCGACTGTGTTGGTAATGAGCATCGCGTCTGTCATTGTCCGGCATCCGGTGCGGCCAGTCGTTGCCGGGCGATTTCGGCATGGAACCGGGCACCGAAGATCAGGGCATCATCATTGAAGTCGTAATGCGGATTGTGCAGCGGCGCGGATTCCCCACCGTTGCCGATAAAGACGAAGCAACCCGGCACATGATCGAGAAACCGCGCAAAATCCTCCGAGCCGGTCATCGGCTCGGCGGCAACGGCGACATTCTCCATCCCGAACACCACACCGGCCGCAGCGAAGACATGGTCGACGAGTACTGGATCGTTGAGCAACGGCACGAACTCGCGCGTGTAGTTCACCGCGACCTCGCAGCCATAGGCATCCGCCGTTCCTTTGGCGATCGTGCGCATCTCCGCCTCAATCTTGGCGCTGACCTCCGGGCGGAAACTGCGGGCATCGCCCAGAATCCGTGCGAGGCCGGGCAACGCATTGCGCGTGCCATCGGTCAGCACTTCCGTCACCGAAACGACGCCGATATCAGTCGGCGACAGACGGCGCGAGACGATCGTCTGCAGATTGACGACAGTGGCGCAGGCGGCAACAAGGGTCTCATTGCCCCAATGCGGCCGCGCCGCGTGCCCGCCGACGCCCTTGAGCACGATCTCGAAATTGTCTTCCGCCGACATGATGGCGCCCGGCCGTGTCTCGAATTTTCCGACCGACAGGCCCGGCATGTTGTGCAGGCCATAGACCTCGTCAAACGGAAAGCGTTCCAGCAGACCATCGGCGAGCATGGCAAGTGCGCCCTTCCCCCATTCCTCGGCCGGCTGGAAAACGAAGCGCACCGTCCCATCGAAGCCGCCGTCCTCAGCCAGCAGCTTCGCCGCGCCAAGAAGCATCGCCGTATGACCGTCATGGCCGCAGGCGTGCATCGTACCGGGCCGGGTGGAGCAATAGGCAACAGCCCCCTCTTCCGTGATGCGCAGCGCATCCATATCGGCGCGCAGCGCGATGGCGCGATTTCCCGTTCCACGCCGCAGCGTCCCGACCACCCCGGTGCCGCCGATACCTTCAGCGACCTCGTCGAGGCCGAACTCTCGTAGCTTGGCGGCGACAAAGGCTGCCGTTCGTTTCTCTTCGAAGCCGAATTCCGGATGGGCATGCAGATCATGACGCCACGCCCTCATCTCCGCCACAAGCCTGCCGATATCCGTGCTTGCCATTCGCGTCAAACCCTTTCCATTTTCGCCGCCGCAGCGACCTGTGCCGGTGCAAGGCCAACCAGTTCTTCGTATCGTTCGGGATCCGTGGCGCCTTCGGTATTAATCACCAGTATCCGCGAATTGGCATCAAGGCCGAGGGCGGCACGCATGTCCGGATCTCCGGCGACCGTGACAAGGCCGGCGAGCCCGACGCCGCCGCTTTCACCGGCAACGATTGCCGGGTCGCCGCCTTTCGGGCGGGCGAGGCGGTTCATGATCGAGACTGCATCGTCTTCATCGACGGTCATGAAAGCATCAGCAACGCGCGAAAGAATACGCCAGGCGACAAGCGAAGGCTCGTAGCATTCGAGCATCGCCATGACAGTCGGCTCGCCATGCAGCACTTTCACCGGATGCCCGGCCTTTGCCGTTTCCAGCAGGCAGGCAGCCCGGGCCGGCTCGACGACGACGAAGCGCGGCCGGTCATGACCATAGCGTAGCGCCAGGTGGCCGGCCGCTGCCGCGGCGATGCCGCCGACGCCGGCCTGAACGAAGACATGGGAAGGCGGCGCGTCGATCTCCCGCAAGGCCTCGCACAAAAGCGCCGTATAGCCCTGCATGACCAGACCGGGGATGTATTCGTATCCAGGCCAGGACGTGTCGGAGACAACCGTCCAGCCGCGCTCTACGCAGACCTTCGCGGCAAATTCGACCGAGTCGTCGTAGGTCCCTTCGACCCGGATGATCTCGGCGCCATAATGGGCAATTGCCTCTATGCGTTTCTGACTGACGCCCGAATGCACGAAGATCACCGACCTCGCACCGACAAGCGCAGCGCCCATTGCCACTGACCGACCATGGTTGCCGTCGGTGGCGCAACCGAACGTCATCTCACGCGCGAACGCGCGAACGTCCGGGCGCTTGAGATCGTCGATATCGACATCCAGGCCGGTCCGCTTTCGCGCCTCATCGAGCACCAGTCGGATCACCGCATAGGACCCGCCGAGCGCCTTGAAGCTGCCGAGGCCGAGCCGATGGCCCTCGTCCTTGACGAAGATCGCCCCGGTCCCGAGTTCAGCCGCAAGCGCCGGCAAGGAATGAAGCGGCGTCGGCCAATGGTCGTCGCGGCGCGCTAGCATGCGCTCGACTTCAGCGGTGGCGGCAATCGACAACATGTCGGCATCATCCGGCAGCAGCGATGATCCGACGTCGGCGTGGTGGTTGCGAATGAGCATGTGGGCAATCTCCCTGTCTGATGAAGTTCTATTTCACCTCGTGAGAGAAATGCGCTCTAAATGGGTGGCACTCGTGCAAGTTTGTAAACAACAGCGAGCAGACGATGGCCGTTTCAAAGACCACATCGGCGGAGCTCGACCGCTTCGATCTGGCAATCCTCTCAATCCTGCAGAAGGATAACACGACGCCGCAGAGGCAAATCGGCGAGGCCGTCAACCTGTCCGCGCCTGCAGTGCAACGGCGGATCAAGCGCATGGAAGAAACCGGTGTCATCCGCAGCAACGTGGCGGTAGTCGACCCGGCCCGCGTCAACCAGGCGCTGACGATCCTTGTCGAGGTGGAGGTGGAGAGCGAGCAGATCGACCTGCTCGATGCGGCCAAGGCGGCGTTTTCGGCTGCTCCCGAAGTGCAGCAATGCTACTACGTTACGGGCGACGTGGATTTCATGCTTGTCGTGATCGTGCCGACGATGGGCGATTACGAGGCCTTCACCCGCCGCATGTTCTTCGGCAACCCCAACATCCGGCGCTTTAGAACCTTCGTCACCATGGATCGCGTCAAGGTCGGCCTCTCCGTACCGGTGGAAAAGTCGCGCTGAACGCTACTCCCGGCCGGCGAGCGCCTTCTTCTCCGCCTCCGCCTCCAGCGGCGCACCGGCGCCGATGGAGGTCAGATAGGCATCGACGGTTTCGAGCGACGAGGCCGGCGCAAATCCTTCACCACTTTCGGGTATCACGATTGCCAGTTGCGTCTGCCAGTGGCCGGCGTTCCGGCAGGCGACCGAGACGAAATCCGGCTGATCCGGCCGCTTCATCTCATATTCGCGGCAAATCTGCTGTCCGCCTGCCTGGAACGTCGAGACCAATCGAACCTTGGCCTGCCCCTCCCCGATCGCGATTTCCTCGCCCGAGGCGTGCTGATCGAGAATGCCCGACACGATCGGATCAACCAGACCTGCGACCTGCGGGTTTCCGACGTCCACCCGGCCGGCGCCGCCGACCAAGTACCCGCCAACGCCACCGACGACAATCAGAAGCGAGGCAGCCAACGCCATCATCAATTGCGACGGACGACGCGGCGACTGAACCGCAGGCTCCGGACGGCGAAACATGACGACGTTATCCGTGCTCGCACTGTCATCGGCCGCAGCGACGGTGCGGCCGTCGTCCCCTCGCGCTGCAGCATCGGCGGCCATCGCGCGCACCTTTTGTGCCAGATGATCCGGCACAGGTTCGTCGAGCAGCGGCTTCAGCGCCTCGCTCGATGCAGCCCGCGTTTCCATGAACATGGCCACGCGCGCCATCAGGTCGTCGTCCGTCTCGAGTGCTGCCTCGACGAGGCGTGTCGTTTCGTCGTCGAGTTCGCCGTCGGCAAACGCCATCAGGATTTCGTCGGTGAATACCATATCGCTCATCTCGCCCCGCCTCTCATATCCGGTGAACGCGCGGCCGCCGGTTCTATTCCCGCGGCTTCAGCAAGATTCTTGCGGGCGCGCGCAAGCCTGCTCATCACCGTACCGATGGGAATGCCGAGCACATCGGCCGCCTCGTTGTAGGAGAGCTCCTCCACACATGTCAGCAGCAGCACCTCGCGCTGTTCAAGCACGAGATCATCGATGGCTGCGGCCACGCTCTTCAACGTGATGCGCGCCTCGCAACCCGTTTCGCCTGATGGAACGGCAAGTTCCGGCTGAGCTTCGATCTCCTCGGTCGGGCCGGCCGTCTTCTGGCGGCGAAGCTGGTCTATCCACAGGTTGCGCAGAATGCGGAATATCCACGCGTCGAAACGCGTGCCCTCCTCGAACCGCTCGGAACCGGCAAGCGCCTTCTCGCAAGCGGCCTGCACAAGGTCGTCGGCAAGATCGCGGGAGCGGCAAAGCGAGATGGCAAAGCGACGCAGATTCGGCAGGAAAGCGACGAGGCGCTCGCCGAAGGCGATGTCCTGATCGGTCATTTCACGTTCCTTCCGGCGCTTCGGCGTGCACGCGGGGGAATAATTCGTCCATTCATCCGTTGAGCGATATGTGAAGCACACGCAAAAGTCACCACCGATGAGCATGCCTTTCACGGTAAGCTGACCCCACTGGGCGCGGTTGGGACAAGGAGATTGCCTTGAGAAAACGCCTGCTTCGATTGACCGCCGCATCGATCTGCGGCCTGGCTGTCGCCAATGGCGACCTCGTGCCAGCCGGGATTGCCGGCTCCACGACCAACGCTCCCTTTGCCTTTGTCACGGCGGCTCACGCAGACGACGACGATGGCGGCGACGATGACGGTGGTGGCGGTAGCAGTTCGTCTTCGGGCCGTTCGTCCGATCGAGGCTCCAGCGGCGTCTGGCGCGGTGGCGGCAATCTGCTCGACCTCTTCCGAGGCGCGCCGGAAAAGCGAACCGCCCGACGCCCGCAACCGGCCCGCAAACCGACCCACGTGCCGGGCGAAATCATCGCTCTCGGGCTGGATGACGCCGCGATCCAGCGCCTCGGCGAAAGAGGTTTCACGGTCCGGGCGCGTCAGTCCCTCGGACTTTCCGGCTCGCAGATCGTCAAGCTTTCGGTACCCGCGCGAATGACGCTCGAGCTCGCACGACAGGAGGTCGCGGCTGCCTCGCCGGGCGCCGTTGCCGATCTCAACCATTATTTCGAGCCGAACGAAGGCACTGTTCAGCCGACGCCGTGCGGCGAAGGGCGTTGCGCACTGGTTCGAACAGCCATCGGGTGGCCCGAACCCGATGCCGGGAAAGCCTGCACCGCTGCCGGTCCTATCGGGCTGATTGACACCGCGATCAACCCCGGCCACCCGGCGCTTCAGGGTGTAGACCTCGACATCGTCCGCCTGGCAGCCGACGAAGCGCCGGAGTCCGGACGCCAGCACGGCACTGCAGTTGCCGCGCTCATCGCCGGCCGGCAGGACAGCCGGGCACCGGGCCTGCTGCGCGATGCACGATTGATCGCAGTCGACGCCTTCCAGAAGACAAAGGGGGACGCCGATGTCGCCGAGACCTACAATCTGGTCAGGGCGATCGACCTTCTGGCGTCCCGTGGCGTGGCGGTGATCAACATGAGCCTTTCGGGCCCTCACAATCAGTTGCTGGAGAAAACCGTCTCGCTGGTCGCAGAGCGCAATATCCTGCAAGTGGCGGCCGCCGGTAATGACGGCCCCAGGGCGAAGCCCGTCTATCCCGCCGCCTACCCCGAGCTGATCGCGGTTACCGCCGTAGACCGCAACTTCCGCCCCTATCGCCATGCGGCACAGGGCGATCACATCGATGTTGCAGCACTCGGGACTGGGGTGTGGACCGCCGCGTCCGTCGACGGCGGCCGACCGCGCACAGGCACGTCGTTTGCCGCCCCGTTCGTTACGGCCGCCGTTGCCATTCTGAGAGCATCGAACCCTTCGCTGTCGGCCGAAGAGATCGGCAAGCTCGTGGTGCAAACGACTGAGGATGTCGGCGCGCCAGGCAAGGATCCGGTTTTCGGCTGGGGTGTCCTGAACGCTCGCGAACTCTGCCGCTCGTAGCGGCCGGGCTCTTCGACGCCCTGCACCAAACGTGATAACCACCTGATGGGTCTGCAGCACCCCCCATTGAAAAAGCTCCGGCGGAAAGAAGGTGTCGACTGTCGCACCTCCTTTCCGCCGGAGCCGTCATGCCCAACTTTGATCAGGCGGCAAGACCCCGCTCGGTGAGCAGCATGCCGACCCGCACCATGCGCACAGCATCTTCCGCGGCACGCACCAGCAGTTTCGGCGCGGCGCTGATCGCATCGTCAAGGCTGCAAGGCGCCTTCAGGATCGAGGCGAAGGCATCGATGCCGTGCTCGAAGTTCAAGGTAACGCCCTTGCCGATCGTGCCGGCCAAGGCGATCACCGGACGTCCTGCCTCCTTGGCGCGATGGCCGACCTCTGCCGGCACCTTGCCGAAGGGCGTCTGGCCATCGAGGCTGCCTTCGGCCGTGATCACGAGATCGGCCCTCGCGATCATGCTGTCGAGATCAAGATACTGCATGACGATATCGTAGCGCGGGTGCAGCTTGCCGCCGAGCAGGCCGAGGACGGCGGCACCGAGGCCTCCAGAGGCGCCGGCGCCGGGCGCGCCGCCGACGTCGATACCGGCCGTGCTATGGATCGCTGCGGCATAGGTCTCCATGGCATGGGCAAGCAGTTCGACCTGCTCAGGCGTCGCGCCCTTCTGCGGGCCGAAGACCCGGGCAACGCCGCGTTCGCCGAGCAGCACGTTGTGCCAGTTGACGGCGGCATCGATACGAACCTCATTCAGACGCGGGTCGCGATGCGAGAGATCGATCCGAGCCAAATGACCAAGTGCACCGCCGCCGGGCGGCAGCGACCGGCCATCCTTATCGAGTAGCTTGATACCCAGCGCCTGCGCCATGCCGGCACCGCCGTCATTGATGCCGCTGTCGCCGCAGCCGAGCAGGATGCGGCGCGCGCCGGCGTCGAGCGCTGCCCGGATCAGTTCGCCGACGCCGTAGCTCGTGGTGAGGCAGGGGTTGCGGCGATCGCGCGGCACCAGCCTTAGGCCGGCGGCGGCGGCCATTTCGATGATGGCGACCGGTTTATCCTGCCCGCCGAGAAATCCGAAATGCGACAGGACCGGCGTGCCGAGCGGCCCGGTCACGACGCATTCGTGCAGCGTGCCGCCGGTGACTGCGACCAGAGCCTTGGTAAAGCCTTCGCCGCCATCGACCATCGGCACTTTCAGAACCTTGGCCTGCGGGCAGGCGCGCAGCACACCCTTCTCGATGCAATCGGCCGCTTCTTCCGCCGACAGACTTTCCTTGAAACCAGACGGTGCAACCAGAATGGTAAGTGTCATGTGACAGTCTCCTTGCGTTTTTGTGACAATGCGGATGCAAGGGAGAAACGGCCGCTCGGAGAGTTTATTCCGAGGGGTGCCAAACTATTTCGCCGTTAGCGCAGAAAAAAGCAAAGGCCGGAGCTGACGGGCTCCGGCCTTGCTAAAGGCATATATTTTCAAATTCTTACATCAACCTCCCAAGCCCATCAGCGGCCAGACGAAGACGGCAAAAAGCGTCAGGAGCCCAATGAAGGGGATGAGCAGCATCGCGGCGAGACGCATCAGATCCGATGGCGTGAAGGCAGGCGGTTCCATGCCGCCGAACAGCGCCACGGGCTTGGCCGAAACCATCAAGGTTTGGCAGAAACCACTACCCAGGGTAGCAGTCATGATGAGAACTGCGGGATTGACGCCGAGCCCTGCCAGCGGCAGGGCGAGCGTCGGGATCAGCACCGTCGCCCGCGCTGTCCGGGAGGCGACGACGATGTGCGCAAATGTGGCAAGGATCACCGTGAACAGGATCACCAACCAGGCCGGCGGTTTTCCGACGAGGCTGAGCAGGCCGATAGCGCGGTCGGCGAGCAGGGCTGCAGTTCCGGTGCTCATCAGCGCCTCGCCGATGACCAGCGTGCCGGCGAGAAACAGGAGCAGGTTCCACTCGACGGTCTTCAGCGCCTTGCGAAAGGGCAATCCCGAGACCTTTTCCGAGGCCATGACGAGAGCGCCGAACAAGGCAACGAAGGGCAAGGCAACGCCGTGAAGGCTTGATGTCGCAAGCGCCAGCACGATGAGTGCGGTGACCGCCAGCAACGTCCGCTACTGTGCAAGCAGCAGCGGTCTCTCGTCAGACTGGCATGGCTCGAAAGCGGCATTGCGATCTTCGGCGCCGAGGAAAAACCGCAGGATGAGGCCGCAGGCAATCAAGGTTGTGATTAGTCCGAACGGCGCCGCCAGCAGAGCCCAGTGGAGGAAATCCGGCGCGTTGCCGCCGCTACGGCGGATGAAATCCACCGCCACCAGATGTGCGCCTGCACCGGTCAGCGAGGCGGCCGCCGAAAGCAGGATCACCGACGGGAAAGCAGCGCGAGCGCCCGCGTCACGCCCGGCCTTCCGATGGCGGCCGTCAAGCCGAGAAAGACCGGCATGAAGATTGCCGCCCGTGCGGATGTGGAGGGGATGATGAAGGCGGTCGCAAAGATCGTCAGAGTTACCGCCCAGAAGAGGCTGCTGACGCGCTGGAACGGTGCCAGCAGCCGGAAGGTGAGACGCTCCACCAGCCCGGATGCCTGCAGCACCGAGGCGATGACGAAGGCGGCGATCATCAGCCAGACGATATCGTTGCCGAGCGCTGCAAACACCGCCTCTTCGCTGACCGTGCCCGTGGCGCCGAGAGCCAGTGCGCCGGCAAGCGCCACCGGCGTTTCTGGAAGATCGAAGATCGTCCAGTAGACAAGCGTTGCCGCAAACACCATCAGCGCCAGACGCATCGGCATGGTCAGCCCATCGGCTGCAACAAAGATCAGGATCGCCGCGAAGATGAGCAGCATCGACCCAGTCAATAGCCGCACTTGGCGCAGCGGCATCTGATCGCCGAAATTGCGCACTTCGCTCGCGGAGGGAATGACGACGTCTCGCTCCGATGCAATTGCTCGAACGCTGTTCATGGTGCCCAATCCTTTTCTTAACCGCAGCCGGTTCGCGGCGAAAACTCACGTGCGACAACCGACCGTCATGATGTCTCGATGAGGGCCTAACGGCGCTGCACGCGGTTTATTCCTGCCCGAAGCACGGCCCGTTTCAATTTGCTGATCGGACGAGGTAGTTGCGCGCACTTCGGCAAGCGCGCCTGTCAATGTTCATGCCTTGCGCCATATCAATGTAGTGGACCGCGAAATGCCGGCAGTCTTGGGCTACGGTTCGCCGTTGGAGGTAGCGAATTATGTTCGTCAGGGAATTGTCGCGTGAGGAATGTATCGCCCTCATCTCCTCGCACCATATCGGCCGGCTGGCCTGTGCCAGGGATGACCAGCCCTACATCGTCCCCATCCAGTACGCCTTTGCCGCAAACCGGCTATACGGTTTCTCGATGCCCGGACAGAAAGTCGACTGGATGCGCGCAAACCCCCGCGTCTGTGTCCAGATCGACGCGTTCTCCGACAGGGGAAGCTGGAAAAGTGCGGTCATCTACGGCAGATATCGGGAACTGCCGGATACCGAGCAAGGACATCAAGAGCGCCTGCAGGCATGGTCGCTGCTGGAGAAACGCACCAACTGGTGGGAGCCAGGCGGCCTGAAGCCGGGAGAACAAGGCGTCGTCGGAACGTCGCCCCATCTGTTCTTCGTGATCGAGGTCGACGAGATGACCGGACGCGCCATGGACGAAGATCCGGTGGACATCTCTTCGCATTAACGAAGAGACGCCCAAACCCGGAGGCTTGGCCTATCCAGTTGACGGGGGCTGCGCGCCCGTCAATCTCAGACTTGAGCCGTCAGGCCCCCTTGCGCGCGACGACCGGCACGTAATGTTCGAGTTCCGGCGCCGGGAACTGCAAGGTGGCGTTGATCTCTGCGGAGCGATAGAGCCCCATCAGCATCTCGACCACAGCCAGACCGTCCTCGAAGGTTTCGAGCGGCTTCTGGCCCTTGCGGAAACACTCGACCATGTGGCGGTTTTCGTCGGTGTAGCCGTAAACGCCGGCCTCGTCCTCGAGCACCGGCATCAGCCCCTGCTCCGCATTCTGCTTTTCGACCAGATCTTCGCCTTCCGAACCCGTGACTGCGCGAGACATGAAAATCTTAAGCCCCGTGCTCAGAGAATTGTATTCGAGCGCATATTCCGGGCCGAGCAATTCGAGCTGGATGCGCAGGCCGGCTCCGACATAGGCCCAGGACGTCGTCGCCTCGATCATCAGTTCGTTGCCGTCCTGATCCTCAAGCGTCACGGTTGCGCGGGCAAAATCCTCCGAAGGGCGGTTGCGATAGTCCACATCGTTGCCGAACCGCTTGCGCAGCTGTTCGGCATAGTTGGGGCGCGTCCATTTCAGGTTGGCGACGGTGCCGTTGACCGCCTTGATCTTCAGCGAGTTGCGCGGCGCGTCGGGTGCGGTCAGCAGATAGCGCGCCACCTCGACGCTGTGGCACATCATGTCGGAGAGAACGCCGCCGCCCTGCTTGTCGCCCTGCCAGAACCACGGCTCGTGCGGGCCGGAATGCTCCTCTGCCGCGCGCGCAAGATAGGGCCTGCCGGTGGTGGAGGCGGCACGTCGCCAGATGATCTCCTTGCCGCGCAAAACGGGCGTGCAGAACACCTGGTTTTCGAGATAGCCGTGGTTAAGGCCGGCATCCTCGGCGAGCGTCATCATCTCGCGGGCTTCCGCCACCGTGCGCGCCAGCGGCTTCTCGCAGGCGACCGCGAACACCTTGCTGCGACCGGCCTTGATCGCTCCATGCAACGTGCGCATGACCTCGAGGCGCGTATAGTTCGGCGAAAGGATCCAGATCGCATCGACGTCATCGGCGACAAGCAGTGCTTCCAGGCTCTCATGCGTGCGGCAGGAGCCGAGCCCGAGTGCTCCCACTTCCTTCGCAAACTTCTCGCGGTTCTCCGCCTTGCGGCTGAAGACACCCGTCACTTCGACGTTGCGCACGCCGATCATCGACTTCAGGTGGAAATGGGCGATGAAGCCGGTTCCGACGAACCCCACGCGCAGCGTCTGCTTCGGTAGCTGTGTCATTCTCTTCTCCCAGATTTTTCGGTTATTGGCGTGGCGAGGCGGTGCTGGCCCTGATGCTCAGGGCTGTCGGCAGCACGATGGGCGGGGCAAAGCCCACCTCCTCGCCGGAAAGCATCCGAAGCAACAGCGACATCGCCGTCCGGCCGATATCGGCGCGCGGCTGGCTGACGGTCGTTAGCGGTGGATAGAAAGCCTTGCTCAGGTAGAGATCATCGAAACCGACGACGGAAACGTCACCCGGCACGTCGCGACCAAGGCGACGCAACTCGTGAATGGCGCCATACGCCATTTCGTCGTTGGCGGCAAAGAGCGCGGTCGGCGGCTCGGGCAAGGCAAACAATTGGCCGCAGCAGAGCTGGCCGGTTTCGAGCAGGTAATCGCCACGAACCTCGTAACCCTCGGGGATAACGAGGCCGGCCTCGTGCATGGCGGCGCGATAACCGTCGCGGCGGTGAACGGCCATGACTTCGGGCAGCGGCCCGGCGATATGGGCGATCTTGCGGTGACCAAGCGAGATCAGATGCTCGACCGCGACCTTGGCGGCGGCAAGATTGTCGACCTGCACATGCGGCAGCCCCGAGGCCTCGATCATTTCCAAGGCGACGACGACAGGCAGATGCGTAAGGTCGACGCGAGTATCATGGCCTGCCGGCGGTAGCTTGCCGGTCATCAGGATCATGCCATCCGCATGACCATCGCGCAGCATGTTGAAATATTCCGTCTCGCGATCCGGATCATTCTCGGTGTTGCCCATGAGCACGGAGTAACCGGCCTCGCGCGCCGTCGCTTCGACGCCCTTGAGGATGTCGAGATAGAACGGGTTGCCGACGTCGCGCACGACCAAGAGCACCGACATCGACTTGCGGGTGCGCAGGTTGCGGGCACTGACGTTCGGCCGATAGTTGAGCTCGCGCGCCAGCGCATGGATGCGCTGGCGCGTTTCGGCCGTCACCAGGTCGGAATCGCTCAGCGCCCGCGACACGGTTGCGACGGAAACGCCGGCGCGCTCGGCGATATCCTTGATCTTCGGCCGGTGATCGCTCATGCCCGCATCGCCCTTCCGCGCCCGTAGAACAGCATCAACAGCAGCAGCGTCGCGCCGAACACCATCTGGCGGCCGGATTCGTCGATGTTGACGGTGGTCAGGATGCCCTGGAGGATCACCAGCAACAGCGCTCCGGCCATGGTGCCGGTGTACCCGCCCTTTCCGCCTGCCAGCGACGTACCGCCGAAGACAACGGCGATGATCGACGAGAGCATGTATTGCTCGCCGACATTGGCGAAGGACGAGCCGGAATAGCCGAGCAGGCAGAGGCCGGCGATCGCCGCAAACATGCCGGAGATCATGAACAGGCCAATGCGCATGCGGCGGACCGGCACGCCGGCCATATAGGCCGCATGCTCGTTGGAGCCGATTGCATAGATGCGGTGGCCGAAGACGGTGCGGTTGAGCATGAAAGCCATAAAAAGGCCGATAGCAATCCAGAGCCAGATGATGCCGGGAATGCCGAGCACCAGCGGCTGGGTGACGAAGGTGGAAAGACCAGGCGCTGCGCGCCCGGAGGGAATGCCGTTGCGAATGACGACGAGCAGGCCCTGAAGTACGCCGAGCATGCCGAGCGTCATCACCAGCGGCGGGATGCGCAGCAGCGTGACGCCAAGCCCGTTCAGGAGGCCGAAGAAGGCACCGGCCGCCAGGCAGGCAAGGATCGCCGGCAGGATGCCGCCGTCGGCCCCGTTCATGACATTGCCAGCGATGATCGCCGAGAGCGAGACGACGCCACCGACCGAAAGATCGATACCTTCCCGGCCCCCGAGGATGACGACATTCTGGCCGGCCGCAACAATGCCGAGCAGCGAGGCGACGATCAGCAGGCGCAGGATCTGGTCGGCCGAGGCAAAGCCCGGAGACAGGCTTTCGCCGAGATAGAGAAGTGCCACGATCAGAAGCAGCGCGATGACCAGCGGCTTCTTGACGAAGGAAATAACGGCGTTCATGCGCGTGCCCTCCGGCCGGCAAGCACGCCTGCCATCAAGACGAGAAGGATGGCGAGACCCTGGACGAAATTCTGCCACTCCGACGGCGTACCCATGAAGAAGACGAGCGAATTGACGAGACCGATCGTCAGCGCCCCGAGCAGTGAACCGACGACGGTCGTCCAGCCGCCGGCAAGCGCGCTGCCCCCCAGCACCACGGCCGCGACGCTATAAAGCGTCATCTTGCCACCGACGAGCGGATCGCCGCTGGCGGTGTCGCCGGTCAGGCAGAACGCTGCGAGCGCTGAAAACAGACCGCAGAGCGCATAGCCCTTGATGCGGACCAGAACGACCGGAAGGCCGGTCTGGTAGGCCGCCTGCTGGTCGTCGCCAACAGCCAGAAGCTGGGTGACGAGGCGAGTGCGCGACAGCACATAGAGCAGAAGGGTCAGTGCCGCGAGAACGTAGAAGACGAAGGGAAGGCCGAGCAGCCTGCCGCCATAGGTGCGCCAGAAGAGCGCCGGCGCCGGTGTTCCGGCCACCGGCATGACATAGAGCGCAACGCCGGTGAAGAAGATGCTGGTCGCGAAAGTGGCGACGATCGCCTGCAATCTCAGCGCTGCGACGACGATGCCGTTGACAACGCCGCAGACGAGCCCGAGCAGAACGCCACAGATCATGGCGCCGATGACGGCACCAGCGCCGCCACCCCATTTCTCCATCAAAACAACAATGGCGACATTGACGAGCGACAGTGTCGCGCCCGCCGAAAGATCGATGTCCCCAGCGGAAACGACATAGGTCTGGGCGATCGCCAGCATGATCAGCGCCATATAGGTGCTGAGCAAGCCCGTCAGCGAGCGGTAGCTCAGGCTATTGGGCGAGAACGCGCCGTTCAGCGCCAGAAGTGCTACGACGATGATCAACGCCGGCAGGAACGGGTAGCGTTCGAGCCAGAGCTTCAGGCCGCCGGCGCGGGAAGGTCGAATGTCTGTCGTGGTCGGTGTCATCACGCGGCCTCGTATGCAGCCTGGTAGAGATTGTAGCGGGTGCGATCTTCGCCGGTGAGCTCGCGCGTGACCGATCCGCCATTGAAGACGAGGATGCGGTTGGCGTTCCCAAGCAGTTCCGCGTCCTCTGAGGAGTAGAGCAGAATGCCTAGCCCGTCTGCGGCCAGCTGGCGAATGAGGGCGAAGAGATCGGCCTTGGCCGACAGGTCGATGCCCTTGGTCGGATCGTCAAGCAGCAGCACATCAGGCCGATCGATCAGCCAGCGGGCGATGATCACCTTCTGCTGGTTGCCGCCGGAAAGCGAGTTGATCGGATGCATCAGGCTCGCGAACTTCGTGTGCATCGCTGCAAGCGCCGGCGTCGCCTTTTCCCTGAGGCTTGACGGGCGTGCGATCATCAGCCGATCACGCAGATAGTGGATGGGGGTGACGTTCTCGATGATCGGCCTGCCGGCAATGACGCCGTCGCGACCACGGTCGCCCGAGACATAGGCGCAACCACGCCGGATGGCATCGCGCGGGCTCTTGGCATCCAAACGATCACCGCCGATGCGGATCTCGCCCGACGTTATGGAGCCTGCGCCAAAGATCGCGCGCAGCACCGCCGATTGTCCTTGCCCGTGAAGCCCGCCGAAACCGAGGATCTCGCCCTTGGCGACCTCGAAGCTGACATTGCGGAAACCGGTGCCGGACAGCTTGTCGACGGTCATGGCGGCACCGGTCGCGAAGCTCGCCACGGCAGGCGCGGACGACTGGGACGCCGGCATGTCGCCGGCGCCGCCGACCATCAGCCGGATGACCGCAGCGGGATCGGTTTCGGAAAGATTGAGTGTCTTAATCGTCTCGCCGTCGCGGATGATCGTCACCCGATCGCCGATCGCGGTGATCTCGTCCATGCGGTGCGAAATGAAGATGATACCGCGGCCGTCGCGCTTTAGCCCGCGCAGGATATCGAAGAAGCGGTCGACTTGTGCCCGATCGAGCGCCGAGGTCGGCTCGTCGAAGATCAGGATCGGCGCTTCGCTTGCGAGCGCCTTCATGATCTCGACAAGCTGTCGCTGATCGGCGCGCAGATTGCCGACGAGGGTCTCGGCCGCAAAACCATCACCCGAAACCCCGGAGAAAAGCTCGATGTAGCGCGCAGCCCTTGCCTTCAGCGCAGTACGGTCGATGAAGATCCCTGCTTTCACCGGCAGCATCGCAAGGCAGATGTTCTCCTCGACCGAGCGGTTCGCGGCAAGGCTGAGTTCCTGGTAGAAGATGCCGATGCCCTGCGCCCGTGCCGACTGCGGCCCTGATATCGTGACCGCCCGGCCGTCGATGAGGATTTCACCGCCATCGGGTCGCACGCTGCCGGCAATGATCTTGCACAATGTGCTCTTGCCCGAGCCGTTCGAGCCCATGAGCACATGGACCTCGCCGGCGGCGATCTCGAGGTCGCCGCGGCGCAAAGCCAGGGTGGCGCCGTAAGCCTTGCTTACGCCGTTCAATTTAAGTTTCGACATGGGGTGTCGTCCGTAAAATCGGGTCCGGGACGCCGGGCGGACCATCAGATCCGCCCGGTTTCAGACGCTTACTTGAAGAGCGCTTCGGCGTCTTCGATCGAAAGAGCCCTGGTGTAGGAGTAGTAGCCCGGCTTGCCATCGACCTGCTTGGCGGCATCCGCCAGGTTCTTGCTATCGATGAACGGGATCGGCAGGTACATGGCGTTTTTGTACTGCCCGGCCGTTGCCGGCTCCTTTAGTTCCTTGCCCTGCAGCATGAGGACGGCGACGTTGAGCGCGCTTGCCATGACGCCGGGCGGGTTGACGGTCGCGCCGGAGTTCAGCTTGTCCTTGCCCCAGAGGTCGATGAAGTCCTTGCGGATTTCGCCCGTTGCGGCGATCTGGCTCGCCTTGCCGGCATCCATGATCGACTTCCATGCGCCGGCAGCCATCCCGTCCTGCACGACGACGCCGTTGACGTCAGGATAGGTCGCAAGAATGTTCTGCATGGCCTGCTGGCCCTGCGCCTGATCCCAGTTGGCGTTGACCTCGTTGACCACCTGAATATCCGGATAGTCCTTGAAGACGCTCTTGTAGCCGGCGACACGCATCTCGTTTGCCGGGTGGCCGGCGACGCCGTTGATGGCAACGACCTTGCCCTTGCCGCCGAGCGTTTCGGCCAGCCACTTGGCGCCGGCTGCGCCCCAGGCCGTCTGGTCGATGCCGACATAGGTCGCATCCGGCGACGAGACTTCGGCATCGGTCGCGATCACCAGGATGCCCGCTTCCTTCGCCTGCGCGAAGATCGGGTCGAAGGCCGTCGGGCTGTTCGGGTTGATGATGATGGCATTCACGCCCTCGGCAATGAAGTTGCGCACATGGGCGATCTGCCCGGGCACGTCGACATTGGCGCTCTGGACGCTGACTTCGACGTCGACGCCCTTTTCCTTCCATTTTTCCGCGGCCGCCTTGGCCTCGTCGATCATCTGCGTGCGCCACTCGCTGCCGACCCAGCCGTTAGACAGACCAATCTTCAAGGTCTCGGCATTGGCGAGCGAGGCGGAGATGGCGATGGATGCGACGGTGCCGAGTGCTACGGCGATAAGCTTCTTCATAAGATCCTCCCAAAATCTTGCGAGAACCATGAAGCCAGAAAATGTAATCGATTTCAATGGGGATTTTCAGCGATTTTTGGTGGGTTTTGCGAGTTTCCGTCGCGAACCCGCGAAAGCTGTGACTTGGCTAGGCCGATCGACAGGATTGCTGGGGAAAGCTGGCGCTTTCCGCGCCGCTCGCCCCCACTTGGCCAGATGTGCTCTTGGCCATCGGGGCGGCACATGCAAAAGCGGGGCAAGGCGAAAGGGCGATTCGCGTCCGCACTCGGCCAAAGCAGGACCGCGACCATGAAATGACATAAGTGATGGACGGCTTTGCAGCAGCCGCCTTCAACCCAACGGCCTGTTGCTGGAACTGCAACACCTCGTTGCTCGCCGACCGGCTAGCCGGCATTTGCCCTCAGCCAATAGTGTTAAGTTTGGGCAAAGAACAACAACTGGTCCCCAACCAGAGGAGAACATCATGACCGGAAAACCCGGAGCCGCCACGGGCGGGCTCTATCTGCACATCCTTGTGCTCGCGATCGTCATCGTCTCTGAGCTGATCGGCATTCAACGCCTGTCGATCGGCCTCGGCACCGTGATCTTCCTGCCGATCCTCTACGCTTTCGCACTTGGCATCCTGCTCAATCCCGCCATTTTCAAGGCGAGCGCCAAGTTCCTTTCCAAGGATGCGGTCAAGCTGTCCGGCGCCATGATCACCGTTGCGATCATGCCCTTCATCGCCAAGTTCGGCACGACCGTCGGACCACAGATCTCCAAGATCATCGAGGCCGGACCGGCGCTCGTGCTGCAGGAACTCGGCAATCTTGGCACCATCCTCGTCGCCTTCCCCGTCGCCGTGTTCCTGCTCAAGATGGGCCGCGAAGCCGTCGGCGCCACCTATTCGATCGACCGCGAGCCCAACATCGCGCTGATCGCCGACAAATACGGCCTCAACTCGCCGGAAGGTGCTGGCGCCATGGGCGTCTATGCCACCGGCACGCTGATCGGCACATTCGTCTTCGCCGTCATGCCGCCGCTCGTCCACGGTCTCGGTATCTTCGACGTACGTGCGCTTGCCATGTCCTGCGGCGTCGGCTCCGGCTCGATGCTTGCGGCCTGCACCGGCGGTCTCGTCGCCGTCGTTCCCGACCAGAAGGACATCATCCTGGCATTGGCAGCGGCCAGCAACATCCTGACCTACGCGACCGGCCTTTATGTCGGCATGTTCGTCGCCCTGCCGCTGACGGAATGGCTTTACAACAAAGCCCGCCCGTTCGAACGCGCAACAGCCTGATCGGGAGACAGGAACAATGGCCAACCAAACCAACACCACCGCCAATCTTGCCGACGACCTGCCGCTGAATGCGGAAGACGAGCGCAAGATCGATGTCATTCGCCACTCCGGGCTGCTGCTGATCGCCTGCGCCATCGGCCTCATCGCCAACTGGGTCGGCACCGGCACGTCGCCGCTCGTCGCGCTGCCCGGCATGGCGGTACTCTATGTCGCCTGCATCATCGGCCTTGGTTTCGCGCGCTTCGTGCCCTTCTACCTGCCGAGCGTTGCCTGGGTCTCGCTGATCGCGATCCTGATCACCATCCCCGGCGTCCCCGGTGCAGCCTGGGTCAGCGAACAGGTCGAACACCTGAACTTCCTGGCACTCGCCACCCCGGCGCTCGCCTATGGCGGCCTTGCCTTGACCGCCAGCGAATTTGCGATTGCCCGCCGCTCGGGCTGGAAAATCGTCATCGTGGCAATCTGCGTGATGATCGGAACCTATATGGGTTCCGTCGTCGTCGCCGATCTGTTCCTGAGATTGGGTCAGTAGGATAGAACAAGGGGCCGGCCGCACTTACGGCCGGCCTTCAATTTGCAGGACAGGATCAACGAGATGAGCCGCCACGACATCAGCCCCGACCGCATCGCGGAAACGATCGCCTGGCGCCATCACCTGCATGCCCATCCGGAACTCGCCTTCGAGGAACGGGAAACGTCCGCCTTCATCGCCGGGAAGCTTGCCGAATGGGGCATCGCCGTCAAAGGCGGCTATGGCGGCACCGGCCTCGTTGGCACATTGTCGCGGGGCACCTCGCCCCGGACGATCGCCATCCGAGCTGACATGGACGCGCTGCCGATCGTCGAGGCAAGCGGCGTTGCCTATGCGTCGAAAACATCAGGCAAGATGCATGCCTGCGGCCATGACGGCCATGTCTCGATGCTGCTCGCCGCGGCACGACAGGCCTCCGAGTTGGATTTCGACGGCACCGTCCACTTCATCTTCCAGCCGGCCGAAGAAGCGGAAGGTGGCGCCCGCGCCATGGTCGCCGACGGTCTCTTTCGTGATTTTCCAGCCGACGCCGTCTATGCGCTGCACAATTGGCCGGCGCTCGACGTCGGCTCCTGCGTTGCCCGCGACGACGCGATGATGGCCGCCTTCGGCGTGTTCGAAATCCGCGTCACCGGCCGGGGCGCCCACGGTGCGATGCCGCATGAGGGCGCCGACCCGCTGGTGGCCGCGGCACAGATCGTCACCGCGCTGCAGACGATTGCCAGCCGCAATGTCTCACCGCTCGACGCGGCCGTGGTTTCCGTAACCCAGATCCATGGCGGCGACGCCTGGAACGTGATCCCGCAAGAAGCAGTCATCCGCGGCACGACCCGCTGGTTCGCGAAAGAGGTTGGCGAAATCCTCGAAAAACGCATGCGGACGCTGACGGCGGCCGTCGCCGAGGGCCTCGGTTGCAGCGCCGATCTCGACTATCAGTACCGCTATCCCGCCACGATCAACGATGCAGCGACAGCTGCCTTCGTGCGCTCGGTCGCAGTGCAGGACAGCGCGCTTTCGGTTGTCGACGCCGCCCCCAGCATGGCCGCGGAAGATTTCGCCTTCATGCTGGAGGAGCGCCCAGGCTGCTACCTCTGGCTCGGCGCACGCCGCGACGGCGCAAACCCCGGCTTGCATTCGCCGCACTACGATTTCAACGACGCGATTGTTCCGCAGGGCGTCGACCTCTGGACAAAGCTGATCGCCACGTCTCTTGGTCGTTGACCTCCAACGGGTTTCGTCGCAACCATGACCACCATGGATGTGCTCGACGCGAAAGCGCTCAAGATTTTTATGGCAGTAGCCCGTATCGGATCGATCCGGGGCGCTGCCGAACATATGGGGCTGGCGCCATCGGTCGTCAGCCGCCAGATCGCCGACACCGAACGCGAGATCGGCCTTGCGCTGTTCGAGCGCACTGCGCGTGGCACCGTTTTGACGGATGCCGGCGAACTCGTTCTCGAACACGGCAAACGTGTTCTTGAAGACAACGGCCTGCTTGCCGAACAGCTGGACCAGATTCGCGGCGTCCAGCAGACGCGCATCCGCATTCGCTGTGGCGAAGGCTTCATGGCCGATCTTGTCGAGCATGGGCTGTCGTCATTCTCGAAAGCGCATTCCTATGTCCGCTATATCGTCGAACTCGGCAGCACAGAGGATGTGGTCGACGCCATTGCCAACAGCGACGCGGATATCGGCATCGCCTACACACCGCTGACGGATCCGCGCATTCGGGCGCTGGCGATCGCGCGCCAGCCCCTCTGCGTCATCGTGCCAAACGGGCATCGGCTCTCCGGGCGGCGGGATCTGAAACTGGCGGACTGTCTGACCTCGCCCTGCGCCCTGCTCGGCAAGGGCAATGGCGTCACCCAGCTCGTTGCCCGTGTGGCCGCCGATGCCGGGATGGCGCTGGCACCGTTGCTCGAAACCCATTCGACCGAAGTGTTGCGCCGCTTCGTCGCCTCCGCTCTTGGTGTCACCTTCCTGCCGCGCGCCGCAGTCTCGGGCGAAATCGACCGCGGCGTCATGCAGGCGATCGATCTTGAAGATCCGCTGCTGCGCGAGGCGAGCGCCCATCTGATGGTGCGCGCCCATCGCCGTCTGCCGCTCTCGGTGGAGAAACTCGGCCAACATCTCGCGCTGGAAATGCAGTCCTTCAAAGCCTAAGGCTTACCGAACCAGCATCCAGACAGCCCGTTCTGCACTTTGCTCCACCGACAGGAAACCTTTGCGCGAGTTGACCGTTGTAGCGACAAGACAGAGGAGAAGGTTGGATGGCATCCGTCCGATACATCGTCGCGGACGTCAACGAGGCGGTCGCGTTTTATCGAGACAATCTCGATTTCAAGATCGACAAGCACAACCCGGGCAAGTTCGCCGCGCTGCTGCGCGACGATCTGACGCTGTATCTCAGCGCCCCAGGTGCCGGGAGCGGTGGCCAGGCCGGCGGCGATCCGAAGCCGGGCGGGTGGAACCGATTTATGATCATTACTAACGAGGTCGATGTCCTCATTGAGCGGTTGCGCCGCGCCGATGCAAGATTCCGCGGTGAAATCAGCGACGGCGGTGCCGGCCGCGCCATCTTGCTCGAAGATCCATCGGGCAACGTCATCGAGCTATTCGAGTTCAAGAAGGACTGAACCCGACGTAAAGCTGAGGGCTACGGGCGGTTGTTTTTGATACGTCGTCTGCCATGGTCAGGGTGCGTTCCACCGCCGACGTCAATCCCGCCGCCTTTAACCAATAGCGGTTGGGCCGGAATTCACGCCCATCTCAGTCATCCGGTTTATGGTTCCCGGCCTAGATCATCGCCGTGGGCAAAGCGGCCACCAGCGCATCGACCGCAAGACGGACTTTCAGGGGCAGGTGCGGTGTACGCAGCCACAGCGCATAGTTGTCGAACACATATCCAGGCTCGCTTTGCAACACTTCGACAAGGACACCGGACTTGATACGGTGGCGAACCAACCATGACGGCAGCCAGGCCAGCCCCATTCCGGCGGCCGCAGCATCGGCGATCGCCTCGAGATCGTCCAGCCGCAAACGATTGGCGGGCGTCACTTCCAGTGCCGGCTGCCCGTCGCGCGGGAACATCCAGGGATGCACCCATCCGGGCCGATTGTACGTCACCGCATGATGGCCGCTGAGGTCGTCGACCCGTCTCGGGGCGCCATAGCGCTCGACATAGGACAGCGATGCGCAGACGACCATGCTGTGGCTGGCTAAGCGACGGGCGATAAGCCCGGACCGGTCCTCCAGAGCACCAGTGCGGATGGCAAGGTCGTAGCCATCCTCGGCGAGATCGACGATGCGATCGCCGAAAGAGAGTTCAAGCTCGAGCCTTGGATATTTGCGGGAAAATTCCATGAGAATGGGCGCGACGCACCGCCGGCCGAGCAGCCCCGGCATGGTGACGCGCAACCTTCCGCGTGGCTCGGAAAGCTGATCGGCGGCCAGCGCATCCGCCGCTTCCGCTTCCGCAAGAATGACGCGGCAGCGGTCATAATAGGCGCGGCCGAACTCGGTCAGGCTCTGTCGGCGCGTCGTACGGTTGATCAAACGCACGCCGAGCCGTTCTTCCAGAAACCGGACATGCTTGCCGACCATCGGCCCGGAGAGATCGAGAGCGACCGAAGCAGCCGCAAACGAGCCGAGATCCACGGCTTTGACGAACACCGCCATGCTCGTAAGGCGATCCATATTCAAAACTCCTGGTTTCTACTGTTCTGCCGAAAGCATCATTTATCGAAATGATACCGGCGTGCATAGCTCATTCAGTTCAACCATTATGGAGTTGCAGCTCATGGCCCGCGTCGTTCGTTTTCATGAGTATGGTGGTCCCGAGGTGCTGCGCATCGAGGATCAGGATGTGCCCGTCCCCGGCCCGGGCGAGGTCCAGATTCGCGTCAAGGCCCTTGGCCTCAATCGGGCCGAGGCGCTGCTGCGCTCGGGCCGGTACATCGAGACGCCGACATTGCCGTCCGGTCTCGGTCTCGAGGCTGCGGGGTTGATCGAGACGGTCGGCGCCGGGGTCGAGGGTTTCATGCCTGGCGACGCCGTCAGCATCATTCCGCCGATATCGATGGTCCGCTGGCCCGCCTATGGCGAGCTCATTACCTTCCCTGCCGCGCAGGTGGTCAGGCATCCGGCATCGCTCAGTTGGGAAGCGGCCGCGGCCGTCTGGATGCAATATCTGACGGCCTACGGCGCGCTAATCGACATCGCCAGGCTCGGCAGGCAAGATGTGGTCGTGATCACCGCCGCGTCGAGCAGCGTCGGATTGGCCGCCATCCAGATCGCCAACCTGGTCGGGGCAACCGTGATCGCCGTCACGCGGACTTCAGCCAAGAAGCAGGCCCTGCTCGATTTCGGCGCTGCGCATGTGATCGCCTCGGCAGAGGACGACCTGGAAGCCGGACTGAAGGAGATTGCCGGTCCAAAGGGCATCCGCGTGGCGTTCGACCCGATCGGCGGACCGATATTCGAACCGCTGACGGCGGCAATGGCGCGTGGCGGCATCCTGATCGAATATGGCGGCCTCAGCCCGGAGCCTACACCTTTCCCGCTGTTTGCCGTCCTCAGCAAAACACTGACGTTACGAGGCTATCTCGTCCACGAGATCATTTCCGATCCGGATCGCTTGGAGGCAGCCAAGGCCTTCATCCTCGACGGCCTCACGTCGGGTTCATTGCAACCGGCGATCGCAAGGACCTTTCCGTTCGGGCAAATCGTCGAGGCGCATCGTTATCTCGAGACGAACGAACAGTTCGGCAAGATCGTCGTGACGGTCTGACGATTGGAGCAGTTCCGGGAAAGGTGTGATGCGGTTTTCAGTCAGGAAATACGGAAAGCAAAGAGATCAGGCGCGTTTCTGCGACTGCGGCTAAACCGGAAACGCTCGGTGCAGCGGGCCGGCCCTTCCTTCGTTGCGGCGCCAGCAACGCAGTGTACCGGCTCCGCCGTCTACCCGCCCCGGACACCCCGTGCCACCTTCGCCGAACTAAAACAAATGCCGAGGGTGACACCGGATATGACGACGAAAGAGACAGCCATTGGCGTGGTCGGGCTTGGAGCCATGGGGCTCGGAATGGCGACCACGCTTGCGGGCGACGGCTTTGCCGTGAAGGGATTCGACCTTTCCGATAGCAGACGCAAGCTGGCTGCCGAAGGCGGCGTGACGCCTTGCGAAACGCTCGCCGACGTCTTCGCCGATACCAATTTCATCGTCTTCTCGCTGCCCACCGCCAAGGATGTTGCCGCGGTCGTGGAAGCCAATCTCGACGCGCTGAAGGCGGCCAAGGAGCGTGTCGTCATCATCGACACGTCCACGTCGGAACCCGACGTTTCGCGGGATCTTGCCGCCGGTTTGAATGCGCTTGGCCATGGTTTCCTCGATGCGCCGGTTTCCGGCGGACCGGCGGGAGCGGCGAGCGGCATGCTGACGATGATGATCGGCGGCAGCGACGCCGATGTTACCCGCGCGAAAATGGTGATCGATGCGATGGCGGCCAAGGCCCTGCATGTGGGCCCGAGCGGTGCCGGCAATGTCGCCAAGCTCGTCAACAACCTGCTTGCAGCCGCCCATATGGTGACGACCGGCGAAGGCTTGAAGCTGGCGCTTTCGGCCGGGCTTGAGCCCGAGCAGGCCCTCAAGGTGCTGAACGCCGCCTCGGGCAAATCGATGATCAGCGAAGTGCATTTCCCGACCTGGGTAATGAACGACCGCTTCGACAGCGGCTTCACCATGGGGCTGATGCGCAAGGACGTACGGCTTGCAAGCGAGCTCGCCGTCCGCACCGGTGCCGCTCTGCCGCTGTCAGCGGCAGTCGCCCGACTCTGGGCCGAAAGCCCGCTCGATAATGCCGATGACTTCACCCGCATGGGCGCCTTTCGCGCCGCGGCCAACGACAACTGAGAAGACAAGGGGAAGACGATGAACGACATGACCATGCCGGCCGCCAAGGCCGAGCGCATCCAAGCGCTGTTTCATGGCTTCCTGCCCGGCAGCAAGATCGGCAGCTATGTCGACGGCGCGCTGGTTGCAGGCTCCGGGCCCGAGCAGGATCTGACCGACCCGGCGACCGGCGAGGTTTTCGCCACGTTCAAGGACGCCGGCAACGACGTCGTCGATGCGGCGATGGAAGCGGCGACACAGGCCCAGCGCGAATGGATGGCCATGACGGCGTCCGCCCGTGGCCGCGTCATGAACGAGATCGCCCGCAAGATCCGTGAACGCGCACCGGAACTGGCCGAGCTTGAAAGCCGTTCGGCCGGTCGGCCGATCCGCGACATCCGTGGCGAAGCGCTACGTGTCGCCGAGATGTTCGAATATTACGCTGGCTGGTGCGACAAGCTGCACGGCGAAGTCATTCCGGTGCCGACGTCGCACCTCAACTATATCAGGCACGAGCCGGTTGGCGTCGTTGCCCAGATCACGCCCTGGAACGCGCCCCTCTTCACCGGCGGTTGGCAGATCGCCCCGGCAATTTGCGCCGGCAACGGCGTCGTCATCAAGCCGTCGGAGCTGACGCCGCTCAGCACGCTTGTCCTCGGCGCGCTATGCGAGGCGGGCGGCGCACCGCGCGGCCTCGTCAACGTCATCGCCGGAGCGGGCCTGACCGCAGGCGCTGCCATGGTTGCCCACCCGAAGACGGCCCTCGTCGTCTTCGTCGGCTCGGCTCAGGCCGGCTCTGCCATTGCGGCAGCAGCTGCGAAGAACGTCGTGCCCTGCATTCTCGAACTCGGCGGCAAGTCCGGCAACATCGTCTTTGCCGATGCGGATCTCGACCGGGCCATTGTCGGCGCGCAATCGGCGATCTTCTCGGGCGCGGGCCAAAGCTGCGTTGCCGGCTCGCGCCTTTTGATCCACCGCTCGGTGCACCAGCAATTCGTTGAGCGTTATGCTCGCGCCGCCGAGCGTATTCCGGTCGGCGATCCCTATCTCGACGCCACCCAGATCGGCCCGATCAACAATGCTCGTCAATGGGCTAAGATCGACGAGATGGTGCGTCAGGGCGTTGCCGAAGGTGCGACGCTTGCAACCGGCGGCGCCAAGCCGGCAGCACTTTCGTCCTCCGGCGGCTTCTTCTTCGCCCCTACCATCCTCGACAACGTCAAGCCCGACATGACAATCGCGCGCGAGGAAGTCTTCGGGCCGGTCGTCGGCGTCAGCGTCTTCGATGACGAGGACGAGGCTGTTGCGCTTGCCAACGACAACCCCTACGGCCTTGCCGGCGCGGTCTGGACCAAAGACGTAGGGCGCGCCCACCGCATGGCCTCGCGCGTGCGTGCCGGTACGTTCTGGATCAATGGCTACAAGACGATCAGCGTCATGTCGCCCTTCGGCGGCTTCGGCCGCTCCGGCTATGGCCGCTCCAGCGGCCGCGACGCACTGCTCGCCTACACCCAGACGAAAAGCGTCTGGGTCGAGACATCGGAAAATCCAGCTGTCGTCTTTGGCTACGCCCCGGAAGCGTGACGCAACCAAAGCGACGAATAGCAGAAGGGCCGGCAATTGCCGGCCCTTCCCTTTTGCTTCCGTTTGCCTTTAACCGTCAGGCCGCGCGGCTCCAGTTTTCGCGCGTTGCCGCTCCTTCGAGCTTGAATTTCGCCAGCATCGTGCGGAGCTGACGGCTTTCTTCGGCGAGCGTTCCGCTTGCGGCCGTCGTTTCTTCGACCATGGCCGCGTTCTGCTGGGTCATCTGGTCCATGTGGTTGACCGATGTGTTGATCTCCTGCAGCGCCGTTGCCTGTTCGCGTGCGGCCGTGGCGATCGTATTGACGTGGCCGCTGACATTGTTGACCAGGGTCTCGATCTCGAGCAGCGCCTCGCCGGTCGAGCGCACCAGCGACACGCCGTTTTCGACTTCACTTGCCGAGCTGTGGATCAGCGTCTTGATCTCCTTGGCAGCATTCGCCGAGCGCTGTGCCAACTCGCGGACTTCCTGTGCGACGACGGCAAAGCCGCGTCCCGCCTCGCCGGCCCGGGCCGCTTCGACGCCCGCATTCAGTGCCAGCAGATTGGTCTGGAAAGCGATCTCGTCGATGACGGAAATGATCTGGTTGATCCGGTTCGAGGAATCCTCGATGCGGCCCATGGCATCGATGGCGCTGCGCACGATCGCGCCCGAGCGGCCGGCACTATCCTTGGTGGTGCGCACCATTTCATGCGCCTCGTTGGCCCGCTGCGAAGCGGTCCGGACCGTCGAGGTGATTTCGTCGAGGGCCGCCGCGGTTTCTTCGAGTGCGGCCGCCTGCTGCTCGGTCCGCTTCGACAGATCGTTTGCAGCCGAGCTCAACTCCACGGAATTGTCGTTGATCGTGCCGGCCGCGGTGCGCACGTTCTGCATTGTCGAGCGCAGGGTCACCATCGTGGCGTTGACATTGGTTTGCAGCTCGGCGAAGGCGCCATGGAATTCGCCACGCATCGTCTGCGTCAGGTCGGCGTCCGCGAGTGCGGCAACAACGCGACGGACTTCATTGACCGTCAAGTCGACGCTGGACACCAGCTCGTTTACGCTGGCTGCGAAGCGGTTGAGGTCCTCGTTGCTGTAGTCCTTGGTGATACGGCCGGTGAAATCGCCGGCAACAGCCGCGGCAACGACAATACTGATGTTTGACTGGAGATCGCTGCTGCGGGCATGCAGCACAGCCTCCTGGGCCTTCATGTCGCGCATGCTGATGGCGTTCTTGCGGAAGACTTCGACAGCACGGGCCATCTCGCCGATTTCGTCGCGACGTGAAACGTCTGCGGCGTCGCCATCCAGCTTGCCGTCGGCAAGCTCACTCATGATCGAGGTCAGCGACTGCACCGGAAGCACGATGCCGCGGCGGGCGACGAGCAGGCTGACCGCCACACCGAAGACGATACAGGCGCCGGCTGCAGCAAGCAGGATCGTCATCGCGACTGAGGAAGAGGAGAGCGCTTCGGCGCGGGCGGTCGCAAGCGCGTCGCCCGAATAGGTGCTGTAGGCCTTGACGGTGCTGGTCACCGTCTTCTGGGCTTCAAGCGCCTTGTCGAGGGCGACCTTGACGGCATTGGCGTCAGCGCCGTTCGAGCCGGCGACGGCAATCATCGCCCGGATCTCGTCGAAATAGCTGTTCAGCGTCGTGCGGATATCGTTGAGCAACTTGTCCTCGGCATCGTCGGCGACCGCCTCGATCTTGGTCAGGCGACCAAGCATTTCAGAGGCGCGCGTTTCGGTCTCTGCGCCGAATTCCGAGGCCTTCGTGGGTGTTGCCGCGAGTTGATAGGTCATGCGGCTGATGGCGATGATGTCGACCCGGAGGTCCATCGCCTCGCGCGCCGCTTCTTCGCGGGCGCCGACTTCGACGATCGTCGTTCCGAGTGAGGAGAGCCCGCGCGCGCCAGCAAGCGCGATCAGGGTTGAGGAAATTCCCATGACCACGACCACGAGGCCGACCTTGGTCAATATCGATAAATTCTTGAACGCCACTGCCGTGACTCCTGTGATGTCGCGATCGCGCTGGTTTGCTGAACATGGTCGGCCAAACCGGTGGGAGGAGACCCGGAATGTTGCGTGCGCTCCGTGGGAGGAGGCGGAGGTTTCTAGCGCACCGACCGAGAGATACTTAGTAATTGCGAATTTAAATTAACGTTAAAACAGCAACACCAGGATCGGCTCGACCGGGATGCGCATGCGTCGAGCGCCCTTGCAAACGCAAAGCGGGCGGACGATCGCTCGCCCGCCCGCAGACCGCCGCAGCAGTCTTGGGAGATCAATTCTTGCCGTAGCCACCGCCGGTGGGCGTGACGACGGTAAAGGCCTCGCCGGCTTCCAGAACCGTATGGGCGCAGCCCGACAGTTCCTCGGTCCGTCCATCGTTGCGGCGCACGAGGTTCTGGCCGAGATTGCCGACCTCACCACCCTTGATGCCAAAGGGGGCAACGCGGCGGTGTCCGGAGAGGATCGCGAAATCGAGCTTTTCGCGGGCGCGGATCGTGCGCTTCGTGCCGTCGCCGGCCGACCACTTGCCCTTGCCGCCGGAACCGCGGCGGATGTGGAAGTCCTCCAGCACCACCGGGAAGCGTGTCTCGAGGATCTCCGGATCGGTCAGGCGCGAATTGGTCATGTGCGTATGGACCGCATCAGCGCCATTATAGCCCGGACCCGCCGGCGCGCCTGAGCAGATCGTCTCGTAATACTGATAGTGCGCGTTGCCGAAGGTCAGGTTGTTCATCGTGCCTTGCGCGCCCGCCTGGCTTTCAACGGCACCGAAGAGGCAGTTGGTGACGGCCTGGCTGACTTCGACATTGCCGGCAACGACGGCGGCCGGATAGCTCGGGGTCAGCATCGTGCCTTCGGGGATGACGATATGGATCGGCCTCAGGCAGCCGGCGTTCATCGGGATGTCGGCTTCGACAAGCACGCGGAAGACATAGAGAACGGCGGCGCGCGTGACCGGCGCCGGCGCATTGAAGTTGTCGCCACGCTGCTCCGACGTGCCGGTGAAATCGACCGTGGCTTCACGCTTGTCGCGATCGACGGTGATCTTCACCACGATCTTGCAGCCCTGATCCATCTCGTAGGAGAACTCGCCGTTGGGTAGTTGGTCGAGCACGCGGCGCACGCTTTCGGCGGCATTATCCTGGACGTGGCCCATATAGGCCTCGACGACATCTTCGCCGAACTGGGCGATCATCTTCTTCAGTTCCGCTACGCCCTTTTCGTTGGCGGCGACCTGCGCCTTCAGATCGTTGACGTTCTGGACGATGTTGCGCACGGGATAACGCGCACCGTTCAGCAGCGTCTCAAGCTCGGCCTCGCAGAAACGTCCGGCATCGATGAGCTTGAAGTTGTCGATATAGACGCCTTCCTCCTCGATGTTGGTGGCAAGCGGCGACATCGAGCCGGGCGAAATTCCGCCGATATCGGCATGATGGCCGCGGCTTGCGACCCAGAAGCGGATCTCTTGGCCCTGATCGTCGAACACCGGCGTGCAGACCGTCAGGTCGGGCAGATGCGTGCCGCCGTTGTAAGGCGCATTGATCAGGAAGACGTCGCCGGGGTGAATAACCGGGTTCTCGCGGATCGCGGTTGCGACCGAGGCATCCATGGAGCCCAGATGCACCGGCATGTGCGGCGCATTGGCAACGAGATTGCCCCTGTTGTCGAAGACCGCACAGGAGAAGTCGAGACGCTCCTTGATATTGACAGAATAGGCGGTGTTTTGCAGCGTCACGCCCATCTGCTCGGCGATCGACATGAAGAGGTTGTTGAAGATTTCGAGCATGACAGGATCGGCCTTGGTGCCGATCGCGCTGCGCGCCGGCAGCGCCCTGACGCGGCGCAGCACGATATGGTCCTTGGCCGTCAGTTCCGCCTGCCAGCCGTCTTCGACAATCACTGTCTGGTTCGGCTCGATGATGATCGCGGGGCCGTCGAGGTGCTGGCCGGGCTTGATCTCGGAGCGAAGCGCCACCGGCGCATCGTGGAACTGGCCCTGGGAATAGAAGCGGGTGCTGCGGCTGAGCGCCGGTGTGCCTTCCGTCGTTGCCAGGCCCTCACCTTCCATCTGGGCCGCGCCGCCGCCGACGGTTTCGACTTCGACCGCGTCGATCACCAGCGCCTTGTTCTCGGCAACGAAGCCAAAGCGACGCTTGTGTAGCGTTTCAAACTCTGCGCGCAGGCGGGCGATATCGTCATGCTCCGGGAAGGTCGCATCGACAGCCAGAACCGTGTCGGTGCCGGCATAGCGGATATGGGCGCGAAGATGGGTGCGGATCTCGTCGCTAGCGATCCCTTGCGCTTCGAGTTCGCCGAGGCATTCCACCTGCAGGTCGGACCCAAGCCCAGCGAGGGCTGCCGGAGCCTTGTCGTCGAGCGCCACGCCGAGCGCCTTCTGGCGGGTGGCGCGGATATCGGCAAGGCCCATGCCGTAGGCCGACAACAGGCCCGACATCGGGTGCACCAGAATGCTCTTCATGCCCAGAGAATCGGCAACAAGGCAGGCATGCTGGCCGCCGGCACCGCCGAAGCAGCTGAGCGCATAGCGCGTCACGTCGTAGCCGCGCTGGACCGAGATCTTCTTGATCGCCTCGACCATGTTGGCGACCGCAATGCGGATGAAACCGTCGGCAACATCCTCGGGGCTGCGGCCATCGCCGATTTCGGCTGCCATCGCTGCGAAACGCTCACGCACCGCCTCGACATCGAGCCGCTCGTTCTGTTCCGGCCCGAACAGCGCCGGGAAAAATTCCGGCATCAGCTTGCCGAGCATCACATTGGCATCGGTGACGGCCAGCGGTCCGCCGTTGCGATAGCAGGCCGGGCCGGGATTGGCGCCGGCGGAATCCGGGCCGACCCGGAAGCGCTCGCCATCGAAATGCAGGATCGAACCGCCGCCGGCGGCAACCGTGTGGATCAGCATCATCGGCGCGCGCACGCGCACGCCGGCAACTTCGGTTTCGAAAGCGCGCTCATATTCGCCGTCGAAATGGGCAACGTCGGTGGAGGTGCCGCCCATGTCGAAGCCTATGACCCGGTCGAAACCGGCCGCTTCACCGGTTTTGGCGAGGCCGACAACGCCGCCGGCCGGGCCGGAGAGGATTGCATCCTTGCCCTGGAACATGTCGGCAGCCGTCAGGCCACCCGACGACATCATGAACATGACGCGGGCGCCGGAGCGCGCGACATCGAGCTCGCTCGACACCTGCGCCACATAGCGGCGCAGCACCGGCGAGAGATACGCGTCGATGACAGTGGTATCGCCGCGACCGACATATTTGATCAATGGCGAGACTTCGTGGCTGACAGACACCTGCTCGAAGCCCATTTCGCGGGCAAGCCGGGCGACCAGCGCCTCGTGTTCCGGATATTTGTAGGCGTGCATGAAGACGATCGCGACAGTGTTGTAACCCTGGTCGCGGAGCGCCGTCAGGGCCCGGCGCGCTTCTGCCTCGTCGAGCGCCTGCTCGACCGTGCCGTCGGCCAGCACCCGTTCGCCGAGTTCGACGATGTCCTTATAGAGCGCTTCCGGCTTGATGATCTCGGTCGCGAAGATGTTCTTACGCTCCTGGTAACCGATCCTGAGCGCGTCGCGGAAGCCGCGCGTCGTCACCAGTGCCAGCGGCTCGCCTTTGCGCTCAAGCAGCGCATTGGTCGCGACCGTCGTGCCCATGCGCACTTCGCTGATGAGCCCGGACGGGATCGGCGCGCCGGCCGGCAGGCCCAGATGCAGGCGGATGCCCTGCACGGCCGCATCGCGATAAGCTTCCGGATTTTCCGACAGCACCTTGCGCGCATGCAGAACGCCTTGCGGGTCCCTGCCGATCACGTCGGTGAAGGTGCCGCCACGGTCGATCCAGAAGTCCCAGCTACCGGTTTCGCGTGCGCTCATCGTCCATCCCTCTCACTCGTATGCCGCCAGCTCGGGTCGGCTCCGAAAATCATCAAAGCAGTTCGTTGACAAAATGTCGATAAAATGATGACATAAAATCGTCAAGATGAGGAAGTGCTGAATGACGAAGAAGTCTGAGGAGAGCTTTGACGGCAGGGAATGGGCGCAAGACGCTCTGCCCGGCCATATGAAGCCAGTGGCTGCCATCGGGCCGATCGTCTCCTCCGCACATCTTGCCGAAGGCGGATCCCCCGGGCTGTCCGAAGTCGAGTACGGCCTGATTCTCGCCTCGCACGCGTTTCATCGCTGGATGGTGCGCTGCATGGCGGCCGCCGGCGTGCCCGGCCTTTCGTCCACAGAAATCCTGATCCTGCATACGATCCGCCACAGGGATCGCGGCAAGAAGCTTGCCGACATCTGCCTCGTGCTCGACATCGAAGACACCCATGTCGCGACCTATGCCATCCGCAAGCTCGAGGCGGCCGGCCTTGTCACGACAGGCAAGGAAGGCAAGGAAAAGACCATCCAGATCACCGATAAGGGGGCAGAGGCCTGCACCCGTTATGCGCAGATCCGCGAGCGCCTGCTCGTGACGTCGACGGCCAATGCCCGCCCTTCCGAGGAGACGCTGTCGGAAATCGCCGCCGTGCTGCGCTTCATGTCGGGGGCCTATGAACAGTCCGCGCGCGCCGCGACCACATTGTGACAAGGAAGATCGCGTGACTGCTGATACGACACCTCCGCTGCTGGCGGTTGAAAACCTGTCCGTCGCCTTCAACGGCAATGCCGTCGTCGAAGACCTGAGTTTTTCGGTCACGGCGGGACGGACGCTCGCAATCGTCGGCGAATCGGGCTCCGGCAAATCGGTGACGTCCCTTTCGATCATGCGGCTCGCCGACATGATGGGCGGAAAATTCCCGACCGGAAAGATCCTGTTCCAGGGCAAGAACGGCGCGGTGAACCTGACAGTCGAACCGCAGAAGGCGATGCGCAGCATTCGCGGCAAGGAGATCGCCATGATCTTCCAGGAGCCGATGACCTCGCTCAACCCGGTATTCACGATCGGCGACCAGATTGCCGAAGTGCTGATGCTGCATGAGAAGATGACGAAGGCGCAAGCGCTCGCCGAAACATGCCGGCTGCTCGACATGGTGCGATTGCCTGATTCCGCCGAACTCGTCAGCCGTTATCCGCACCAGCTTTCCGGCGGCATGCGCCAGCGCGTGATGATCGCCATGGCGCTTGCCTGTCGCCCCAAGCTTCTGATCGCCGACGAGCCGACGACGGCGCTCGACGTGACCATCCAGGCCCAGATCCTCACCATCATCCGCGACCTCCAGAAGGAGCTCGGCATGGCGGTGATCTTCATCACCCATGACATGGGCGTCGTTGCCGAGATGGCCGACGATGTCGTCGTCATGTGGAAGGGCCGCAAGGTTGAGGAAGGCCCGGTCGCCGAGATCTTCGCCAACCCGAAACACCCCTATACGCAGACGCTTCTTTCGGCCGTGCCGAAGCTCGGCAGCATGACCGGCGAAGACTTCCCCAAGCGCATGCCGCTGACGATGATGATCGACGGTGCGCCGACGTTGGTGGGCGAAGAGCACATCCAGCGGACTGCCCGCTACGACACCGCGCCGATCCTATCCGTGCGCAATCTGGTCACCCGTTTCGACGTCAAGAAGAACCTTTTCGGCAAGACCACGCATCGCGTTCACGCGATCGAAAATGTCAGCTTCGACATCTTCCCGGGCGAGACCCTGGCGCTTGTCGGCGAGAGCGGTTCCGGCAAGTCGACGATCGGCCGCACGATCCAGCAGCTTCAGAACGCGACCTCGGGCGAGATCCTCTTCGGCGGACGTCCGGTTTCTTCCATGAGCTTTGCCGAGCGTCAGCGGCTGAAGCAGGAAATCCAGTACATCTTCCAGGATCCCTTCGCCTCGCTCGACCCGCGCAAGACTGTCGGCTTCTCGATTGCCGAACCGATCCGTACCCATGGGCTGATCCTTGGCGAAAAGGCGATTGCAAAGCGTGTCGACGAACTGCTCGAACGGGTGGGGCTGACATCCGCCCATGCCCAGCGTTATCCGCATGAGTTTTCCGGCGGCCAGCGTCAGCGCGTCTGCATTGCCCGTGCGCTTGCCTCCCGGCCCAAGCTGATCATCGCCGACGAAGCGCTGTCGGCGCTCGACGTGTCGATCCAGGCCCAGATCATCAATCTGTTCATGGAACTGCAGGAGCAGGAAGGTCTCGCCTATCTCTTCATCAGCCATGACATGGCCGTGGTCGAGCGCATGAGCCACCGTGTCGCCGTGCTCTATCTCGGCCAGGTTATGGAGTTCGGCAGCCGCCGCCAGGTGTTCGAAACCCCGACCCATCCCTATACCCGCCGGCTTCTTTCCGCCGTTCCGGTCGCTGATCCGGGCAAGGGGCGCGACCGAGGGATGATCGAAGGCGAGATCCCGAGCCCGATCCGGCGCGTCGGAGAGGAACCCGCGGTGCTTCCGCGCAAGGAGATCGCGCCAGGCCATTTCGTGGCCCTGGACGCGTAAAGCCGCTTTCTCCGTCGGGGGAAGGCAGTCGAAACAGGAGTGAGTAAAAAATGATCAACAAAAAGGGGATCCACGCCGCCTTCATCGCGCTTGCGCTGACTGGCAGCCTTCTGACGGCGGCGCCGGCCTTTGCCGCCGGCACATTGACGGTTTCGTCGCCGCAGGATCCGGGTAGCTGGGATCCGGTTGACACCTTCCTCGTCAACTGGGCGTCTGTCTCCACCAACATTTTCGACGGCCTGACCTATCGCGGCCCTGACCGCAAGCTGGTTCCCGGCCTCGCGACTGCCTGGGAAGAGCTCGACGGCGGCAAGCGCCTGCGCTTCACGCTGCGCGAAGGCGTCAAGTTCCACAATGGCGAGCCCTTCAACGCCGAAGCGGTGAAGTACACCTTTGACCGCCTGCTCGGCGAGGAAGGTTCCAAGGGCCCGCAGAAGTCCAACTATGCCGTGATCGAGCGTGTCGAGATCGTCGACGAGAAGACCGTCGATCTCCACCTGAAGACCCCGGATCCGGTCCTGTTGACCAAGCTCGCAGGCTATGGCGCAATGATCGTGCCGCCGAAATACATCCAGGAAAAGGGTGAGGACTACTTCAACACCCATCCTGTTGGTACCGGCCCTTTCAAGTTCGTCTCCTATGAGCCGAAGGTGGCGATCAAGCTCGAAGCCTTCGCCGATCATTGGGGTGGCGCGCCGAAGCTCTCCAACCTCGACTTCCGCTTCATCGCCGAGCCGGCAACCGCCGTTGCCGAACTGCAGGCCGGCCGCGTCGACCTCGTCATCCCGCCGACCATTCCGATCGGCATGATCCCGACGATCGAGGGTGACGACAAGCTCGAACTCGTCTCGACCCCCGGCCCGACCGTCTATGCGCTGCGCTTCAACACCCGCGACGGCATCACCAAGGATCCGAAGGTCCGCAAGGCGCTGATCCTCGGCGTCGACCGCGACACCATCATCCAGTCGATCCTCGGCGGCCAGGCCGCACCGATCGCCAGCTTCCAGGGCGAACTGTCGTTCGGCTTCGACCCGACCATGAAGCCGCTGCCCTATGATCCCGAGCAAGCAAAGGCGCTTCTGAAGGAAGCAGGCGTGGCTCCGGGCGCTTCCGTCCAGATCGACGTGCGCGGCAACGACGCAACGTTCAACGAAGTGGTGCAGGCTGTCGCCAGCTACCTGCAACTCGTCGGCATCAACGCGACGATCAAGCCGTATGAGACCAACGTTCTCCTGAACGACATCATCCCCGCCGGCAAGACCGGCGCGATGTTTCAGCAGGCCTGGGGCGGCTGGACACTCGACTACGACAACACGGCCTACTCGATGTATCACTCGGGCGAAAAGTGGAACCCCTACGACGCTGACGCCGATCTCGACAAGCTGCTGGAATCCCAGCGCTCGATCACCGATCAGCCCAAGCGCGAGGAAATCCTCAAGCAGATCGCCAACTACGCCGCCGACCGTGCGCTGGAAATGCCGCTCTACAACCTCAACGCCATCTACGGCGTGAGCAAGCGCGTCAAGAACTTCACGCCCGTTCCCGACAGCCGCCTGCGGCTGACGGACGTCACGGTAGAGTAACAATCAGATCCGCCGCTCGCTTTGGCGAGCGGCGGATCGTCTTCATGAAGGGCGGGTAAGTTGGCCGGATTTTTGATCAAACGTGTTCTGCAGGCGGTGTTCGTCGTTTTCGTCGTAACGCTCACCGTCTCCTTTGCCATCCGCCTGACGGGCGACCCGGCACTGATGCTCGCCCAAGGTGCGGGCAGCGTCACCGAGGAAGACCTCTCGCGCATCCGCGAGGCGCTCGGCCTCAACCAGCCCTTCATGACGCAGTATTTTGCCTTCATCAAAGGCCTCTTCACATTGGATTTCGGCCGCTCGTTCATGGGTGGCACCCCGGTGTCGCAACTGATTGCCGCCGCCCTGCCCGCAACGATGATGCTGGCCTTCGCATCACTGATCGTTTCGATCATCATTTCGATCCCGCTCGGCATCAAGGCCGCCGTCGCCCGCGGAAAATGGGCCGATCAGGCGATCCGCATCCTCTCGCTCGTCGGTCTTTCCTTTCCGAATTTCTGGCTGGCGATCATGCTGGTGCTGCTGTTTTCAATCACCCTCAAATGGCTGCCACCGAGCGGCATGGACGGGTTTGCAAGCTTCATCATGCCGGCTGTCACCATGGGCATCATCCTGACGGCGACCAACGTGCGCCTGGTTCGCACCGCAATGCTCGAAACGCTGCAGTCGCAATACATCATGGTCGCCCGCGCCAAGGGCCTCAGCGAAAGCAAGGTGCTCTACAAGCATGCGCTTCGTAACTGCGCCATCCCGCTCATCACCTATTTCGGCCTCCAGTTCGGCGGTCTGCTCGGCGGCATCGTCGTCGTCGAGCGCGTGTTCAACTGGCCGGGCATGGGCACGCTTGCCTTCGACGCCGTCGGCGCCCGCGACTATCCCGTGCTGCAGGCCGTCATCACCGTGCTCTCGCTGATGATCGTCGGCGTCAACCTCATCGTCGATATCGCCTATGGCCTGGTCGACCCGCGCATCCGGACGGAGTGAGCCGATGACCACCAAGGCCGAAAACAGCCGTTTCGCCCGCTTCCGCAACCTCGAATTCATCCTCGGCGCGCTGCTTGCCGGCGGCATGTGCCTCGCCGTTCTCCTGTCTGGCGTGCTCTTCCCCGGCGGCGCCGACAAGATCGATCTGATGGCGCGGCTGACAGCACCCTTCGTCAACTGGGCGCACCCGCTCGGCACCGACCCGCTCGGCCGCGATGTGCTCGCGCGCGTTGTTGCCGGCGGCAAGATTTCGCTGCTGGTCGGCTTCACGTCGGTTGCCGGCGCCGTCGTCGTCGGCGTGGTAATGGGTCTCGTCTCCGGCTACTACCGCGGCTTCTGGGACATGGTGGTCATGCGCTTTGCCGACGTGCAATTGGCGCTGCCGTTCATCCTGCTTGCCATTACGTTCATCGCCATCGTCGGCGGCGGGCTGACCAACACCATCATCCTGCTCATCGTGTCGCAGTGGGTGCAGTATGCCCGCCTCGTGCGTGGCTCGGTGCTGTCGCTACGCGAACGGGAGTTCATCCAGTCGGCCCGTGCCATTGGCGTGCGCGACTATAAGATCCTGTTCCAGCATCTGCTGCCGAACCTGATCGGCCCGGTCATCGTGCTGATGACGCTCAACGTCGCCAACAACATCCTGCTCGAGAGCAGCCTGACCTTCCTCGGCCTTGGCGTCGACCCGCTGATCCCGAGCTGGGGCGGCATGCTTGCCGATGGCCGCACCTACCTGCAGAACGCCTGGTGGGTCAGCGTCTTCCCGGGCCTTGCAATCCTTCTCACCGTCCTTGGTCTCAACCTTCTCGGCGACTGGCTGCGCGACAGTCTCGACCCAACAGGCAGAACTTCACGATGACCACAATTTTCGAAGGGACGTTCGAGCGCACGCTCGACACCATGCTCGCAACCTACGGCAAGGAGGCTGCCCGCGGCACCCGGCTGGAGGCATGGCTCTTCGATGATCGTGAAAGCCGCAGGGAGGCCGAGCAGAAGCTTGGCGCCTTCGGCGTCGAGGCAAAGCTTAGGAGCGCCTACAAGCCGCTGCTGCACTTCTTTCTCGAAGAGATCGACCTCAAGGCCCTCAAGCGCGTCGACGTCCGTTATCCGCAGCCGGACAACTGCCCGGCAAACCGCTTCCTGCTCGAGGCCTATCCGCTGGCAGCACTCGTCGGCGACGCCAAGATCACCTTTGTCGGCGGCAGCGATACGGCGCTGACCTACGACGTCGCGCTGACCTTTGCCGACGGACGCACGGAAAGGCATGCGGTGTTTGCACCCAACCGCCAGCACATTGATTTTATCGGCGAAACGCTGCTGTCTCCAACCGGATGGGTCCGCCTCGACGACACAAGCAGCAAGCGGCGGGAATGCCATCTCGAAACCGACTATGAGCGGCTGTTTACAGGCGCCATGCGTGCGATTGCCGAGCATGGCTGGGGCGACAGCGAACCCTATTTCGACGAGCTCAACATCCGCGCGACGTTGCCGATCAACGATCTACGATTGCCGGTCGGCGAAGAGGTCGTCAGTCTGCGCGAGGCGCTGCATGAGGATTTCTACTTCTCGCTGCTCGAAGTCTTCCAGAAGAAGTCGGGCCGCCCGCTCGGCGACCGTGGCCTGAAACCTGGCCAGATCGTCCCAGAAATCGTCTTTGCCGACGGCAAGCCAACCGTCATGGTCGAAACGCGACCGCTCGCCACAGCGGACGCCGATGGCGAGATCCAGCCTCTCGATACGGCGCATGCGCCGCTCGCCGTTGCCCAGGTCCATGCCGAGCTGGAGAAGATCGAGGGCCAGTCCTTCCAGGCGCAATCGCGCGCCCGTCGGCCGGTCAAGGCGCGCTACCACAAGGGCACCGATGCTGCCGTGATGATCAGCGGCGGCCAGCACCCCAACGAGACCACCGGCATCGTCGGCGCATTGCGGGCGGCTCAGACCCTGGCCACTCTCCCCGGCACGCACTTCACGATATCGCCGCTCGAAAACCCAGACGGTTATGCCGTTCACCAGCGGTTACGCGCCGACAACCCGCTGCACATGCATCACGCCGCCCGCTACACAGCACTTGGCGACGATCTCGAATACCGCGCCGGTGCCGCCCTCAATGAGCGGGCGATCCGCAACGAGGCCGAGGCACTGTCGGGCGCCGAGCTCCATGTCAACCTGCACGGTTACCCCTCGCACGAGTGGACGCGGCCGCTGTCAGGCTATGTCCCGCGCGGCTTTGCCATGTGGACGCTGCCGAAGGGCTTTTTCCTGATCATGCGCCACCACGCCGATTGGGAGACGCGCGCCGAACAGCTGATCGAAGCGGTGACAGCTCGTCTCGCCACTGTGCCTGGTCTGCTCGCATACAACGACCAGCAGATCGCACTTTACGAAACCCATGCTGGCGAAACCGGATTCCGCATCATCAACGGCTTCCCCTGCATGATCTCCGTCGACGATCGCCACAAGGCGCCGCTGACGCTGATCACCGAATATCCCGACGAGACCATCTACGGCGACGCTTTCGTTGCCGGCCATGACGCTCAACGGGAGACGGTTCTGGCCGCATACGAGGCGTTCCAATCGATGATGGCAGTCGCCTAAGCTTACACCTCCGGCAAATCCTTCCCCAATGACGTGACGGCCTTTGAAGGCCGTCACGCTTGCTTGTTTTAGCGGCATTCGTATCGGCGGCCATCGCGTCCGACGAAAGTGCCACTGCGCGGATCATATGTGTGGTAGCGGGCGAGGCAGCGCGCGTCTCGATCATCGCCGCCATATTGTTCGCTCTGGCGTTTTCTTTCTGCCTCCTGTGCCGCGCTGATAATGATTGCACCGATTGCCAAGCCGATAAGTCCCGCCATGAGATCCTTCGGGCTTGTGACGCGCTTCCTTGCGCGCCGATGTGGGAAAAGGAAGCTTTGAGACGATCGGCCCTTGTCGCCCGCTTCGCGGTGATGGAGAAATCCTGTTCGCAGAGTGCAGGCTCTGGTCGTGCAGCACGATAATTATGTCGTAGACAGGCTCTAGTCGCAGTGCCGCAAATCCTAAAATCCGGCTTCAGTTTCAATCAGGGTCGCAATCAATGGCAGAGTTTCCGCAAAAGGCGAAGGTCGTAATCATCGGGCTGGGTGGCATCGTTGGTGCCTCGATCGCGCATCACCTGATCGAGCGCGGCTGGGACGACATCGTCGGCATCGACAAATCCGGCATCCCGACCGATATCGGCTCGACGGCGCACGCGTCGGACTTCTGCTACACGACCAGCCACGACTATCTCTCGGTCTGGACGACGCAGTATTCGATCGATTTCTTCGAGAAGATGGGTCACTACGCCCGCATCGGCGGCCTGGAAGTCGTACGCACTGGCGACGACGTCTGGATGGAAGAGATCAAGCGCAAGCTTTCCTCGGCCAAGGCCTTCGGCACCCGCGCCCACTATGTCTCGCCGGCGGAAATCAAGAAGATGTTCCCGCTGATCGAGGAAGATCAGGTGATGGGCGGCATGTTCGACCCGGACGCCGGCCTCGTCATCCCGCGCTCGCAGACGGTTGCCGGCAAGCTGGTCGATGCAGCCGAGAAATCCGGCAAGCTCCAGATCTTCGGCAACACGCCGGCAACGTCGCTCATTGTCGAGAACGGCCGCATCAAGGGCGTCGTCACCCATCGCGGCACGATCATGGCCGACCATGTCGTCGTCTGCGCCGGCATCTGGGGCCGCCTGATCGCCGAAATGGTCGGCGAGGATCTGCCGGTCATGCCGGTCGACCATCCGCTCACCTTCTTCGGTCCGTATAACGAGTTCGAAGGCACCGGCAAGGAAATCGGCTTCCCGCTGCTCCGCGACCAAGGCAACTCCGCCTATATGCGCGACACCGGGGATCCGAAGACCACCGAAGGCGGCCAGATCGAGTGGGGCTATTACGAGACCACCAACCCGCGCCTCTGCCATCCGCGCAACATTCTGGAAAAGCACGAGGCGCGTCTGTCGCCCTCACAGCGCGACCTCGATATGGAGCAGATCATCGAGCCGCTCGAGCGCGCCATGGAACTGACGCCGATCCTTGGCGAGCTCGGCTACAATGAAGGCCATTCCTTCAACGGTCTGCTGCAGGTTTCTGCCGCCGGTGGCCCCTCCTGCGGCGAGAGCCAGAAGGTGCGCGGCCTCTGGTACTGCGTCGCCATCTGGGTGAAGGACGGCCCCGGCTACGGCAAGCTGATCGCCGACTGGATGACGGACGGGCGCACGGAGATTGACCACGCCTCGATCGACTATTCACGCTTCTATCCGCACCAGCTTGAGGAAAAGTTCATCGAGGGCCGTTGCTTCGAGGCAGCGCAGAAAATCTATTATCCAGCCGTGCACACGCGCGAGCCCTATGCCAGCGGCCGCAATGTCAAGCGCTCGCCCTTCTACGAGCGCGAGAAGGAGCTCGGCGGCTACTTCATGGAACTCGGAGGCTGGGAGCGCGCCCATGGCTATGCTGCCAACGAGCACCTTCTGGAAAAATACGGCGACCGCGTTCCGGTGCGCGAGAACGAGTGGGACAGCCGCCATTTCTGGCGGGTTTCCAACGCCGAACATCTGGCGATGAGCGAGGATTGCGGCATCGTCAATCTCTCGCACTTCCATATGGTCGACATCGAAGGCCCTGACCACGTCGAGCTTCTCGAATGGCTTTGCGCCGCCAAGATCGGCGGCGACGGCAATATCGGCAAAGGTGTCTACACCCACTTCCTCGATGACGAGGGCATGGTGCGCGCCGACTTCACCGTCTTCCGCATGGCCGACCGCTGCCGTCTCGTCAACGGCGCCGATGCCGGACCGCGCGACTTCCAGTACATGCGCCGTGTCGCCGAAGACCGCGGCCTTGACGTCACCATCACCGACGTTTCGGAGAAGTTCATCACCGTCGGCATATGGGGGCCGAATGCCCGAGAGACGCTGAAAAAGGTGGTTGCCGATCCGGCAGGCCTCGATCTCGAGAACTTCCCCTTCGCCGCGATCAAACCGATCGAGATCGCCGGCAATACAGTCACCGCCTTCCGAATTTCCTATGTCGGCGAGCAGGGCTGGGAACTGCACATGAAGTACGAGGACGGCCTTGCCGTCTGGGACGCGCTGCGCTCAACCGGCGTCATGGCTTTCGGCGTCGAGACCTATGCAAACTCGCGCCGCATGGAAAAGAGCCTGCGTCTGCAAAACGCCGACCTTCTCACCCAGTACAACCTGATTGAGGCCGACCTTGCCCGTCCGAAGGTCAAGGATGTGGATTTCCGCGGTAGGGCCAAGCACCTAGAGTACAAGGCGCGCGAGCACCAGCCCGCGATGCTCTGCACGCTCGTCCTCACGGACAATACCGACAGAAACGGCGTGAAGCGCTACCCGGTTGGCAGCCTGCCGGTCATGGATCCGGAAACCGGCGAGGTGCTGATCGACGAACTCGGCCGCCGCTCCTACACCACCTCCATCGCCTTTGGGCCGACGATCGGCAAGAACATCGCGCTTGCCTACCTGCCGTGGTCTCATTGCCAGGTCGGCCGAAAGCTGAATGTCGAGTACTTCGCCGAGACCTATCCGATCGAAGTCGCCAGCGTCGGCTACAAGCCGCTCTACGATCCGGAGAACTTGAAGCCGCGGAGCTGAGACTTCCCAGCCCCCTCGGTCCATCCGCAGTGGACGTTTCGCCACGCGCCTGCTTGTTTCAAGCAGGCGCGTTCTTTTTTTGGCGTTCGCTCACTGCGCCCGCGCGTGTCTATGCCTTCGACCTGGTTGGCGCAGCGATCGGTGCGCTGGGCACCGTCGGACTCCTGTTCCTGGTCTTTCCGTCTGCAGCGCCGCGCTTCGTCGCGGCGCTGGGCTTCGCGGCGGCTGCCCTCGCCGCGACGGGCATGGCTCGCCATCGGTGGCTCGCCGCGGGCAGCCTCGGGATTGCAGCCGCGGTCATCGCGGTGTGGCTACCACCGTCACTCGATATTGCAGCTTTGCCGGACAAGCCATAGCGTAGAGCGATGGCGACATCGAAGCTGACGGCCTATCGCAAGAAGCGGGACTTTTCGAAGACGCAGGAACCCGTTGGAGGTCTTGCCGGCGACGGTAACCGTTTTGTTGTGCACAAGCATCGTGCGACCGCAGATCACTACGATTTGAGGCTGGAGATCGGTGGCGTGCTGAAGAGTTGGGCTGTTCCGAAGGGGCCGTCGCTCAATCCGGCGGACAAGCGGCTTGCGGTGGAGACCGAGGACCATCCGCTGGAATATATCGACTTCGAAGGCGTCATTCCCCAGGGTGAATATGGCGGCGGCCCGATGATCGTCTGGGACACAGGCGTCTGGGCGCCGATGGACGATGTCGAAAAGGCTCTGAGGACAGGCTCCTTCAAGTTTCGCCTTGCCGGCGAAAAGCTCAACGGCGGCTGGATGCTGGCACGATTGAAGCCTAAGCCCGGAGAGGATGGTCAGCACAACTGGCTTCTATTCAAGGAACGCGACCTCGCCGCCGACGCGACCGTGGAAATTGTCACCGCGCGTCCCGAAAGCGTCAAATCCGGCCGCCGGATCGAAGAACTGGTGGAAAAGCCGAAAAGGCCGCCCAAGCCGGTCAAGCTCAACCCCAGCGCGCTTTCGGGCGCGGTCAAAGGCGCCGCACCCATCCGCATCGAACCGCAGCTTGCGACGCAAGCGCCTCATCCACCTGGCAATGTCGAGCAACACGAGGTTTGGCTGCACGAGATCAAGTTCGACGGTTATAGGACGATGGCCCACGTGTCCGCCGGTGAAGTGCGCCTGATTACTCGCGGTGGTCTCGACTGGACGAGGCGCTATGGTGACCTGCCGGAGGCGTTTCGGCGATTGCCCAGCCGCGATACCATCATCGACGGGGAAATCGTCGTGCTGGACGGCAAGGGGATCAGCCGGTTCGCATTATTGCAGGCCGCGCTCGCTCAAGGTGCGGGCAGCAAGCTCGTCTTCTATGCATTCGATCTTCTCCATCTCGACGGCTGGAATCTTCTCAACGTTCCGCTCGAAAAACGGAAGGCGCTGCTGGCGCAACTGCTTAAGGGGCAAGTGTCCAGCCACGCCGCCATTCAGCTCAGCGATCATGTCGTTGGCGATGGGCGCGCGCTCTACGCGCAGGCCTCGGAAATGGGCCTTGAGGGCATCGTGTCGAAGCGAGCCTCCGCTCCCTACCGGAGCGGCCGGTCGAAAACCTGGACCAAGATCAAGGCGCTGAGAGCTGATGACTTCGTAATCGTTGGATACACGACCTCGGAGGCTGCGGAAGGCCTTGCCGCGCTGGCGCTCGGCGAATGGGTAGGAGGTGAGCTGCAGTATCGCGGCAAGGTTGGAACGGGTTTTGACGCGGACATGCTCAAGCAGTTGCTCGCCCGGCTGGAACCGCTCCGTGCCGGTGCGGCCAAGCTCGACGGCGCGCCACGGGAAATCATCTGGGTCCGGCCGGTGCTGTCAACGCATATCCATTACGCCAACCGGACCGCCGACAACGCGCTCCGTCATGCCGTATTCAAGGGGCTCCGCGAGGTCGAACTCTCGACGCCGATTTCCACGCAACGAAAGCGGTTGATCTCGGATGCCGATCTTGCGGGCATCTCGATCACCAATCCCACACGCCGGTTGTTCGGCAAATCCGGCCCGACCAAACTAGACATCGCCGTGTATTACGCCATGGTCGGCGATTTCATGCTGCCGCATATTCTCGGCCGTCCGGTCTCGTTCGTCCGCTGCCCGACGGGCAGGCCGGAGGACTGCTTCTTCCAGCGTCACGCCTTCACCGGCATGCCGGCCTCGGTGGAGACCTTTCAATCCACCAATTCGGAAGGCGAGACGAAGTCCTACCTCGCCGTCGAAGACGCAAAGGGGTTTCTGGCGCTGGCGCAATTCGGCGTCGTCGAATTCCACACCTGGGGAACCACGCGAAAGCAGTTGGAAAAGCCGGACCGCATCGTCTTCGATCTGGATCCCGGCGAGGGCATCGGCTGGCGGGAGGTGGTCGAGGCCGCCGTTCATATCCGCGGTGAACTCGAGGCGCTTGGTCTTGTTCCGTTCGTCAAGACATCAGGTGGCAAGGGTATTCACGTGGTCGTGCCGGTCAAACCAACACTTGTCTGGAGAAAGCTGCATCCGGCGACCAGCGCCATCGCCGCGCGCCTCGCAGCGACTGCTCCACAGACGTTCACCACCACAATGGGCAAGGACAATCGCATACGGCAAATTTTCATCGACTTCCATCGCAACGCACGCGGGCACACGGCGGCGGCTCCCTATTCGCTTCGGGCACGCACCAATCTGCCAGCATCGACCCCCGTAAGCTGGACCGATCTTGAAACTATCGACGCTCCAGAGGATTTGAACTATTCTTCTTTGCCAGGCCTCTTGGCCACATCCGGCGATCCCTGGGCCGATATCGATGAATTTGCCAGGGATCTGCCCTTGTTGTCTCAGGCTAAAAAGTAATCGTGTTGCCGCGCAGGAGATGATCATGGCGCCCAGGGCAAGTTGGAAAGGTTACCTCAAACTCAGTCTCGTGAGCTGCCCGGTCCGGCTCTATCCCGCCACCAGTTCGAGCGAGCGCATCAGCTTCAATCAGCTCCACAAGGATACGCACAACCGGATCAACATGAAGCCGGTCGACCCGGAACTGGGCCTGGTCGAACGGTCCGATCTGGTGAAGGGCTACGAGTACGAGGACAAGAAATACATCATCATCGAGGACTCCGATCTCGACAGCGTCAGAATTGAATCCAACCACACCATGAACATCGAGGCCTTCGTTGACGAACGGTCGGTCGACGTCATCTACCAGGATGCTCCCTATTATCTGGCGCCAGATGGGGCGATGGCCGAAGAGACGTTCGTCGTGCTGCGTGAGGCGCTGCGAAAATCCGGCAAGGTGGCGATCGCGCGTCTGGTCCTGTCCAGCCGCGAGCGGGTGATCACCATTGGCGCGCGCGAGACCGGCATGTTCGTTTGCACGCTGAGGAATCCCAGCGAGGTGCGCGGCACGGCCGAATACTTCGGCAATATCCCGGTCGGAAAGCCCGAGCCCGAAATGCTTCAACTCGCCGAGGCGCTCATCCAGCAGAAGCTGACCACATTCGATCCCAAGAACTACGAGGATCGCTACGAGGTAGCGCTGATGCAGATGATCCGCGAGAAGCTCAAGGGTCACAAGCCGATCATTGCAGAAGCTCCCGAACGCGGCAATGTCATCAACCTCATGGATGCGCTCAAGGCGAGCCTTTCGCAATCGAAGCCGCCGGCAAAAAGCAAAACCAAGTCGGAGCCAGCGGCAAAGCCGGCGGCGAAGGTTGCTTCCGCAACGGCCAAACCTGCTGCCAAGCAGAAGTTCTGATGGCGGTTCCTGGCCAGACATTCGGCATCGTGGGCGCACTGGCCGCATTTCCGAGACGGCTGGCGGCGCGGGAAGTCGAGCGGCAAGGCGGACATCTGCGGCGCGGTGTTACGCGCGCAACCTCGCATCTGGTCTTTGGCAGAGGTTTGCTTGCAAAGGCAGGAGAAACCGAGATCGAAACCCGGTTCGGCGCGGAGGCAGGCCACGGCAGGTGTATCCTCAGCGAGAACGGTTTTCTTAGGCTGCTCGGTTTGGTGACATCGCCGGAAAGATCTACGCTGACACGACAGGCACTGTTGGACCAGTCCCGGCTTTCTCCGCGGGCGTTTGACCTTCTTTCCCTGTTCGATGCCTTCGAACACGACGCAGAGCCCTATTCCTTCCGTGATCTCATCCTCGCAAGGAAGTACGCGGGCCTGATCGCCAGCGGCGCTACCTGGAGTGCGATCGCAAGGTCAGTATACCGCTCCACGTCGGTGGCCTCGCTCACAGCACTGTCGCTCCATCACGAGGGCATGGATGCGATCTATGCACGCGGTGCCGAAGGCTTGAGCGAGCTCGATGGCCAGTTGCTGTTCGATCTGGGAACGCGCGACGACGCCGAACTCGAAGACCTGTTCTCACGGGCGGAAGCCGCCGAGGACGAAGGTCTCTACGATGAGGCGGTCGCACTCTATCAACGCTGCCTTGCCATCGATCCCACCGATTCCGTGGCTGCGTTCAATCGCGCGAACTGCCTGAAGGCAGCCGGCAGAATGGCCGACGCCGCGCATGACTATGCGCGGGCGATCAAGCTCGACTTAAGCTTCGTCGAGGCCTGGTTCAACCTCGCCGGCCTCATGAGCGAACGAGGACATATCGACGCTGCTCGCAGGCACCTGCGCAAGGCTGTCGAAACTGACGGCGACTACGCCGATGCCATCTACAATTTGGCAAAACTCGAATTTGATACCGGCAATCTCGGCGACGCGCGGCGCTGGTGGACACGCTATCTCGAACTGGACACTGATTCCGAATGGGCGCGGGCTGCGGCACGCGGCATACAGTTCGTCGATCTGCAGCTCATTCCGAAAACGGCTGGTTGAAATGGGCGAAAAATTCCTGATCGATGGACCGGACGGTGCCCGCGTCACCATTCTTCTTGCACATGGCGCCGGGGCGCCGATGGATTCCGCATCGATGACCGCGACCGCCGAGGCTCTCGCAGCAGCTGGCTTTCGCGTCGCCCGTTTTGAGTTTGGCTATATGGCGGCCCGCCGCACGGCCGAGGGCCGCAAGCCTCCGCCCCGTGCCGAGACGCTCAACCCGGAATACAAGGCGGTCGTCGCAGAGTTGGATGCAAAAACTCCGCTTATCATCGGCGGCAAGTCGATGGGCGGAAGGGTCGCCAGCATGGTTGCCAGCGATCTCCATACGACCGGGAAGATCATTGGACTTCTTTGCCTCGGATATCCGTTTCATCCGCCGGGCAAGCCGGAGCAGCTTCGCACGAAACACCTCGCTGGGCTCACGACGCCGACATTAATCTGCCAGGGAACGCGCGACGAATTCGGCACGCGAGAGGAGGTTCCCGGCTATGCACTCTCGAAAGCGATCGAACTGCTCTGGCTTGAGGATGGCGATCATGACCTCAAACCCCGCAAGAGCATTTCCGGCTTCTCGGCCGCCGATCACCTGAAGACGATGGCCGAGGTGGTCGCGGCATGGGCCGGCAGGCTGGGGCGCTGAATATGCCAACCGCATGAAGATCGCGACCTTCAACATCAACGGCATCAACCGGAGGCTCGAAAATCTGGTCACCTGGCTGAATGCGGCCAAGCCTGATGTTGTCTGCCTGCAGGAGCTCAAGGCAACGAACGGACAATTCCCAAGGGCGGCAATCGAGGCCGCGGGCTACGGCGCGGTCTGGCGCGGACAAGCGGCCTGGAATGGCGTCGCCATCCTCGCACGCGACAGCGAACCGATCCTGACCCGCGCTGAATTGCCTGGCGATCCGGCCGACATGCAGAGCCGGTACATCGAGGCGGCGGTGAACGGCATTCTGGTCGCGTCACTCTATGCACCCAACGGCAATCCACAGCCCGGTCCGAAATTCGACTACAAGCTTGCCTGGCACGACCGGCTGGCGCTACATGCCGCGGAACTGCTGGCGACCGACGTGCCGGTCGTGCTTGCCGGGGACTACAACGTGGTTCCCGAACCGCGGGACATTTATCCCACCCGGTCTTACGATGACAACGCCCTGCTCCAGCCCGAGAGCCGCGCCGCGTACCGACAGCTTCTCGATCAGGGCTGGCTTGACGCAATCCGCAAAGTCCATCCAGAGGGGGCAATCTATACGTTCTGGGACTATCGCCGGAACCGATGGCAGCGCGACGCCGGTCTGCGTCTCGACCACGTCCTTTTGAGCACGAAACTGAGGCGACGGCTCAGCGGCGCCGGCATTGATAGATATGTGCGGGGCCTGGATGGAGCAAGCGACCATGCGCCAGCCTGGATCACTTTGCGGGAGGATACGTGAACTTGCCATCTTAGAGCCTGAGCCGATCGAGACGTCCTCGGCGTGGCGTCGGATTGTTCGCACGGAGCGGGTGACCAACTTCTGTCTTGCGACGAACTTATCCCCGTGCTGAAGCGGAGGCAGATGCACTTGGAGGCATCCCGGCGGGACTTGTGCTGTCGGGCGGGTCGCCGATCGCTTCGCTGGGGCTTATGGAAGTTCGATCTCGCCATCCACCACGTGGTTGAGGTCGGTGCCTTCCCCCGTCAGCGTCATGCGGACCTTCAGCTTCTTGCCGCCGGTCTGCCCTTCGCGCACCGTCTCCTCGATCTTGCGCTGCGAGGTGATGCCGACTTCCTTCAGGAACTTGCGGATCGACATGTTGAAGGCCTCTTCGCTCATGGCGGAACTCCTCTTTGTCCGGAAGGGATTGTAAGGGAAGGCACGTGGTCAAGGAAGCAGGACGGTGACGCGCGGTGCCCAAACGAATACCCCGCGCGTAGAGGAGGCGTCGGGCGACGGCAAGTTAACGCGAAGACGCGCCACCTCCCGCGGGTCAACGTCATGCGGTTTACGGCTCGCGCGTTCATTTGCCTTTGAAGGTCGGCGTTTTTCTGAAGTTTGTTTCAGGCGCGCTTGGCGGTTAGCTGCGTTTGCTGTTCTTTGTCGCAGAACGACAAAAAGCCCGCGGGTTTTCACCTGGCGGGCTTTTTGTTTGCTTTGGTTGCGGGGGCAGGATTTGTGGTTTTCTGTCCCACTGCGTCGGCTTTTGCCTCGTTGCGGGCCGCTGACGAGGCGATCACCTCCTCGACCCGTTACGAGGCAAACAAAAAAGCCGCCCTTTTGGAGCGGCATTTTTGCTTGTCTGGTTGCGGGGGCTCGCAACCAACGATTCCTGCGATTGGTTGAGCGAGAAATACCAAAGTTGGCAGCATAACGGGTGTGATATAGTGTCATCTGAAATCGCGTAGAAACGGCGGTATCGCGGTAAAAAAGTTCGAATAGCGCAGGGTCGAATAGTGAATTTCACCACTGCTTAGGTTGCCTTATGTTCCTTTTTTGTTCTACATAATGCCAATTAGATCTTTCTCTCGATAACCCACGACCGCGCTTTTGCTCATTTGCCATGAAACACCGCTTCACCCGCCAAGAGCTCTATCACCGCGTCTGGTCGAAGCCGATGTCGCACCTGGTTGTCGAGCTCGGGACCACCACGGGCAATCTCAGCACATTGCTGCGACGCGCCGATATTCCAACGCCATCGTCCGGGCATTGGATGCGGAAGGAGTTCGGAAAGCCTGTCGAGCAGCCGCCTTTGCCGCCAGCACCATCTGGATGTGTCGAGCCGCTGGTGCTGGTTACAGAGTAGACGAGCGTTAAGCGCAAACTGAAGCATGTTAAAGCAGGCCCAGCTGCGGTTTCCATTTCCGGCGAGACACAGCAAGTTCTTGCGTCCCCTGCTGAAGATACGGTGCAGGTCGCGCTAAAGCCACGTCCGACACAACCGACGAGGATGACGCGAGAGGAACTCTACAACGCGGTGTGGACAACGCCGATGTCGCGTTTGGCCATGGATTATGGGATCAGCTGCAACGGCCTCGCCAAGATCTGCGATAGGGAAGATATCCCGTATCCGCCTCGCGGATACTGGCGAAACATGCCGTGGGCAGGGCACCACAACAGACCCCATTGCCGAAATCGGGCAGTGCACACTCCATCACCATTCGACCGACACCGTTGCCGCCTCCTCCAATCGAGCTGCCGCCGGAGGTCAAGCAACAGGCGGAGAAAGCCCGTGCGAGTGAATCCGCTCTTGCGGTGCCTGAACGCCTTCTGAGGCCCCACGCAGTCATCGCCTCATGGCTCACGGAGCACGAACAGAAAAAGCGTCGAGCCCGAAGTGAGCGCGATCCATGGAGGCGCAATCTTTATGACCCTGGCGATTTCTCCGAAACGGACCACCGTAAACACCGCATTCTGGATGTGTTGTTCAAGGCGATTGAGCGCCGCGGCGGAAAGGTTAAGCAGGGAGAGCGAGGCGTCCAGGTTCGTGAGAAGCAAAAGCAGGAACGTCGGGCTCTGACCGACAACGAAAAGCAATTCAGATCACCCAGCGACAACGGCTGGAAAAAGGAACTGGTGCCGACAGGATGGCTCGTTTTCGAGATCAAAACCTGGCAGTGGCCGAGTGGTCTTCCTCGTCAATGGCTTGAATCCGAAAAACAGCCGATGGAGGGCATGCTGCCGGACATACTGGCCACCTTCGTTGCAGCCGAACCATTGCTCGTTCAACAGCGCAAGGATCGAGAGGCGGCGGAGCGCGAGCGCCAACTTGCCGATCAGCGCCGCTATGAACAGCGGCGTCGCAAGCGCGATGCTAACCGCTGGCAACGCTTCCGGGAGTTAGCGCAGGACTGGCACGAACTCGCCGCCGTGCGCGATTTCCTGGCAGCGCTGCGATCAATGAACGTCACGCCCACCGCCGAAATCGATGGTCGCAGCGTTGAAGAGTGGATCGCATGGGCGGAGGAATGGCTCCAGCGGGCTGATCCAACCGCCGGCGGCGTCGGCAGGTTCTTCGAGCAGGTCGCTGAAATCACCGATTGGGCCTACCGAGATTGACCAAGTGGACGCTGAGTAAGCGTTGCGATCGTATTTGGACATCGTGGTCTCTGCGGCAGGTGCCAGAAACCTCTACTCGAGCCATAAACCGTCACGGCAAACTCACTTACACCCGAATTCTGAGGGGGCGTTGCGGGTCTCTCCGCTGCAGAGCGGTGCGTCGGCAGCTAACCGCCGGCCGGAAGGGATCCTTCTTCCCAGATTGCGAACTTGCAAGTTCCAATTAGCGGCCCGTTGACTTCCAATCAGCCGAGGCCGATAGTTCCAATCGTCCGAGATTCGAGGAAAGCATGTTCGAAAGGTTTGTAGAGCAGAGGGCGGAGGAAGCCCTTTTGGATACTCCGGTCGTCCTCATCGTAGGACCGCGCCGGGCCGGCAAGACTACACTTGTCCGAAAGATGGGAGAAGCCGGCCGAACCTATATCACCCTCGACGATCAGACGGTTCTCGAAGCCGCCCAATCCGATCCTGCCGGCTTCATTCGGGGTCTGGATAGAGCCATCATCGACGAGATTCAGCGTGCGCCAGACCTGCTGCTGGCGATCAAGAAGACAGTCGATGAGGACTATCGTCCGGGCAGGTTTCTACTTACCGGGTCAGCAAACGTGCTGACTTTACCGCGGATTGCGGACAGCTTGGCCGGGCGAATGGAGACCATCCGAATGCTGCCGCTGGCAAGGGCTGAGATCGAAGGCCGGACGCCGTCCTTTCTGGAGCACCTTTTCGACGGGAAGCTAAAGAGCCCGCGGAGCTCTATCATCGGAGACGACTTCGTCCAACTCGTTCTGCTCGGGGGATTCCCCGAAGCGATCAGCCGCAACAGCGAACGACGACGACAAGATTGGGCACGGTCCTATCTGACTTCTATCCTGACGCGAGATCTCCGGGACATTGCCGATGTGGAGAAGCTGACCGAGTTGCCGAAGTTCGTGCGGCTATTGGCCGAACATACAAGCCAATTGGTCAACTATTCGCAGTTCGGCGGCAGCATCAACGTCAGTCACAAGACTGGGCAGCGTTATGTCGGCCTGCTCGAACAGGTGTTCCTGGTCGCAACGGTACAGCCTTGGTTCACCAATACGCTGAAGCGTATCGTCAAGACGCCCAAGCTGCATTTCCTCGATTCAGGTCTGCTGGCCAGTGTGCGCGGGCTCACCTTCGACAGAGTGAAGGCGGATCGCGGAGCATTCGGCGCGCTGCCGGAGAGCTTCGTGTTTTCCGAAGTTCTGAAGCTAATGACGGCGTCGAACCTGCGGTTGACGCCATGTCATTTCCGGGATCGGGACATGCGCGAGGTGGACATCGTACTGGAACGCGACGATGGGATGATCGCTGGCATCGAGGTCAAGGCCAGCGCCACGGTCAAGGCCGGCGATTTCGGAGGGCTCCGCGCACTTGCAGAAGCCTGCGGCGATCGTTTCGCCTTCGGCGTCGTCCTCTATGACAGCACTGATGTGGTGCCGTTCGGCGACAAGCTGGCCGCAGCGCCGCTGTCCAGCATGTGGGGCTAGGAATGGTCGCAGACGGCGCGATCCTGCTCGCCCAGAGCGTTGTTGATGCCGTCAACGGAACTTGGGAGCAATCGCTCCACATAGGCGGCATCGACTTTTGCTCCGGCAACTGCGCCATCCTCGTCAACGAACAGCGATTTCGGATCGCCTGTGTCGAAGCCCATCGTGATCCAGAATTTGCTCCGGATGTATTGATAGATCTGGTCAGTCAGGGCAACGCGCGGTGTGACAACAAGAACACGCTTCACCCGCGGGAAGCATCGGCACAGAACAGTGATGACGGCAGACTTTCCCGCCCCCGTCGCCATCTTCACGAGCGCGGCCTCGTTTTCGATCTCGCTGACAGGTAAGGATCGGTTGCTGCACAGGTAAGCTGCCAGCAACGCGACCGCTGCCTGCTGATGGTCCCATAAAGATAGGGCTTCTTCCTCTGAGGGCTGCCAGAATTTGTAGGTGCGAAGATGCTTAATCAGCGAGCTATACAATTTGCGATCGATATCGTCAGCATTGCGGATCGAAATCCGGTCGTCGTCAAAATGCGTTTTTAAATCCGTAGCCCTCCCCGACCGACTTACGCTTAGAAATCCGAATTTTGCATAAACCGACGGTAGTATCTTTCATATAACTGTAGATACCGGTCCGTCAGGCAAGCCGCATGTCTATGAGCCGCGAGTGATCGGATACGCTTTTCGTGGGCTGCCGCGGAAGATGACCTCGCATTACCTGCGGAACCGACGACATCATGCGGCGGAGGTTGCAGGTGTCAGCCAACCCGATTTGCACCTGCGGAACTAAGTCTCTGATTTCATTGGCGGTTAGCTGCGTTTGCTGTTCTTTGTCGCAGAACGCCAAAAAGCCCGCCGGTTTTCACCTGGCGGGCTTTTTTGATTTGGTTGCGGGGGCAGGATTTGAACCTGCGGCCTTCAGGTTATGAGCCTGACGAGCTACCGGGCTGCTCCACCCCGCGCC
>NZ_JBNDIU010000009.1:0-240597 GCF_050434565.1 Ensifer sp. 4252
CTCTACGCTCATCCAGTCCGCCAAGATGAACGAAGTTGATCCGCTGGCCTGGCTGACGCAGACGCTTGAGCGTATCGCCGCAGGTTGGCCATCAACCGATCTCGACGCTCTGATGCCCTGGAACTTCAAGAAGTAACGGCCTCACGTCACCGCTTACGATCTTTCGAAACCGCGCTACGTGGGATGGCCTACCCGCTTACGATCATTCGGACCTACTTGCTGTATCAAACCAAGAGGAGCTGGCGCCGATTCTTCCCAGATGTGAGGCCGTTTGTCGCCGAACAACTCGGATTGAGTCACAAGCGGCCACCGGCGGCTAATACCGGGAGACCTCAATAAATCCTTAGATTTCCCGCATGCTTGATCAGCGCCGGATATTTCAACATGTCACCCCGCTCTGTTTCCCGAACAACGTTGCTAAAGCGAAGATGGTATTCGCGCTTCAGCTGGTCATCGACGTATGCCACGGTATACGTCGGAATTGCCGAACCTTCCGAGACTTGCACTCGCATGGTTTCATAAAGCGGCTGTCGCAGCTTGCGCAGGAACTCAAGGACGACATCACCGCGCTTGTTGAACTGGTTGAAACGCTTGAAACCGTCGAAGCTGCCAACGTCGTTTTCGATCCAATCGTCTATTTGCGCAGCACGCCTCCAAAGCCAACCGTTTTCACCCAAGTTGTCGATGTCCTGGCCTGATAGAAACCCAAATATGAGGGGATACATGAGGCTGAGTTCGATCTTTCCCTTTTCCTGCCAGGTCGTGGTCAAACTCAGGAGAATGTCGACGGACTGTTTGACATCCCGCAGGCTCATGTCGAAATGATAGGACGCCTTAGCCAGAAAGCTGACGTGGTCCGGTGTGATGCCAGGTGACGACCATTTGTCTGGATCCACTCCGCTGTCCGCGACCAGTGTCTCTACAAGTTCGTCAACAGAAGGCTTGGGCAACTGGTAGGTTCGCGAGAAAAACCGCTGGAGATATCGTTTGCTCTCGAACCCGGCGCCGTAAATCGCCCTGATCGCGTGGGATATCTGCTGTGTATCGGTTGAGAGGATGAAAACGACATCGTCTACATCGAAGAGGTGTTTGATCCGCTCCAGCATCGTGATAGCGTATGTCGGCCTGCAACGGTCGAGTTCATCGATGAGCAGGAACAGCGGAAGCTTCTTGCCAGTATGCTCCTCGAACGCCCTGAGAAGCTCCGCAAGACTGGTTTTGAAGTTCGCCAGGCTTTGCTTCGCCTCTTCGAACTCCTGCATCCTCTTGTCTGCAAACGCGTCGATGATGCTGTCGTTCACCGCGGTCACCGATTTTTCGATTTCCTCGAAGGATCCGCTGGCAATCTCTCTCCCGCCCTCGGGTGTGTAGGTTTGGACAACCTCGATGATTTCGTCAGTACTTTCTCCGATGACGTAGCGGGTCGCGCGTTTCGCGCCACCTTTCAGTGCGGTCCAGAAAATCTTCCCCGCATTGCTCTTCACCGCCTTGTAAACGTTCTTGAATTTAGCCTGGGGCCCTGTTTTGGGGTCGTCTTCCACGAACCCCTTAAAGTAGGATTCTATTTCCGAGATCACGTGCGTGTACGGATCGTCTCCGAAGTCGTTCTTCCATGCATCGATGAACACGGCTGGATGCTCGGTCTTTTGTATGTCCTCGAACAGCCCCCGCATGAAGAACGTCTTGCCGTGGCCCCACTCCGCGTCAACGTTCAACACGTAAGAACCCCGTCGGCCCGCGCGCTTTCGCTCATCAACCCGTGACACGATAAACCGAAGCAAGAACTCGGCGTCGTCCTGACGGCCCAGAAGGTCGCCATCCCAAGCGCTTGGTTGACCGCTGGCGTCAAAATTCTGGAGCTTTGCCGATTGTTTCTCGTACATATAGGTATCACTCGCGCTGGTATTCTCTCCTCGCCTCGTCTTGCAGCAGTTCGATTCACTTGTCGATCCGTTCCGGGTTCTCGCTCGCCAGCTACAGAAAAGTACCGGGCGCGCACGGGCGACGCCTCAACCAAGGATGGGCGGTGGGAAAGGCGGACTGATGAGCCTCATTGACTCGACTCCTTGTGTCGTTAGAAACCCTTGCGCGACCAACGCAACATTGAAGTCGCACAGCAAGACCACACATTCACCGCCATGTCTTCTATTCCCGCATTTATCTCCGAATTGATTAGAGCCGCCAACGAGATCGAGAAGCTGACCGCACACGAGATAAGCCGTCCTCTTGACCGATCCGTCGACACGATCCGCGAGATGCGTGAGCAGACACCTCGGGTTGATCGTCGGCGCGCGAGGGACGTTCTGATCGACTTGCAAGTAGCATCGTCGCGCGCGCGAGATCTGTCACCGGAGGATGCGCGAGATACACTTCTCGATGCCGCGGACATGATCCGGGCGCTGCGGATCATGCAGGGCGATCAGGAATGACATAATGCGAAACAAGCGGAATCGAAAGGGTGGGTCCACAAGGAGGAACAGTCCGTGTGCCGTTGGTGGTACGACCTAAAAGCGGCATGGCCCAACCGGAAGATTGCCTCCGAAAGATGAGAAACAATCCAAGAGTGCTGCTCGATGCAAGTCAGACGGCACCCTCGTTCGCAATATTCGCGAGAGCAAGGCTGGTGAGACAAGAAAGGCGGTGGCAAGCACCGCCTTTCCGCTCCTGAGCTAGCGAACCTGCAGGGACGGTCCCTCAGAAAATCTCACGCTTCTGCAGACAGTGAGCCGCCGGGGGGCTCTAGCCCATTCGTTCCGATGCAAAGCTTCCGGGACTGGCAGGGAACACAACGGTTTTGTTTCCGTTGACGAATACCCGATGGTGGATGTGAGCATGTATTGCACGCGAAAGGACCTGTGCTTCCACATCCCGTCCCACACTGACGTAGTCATCCGGGGACTGGGCGTGCGTTATCCGAACTATGTCCTGCTCGATAATCGGCCCTTCATCCAGATCGGAGGTCACGTAGTGGGCTGTTGCACCGATTAGCTTCACTCCGCGCTCGAAAGCCTGCTTATATGGGTTCGCTCCCTTGAATGACGGCAGGAACGAGTGGTGAATGTTGATGACCTTCCCTGCCATCTTCCTGCAGACGTTGTCAGACAAGATTTGCATATAGCGCGCCAAAACGACCAGCTCCGTTCCGGAATCTTCCACGAGGCTTAGCAGGCGCGCTTCCGCCTCTGTTTTGTTGTCCTTCGTTACTTTTACATGGTGAAATGGAATGTCGTGGTTCACTATCAGCTTTTGATACGTCAGGTGGTTGGAAACTACGCCCACTATGTCAATCGGAAGAGCGCCGATCCTCCAACGATAAAGAAGATCGTTCAGGCAGTGGCCGAAGTTAGAGACCATCAAAAGAACCTTGGCCCGATATGCGGCGTCATGAAAAGCGAACTTCAGGTCGAACGCCGACGCGACAGCGGCAAAGGCGTCTTGCAGTTCCTGCAAGTTGGCGTCTTTTTCGGAACGGAAGGTGATCCGCATAAAGAACTCAGATGTCTGCGGATCATCAAACTGAGCCGAGTCGGTAATGTTGCAACCATACTCAGCCAGGAAACCGGCGATGGCCGCAACGATGCCGCGGCGCGATTGACATTGGACTGTGAGAACAAAGTTGTCCACGGGGCGCTCCAGGAATTTTGGTCGATGCACGCGGCGTCTCAGGCTGCCTTGGCAAGGTGGTGGGAGAGAAGATCCGTCAGCGAAACCGCCCACGTCGTGGGAATCAGCAGCGTAAACTGCTCGGGTCCAGTCCGGTCCACGAGGACGCCGACATGGTGGAGCGCTGATTGGGCGAATGTTCCGGTGGGGAAGGAGCCTTCAGAGAAATCTAGCGCGATGACGCGACTCAACAACGGCGCGGCTCCCGCACCCTCTATCACAAGACATACGCGCGCATCGGACAGATCGAGCGTCACCAAGTCTTCTGAGCTTGCAAGGTCCGGCTTTTCGAACGAACGGATCAGTACCCTGTCGGGAGCGATGCGCCAAGCCGTAGCACCCTCGCGCCGGTAAGGCGACCGGAAGTCCTTGGGAGAAAATAAGGACAGTGTCCGAAGCGCGCGGTCGGCAACCTCGTTGAAATGCCTCCAGCCAGCTATTTGTATCAGGAAGTGAGTGTCGATCTCACGTACCTCGACCACTTCCCCGTCGCTTGTCGCGCCTCGAAGCGGGATTGCTTGCAACTTAGCCATTCTGACGATGCCCCTCAGGATCAAAGAATTGATGCGGTACAACCTTCGCTTCCACGGTCTGATTGCCGACGAAATCAACGACTTGGACGGTTTCCCCAAACCGCTGAGGCCCGCGGGATAGCAATGCGAGAGCTATGTTCTTCTTCAGCGCGGGGGAATAGGTGGTCGACGAGACCCAGCCTTCGCCATGGCCCTTCGTCGCCGTGTTCAAGGAAAAAAGTAGCGAGCCGGCCTTCGCCCCGGTTTCTCCTAAAATCTCTAAGCCTACGAGCAGCGGCCTGCTCGGGTCTTCCAGAACCGCGCGCTTGCGCAGCACAGAGCCGACGAACGGCTTCTTGATCGATGCAAGGCCCTGCAAGCCTAGATCCTTCAAAGTCGTGCGACCGTCGATTTCGGCCCCGGCGACGTGACCTTTCTCAATACGAAGCGCGCCCATTGCCTCGGTGCCATATGGCTTGAGGTTGAACGGCACGCCCGCCTTGATCAGGGCCTCCCATACCGCGAGCCCCGATTTTGAGGGGATGTAGAGCTCGTAAGCCAGCTCCCCAGAGTAACTCATGCGATGCAGCCGGCACGGCACTCCCTCCACTGAAACATAAACGAGATGGTTGTTGGGCAACGCTTCGTTGCTCAGATCTGCGCCGGTGACTGTCATCAGGAGTTGCCGGGATTTTTGTCCCGCTATTGCAATCGCAGCCCACTGGTCGGTGACCGTCGTCACATGCACCTTAAGGTCTCGCCATGCGGTCTGCAGCAGATGCTCCAGCATTGCGAGCACTTTGCCGGCGTTCGCCGTCGTGGTGGACATAAAATACTCGTTCACTCCCAGTCGGGCTGTCGCGCCGTCATCCATGACGATGCCGTCCTCGCGCAGCATCACGCCATACCTAAGGCGGTCAATCTGCAGGGCCTTGAAGCCGTTCACATAGACGCGATCGAGAAGCTCTGCCGCGTCGGGACCCTGTATCGCGATCTTACCGAGCGTCGACACGTCGACCATGCCCACGTGCTCACGCACATGTGCCGCCTCGGCAACGTAGGCGTCCTGCAAGCCTTTCCCTTTGCTAGGATAGTACCAGGGCCGGAGCCAGGCGCCGGCCTCGATCATTCTCGCGCCGTTCTTGCTGTGCCACTCGTGAATCGTTGAAAGACGCGTTGGCCGAAAATGCAGGCCATGCTCGTGGCCAACGATAGCGCCAATGGCTACCGGCGTGTAAGGCGGGCGGAATGTGGTCGTGCCCACGGACGGGATCTTCACCCCACGCAACGTGGCCATGCGAGCAAGTGCATTAAGGTTCGAAGTCTTACCTTGATCGGCTGCCATGCCAGAGGTGGTGTAGCGTTTCAGATGTTCGACCGAAACGTAACCTTCAAGGTGCGCTTGGTCGATGTCCGCAAGCTTCACGTCGTGTTGGAAATCCACGAAAGCCTTACCTGGAGTGCTGCCGTCTTCCTGGGTGATGACGGTCGTTGGCATCAGTCCGCTGCCCCAGAAGTCATCGGGAGAGGACACTTTGGGTTCTCTGCCCTCGCCGCCGCCCGCGGCATGCCCTTGAAATAGCGCATCCTGAAGCGAGACTGCCCCGACGAGCGAGCCTACGCTACGGTAGGCGCCGTTCTCAACCGGGGGCAGGAACGCGTCCAAATTCGCGTTGTACGGCGGCTTGCCAAATCGTTGGCTCCACAAATGAAGAGCCGGAGCCCACCCCCCTGATACTGCAATGAGGTCGCAGGCGACTTTGGTCGGCTTGTTGGTCGCTCTGCCGCTGCTGTCGACCGAAACGACATAGGCATGGGTCACTGATTTGCCGCCAACAGCTTTGAGGACCGCATACCCCGTCTTTATCTCGATGCCGGCTACCAGGGCCGCTTCGGCGAGTGTGGCGGGCGGGCTCTGGCGCAAGTCGCAGATGATCACCTTCGCCCCAGCTTTTGCAAGGTCGAGCGCTGGCGTATAAGCGCTGTCGTTGTTCGTCGCCACGATCACCTTGTTTCCGGCCAGAACTGCGTAGCGGTTCAAGTATTTCCGCGCAGCAGACGCAAGCATGACGCCCGGCACGTCGTTGCCGGCGAATGTCATTGGCCGCTCGATTGCCCCGGTCGCCAAAATGACCCGGCGCGTCCGAACGACCCAGTAACGTTGGCGCGGTTTTCCGGGAGGAGGCGTTTGAACGTGGTCATGCAAGCGCTCGACGAGCCCAAACACCTCGTTGTCATATGCCCCGAACGCTGTTGTTCGAGGCAAGATACGAACATTGGGCAAGTCGTGCAGCTCGGCCGTCGCGTTCGCGAGCCAGTTGTCGGATCGGGTTCCAGTTTGTTCGCTGAGGAGCGAACCGCCTAGAGCGTAATCCTGCTCGACCAGGATGACGTCCGCGCCTTTTCGGCCGGCAGCGAGCGCGGCAGCGATTCCGGATGGTCCGGCGCCGACTATCAACACTTCGCAGAACGCGTTGATTTTCTCGTACGTGTCCGGGTCGTCAAGCGTGGTAGCTTTGCCCATGCCAGCCGCCCTTCGAATGATCCGCTCCCAGAACATCCAGTAGGCAGTGCCTTTGAACGGGCCAATAAAGGTCTTGTAGTAGAATCCGGCTCCGAAGAATCGCGAAAGCCATCCATTCACAGCGCCGATGTCAAACTGCAGACTGGGCCAGGCGTTTTGAGAGGTAGACGTCAATCCGTCGAAAGCCTCAACCATCGTGGCCTGTGAGTTGGGCTCGTGGCGGCCGCCATCGCGAAGATGCACCAACGCGTTAGGTTCTTCCACGCCGGCCGCCATCAGTCCTCGTGGTCGATGATATTTGAAGCTGCGCGCCAGAACCGTTTGGTTGCCGGCCAGCAGAGCGGACGCCAACGTGTCGCCGGGGTGGGCGGAAAAGGTGCGCCCGTCGAATTTTATGTTGATCGTACGGCTACGGTCGATGCGCCCACCGCTGGAAAGTCTGCGAGCTGTCATGCTGCGGCCTCGTCTGCGCGATCGGCCAATTCGCGGGCCAGATGGCTGGTGAAAATCTGGTGGGTGAGGGTGTCACGCTCTACGACTATCCATTGCCGGCAGGCACTGACGTGATGCCAGTATTCTCTGTGTGGACCCCGCGGGTTATCACGCATGAAAACGTAGTCGATCCAAGGCTTGGCGGTGGCCTCGTTCACATCTGGACGGCTGACACTGGCGTCCCCGCCATATGTAAACTCTGTTTCGTCTCGAAGCCCGCAGACTGGGCAATGGATTCGCAACATTCTGCACCTCAATGGGCGTTGGGTTGGGGGCCTGCGCCCTTTTCATCGATTTGGTAGCCTCGTTCGAAGCGCTCCAAAGTGAATTCCGCGTTGTCGGGGTGCGGTTCGCCTTTGGCAATTGTCCAAGCAAAGCAGTATCCAGATGCAGGCGTCGCCTTGAAGCCGCCGTAACACCAGCCGCCGTTCAACCACAGTCCTTCGACAGGCATCTTTCCGATGATCGGTGAGCCGTCCATGCACATGTCCATCACGCCGGCCCAGTGGCGCAGGAGGCGTAGTCGAGACAGAGAGGGCATGAGGGCCTTGGCGCTGTGAAGGGTATGTTCGACGATCGGCAGGCCGCCGCGCTGAGCATAAGAGTTGAAGCCGTCGAGGTCTCCGCCCAATACCAAACCTCCCTTGTCAGACTGGCTGATATAGAAGTGGGCTGCGCCAAAAGAGATTACACTGTCCACAAGAGGCTTCAGGGGCTCGGTCACAAAGGCTTGCAGGGCATGCGTTTCGATAGGAAGGCGCAAACCCGCTTTCGCCGCGAGATGGCCGGTGTGTCCTGCGACGGCTAGGGCCACCTTCGTTGCGCGGATGGGCCCACGTGTGGTCTCGACCCCAACAATTCTGTCCTTCTCCCAAATGTAGTCGGTCACCTCGCATTGCTGGATGAGATCAACCCCCTGCTTGTCCGCGCCGCGGGCATACCCCCAGGCCACTGCGTCGTGGCGAGCGGTGCCTGCGCGCGACTGGTAAATCGCGCCATGAATCGGAAATCGAGCGTTTTCCGAGTAATCGAGATAGGGAAGGCGACGTTTGACTTCAGCGCGGTCGAACAGTTCAGCATCGATGCCGTTGGCGCGCATGATGTTGCCCCGTCGCCGGGCGGCATCCATCTGAGCGGGCGAATGGCATAGATTGTACTGGCCGCGCTGTGAGATCATCACGTTGTAATTCAGGTCCTGACTCAGGTTTTCCCAGAGTTGCATCGACCGTTCGTAAAACATCGTGTTGCCCGGCATCATGTAGTTTGAGCGGACGATTGTCGTGTTGCGGCCCGTATTTCCTCCGCCCAGCCATCCCTTCTCAAGTACCGCTACGTTCCGGATCCCGAATTCCTTGGCAAGGTAGTAGGCCGTCGCGAGACCGTGACCGCCTCCGCCGACGATAACAACCTCGTAGCTGGGTTGCGGGGCTGGATCGCGCCACGCTCGCGACCAGTATCGGTTTCCCCTGAAACCGTGGCGTAGAATGGAAAGGGCGGAATAGTCGTTCATGCGAGTTCCTCTCGATAGTCTGTGCTCTCGCGAACAACCTCCAGGACCTCGTCGTGGGTCAGAAGGCCGCGTTCAATGGCAAGTTCGATAAAGGGACGCCGATTGGCGACGGATTCCTGCACGAGCCGGGAGACTTCGGCGTAACCCAGCTTCGGCACGAAGACCGTTGCCAGCGCCGAGGATTGCATCAGATTTTTCAGAGACTGTTCCTCGTCGGCTTCAACGCCGGCAATGCATTTGTCTGCGAAAATTCGGGTGGATTTAGCGAGAAGCTCGATCGAATCGAACAAACGCGATGCAATGACGGGCTCGAAATGGTTGATCTCGAGCTGGCCCTGCAACGAAGCGAGTGAGACGGACGCATCGTTCCCGACGACGGCAAATGCGACTTGTTGCATCATCATCGGCAAAACCGGATTCACCTTGCCGGGCATGATCGAAGAGCCCGGCTGTACAGAGGGGAGCCGCAACTCCCCAACGCCGCTATTCGGACCAGAAGCAAGGATGATCAAATCGGATGCTATCTTTCCAATCACCTCAGCGCAGATCCGGATCTCTGACGACACTCGCGCGAATGCGTCTGCATTCTGCATGGCGTCGAACATGTTCTCGCCCGGCCGCACGTCCGCGCCGACGATCTCTTGCAAATGGCGATAGACGGCGTTTCGATATCCAGGAGCAGAGCCTAGACCCGTGCCGATCGCCGTCCCGCCGAGCGGCAACACCAGCATCTCGTCACGAGTGGTGGCGAGCTTGTCCACCAGTCGGCGAATGGCGGCGGCATAGCCGCCGAACGCCTGGCCAAGTCGCATCGGTTGTGCCGCCTGCATACATGTCCTGCCGATCCGCAGTACGTTCCTGAACGCTGCGGCGCGATCCTCAAGCGCTGCTGCCAGATGGGCCATAGCCTCGATGAGGGATTCGGACTTGTCGTAAACGGCAAGCTTGACGGCCGCAGGCAGCACGTCGTTTGTAGACTGGCCGGTGTTGACGTGGTCGTTGGGATGAATTCGATCGTAGGTTCCAGGCTCTTCGTCGAGGATCTGAAGGGCGCGATTGGCGATGACTTCATTTACGTTCATGTTGATGGAGGTCCCGCCAGAGCCCTCCAGCAGATCCACGATAAACTGCTCGGCGTGGAGGCCGTTTTCCACTTCCACGGATGCCGCGATGATGGCGGACGCGAGATCGGCGGGCAGTATACCGATGTCGCGGTTGGCCGCCGCAGCCGCATGCTTGATGCGAGCGAGAGCCTTAAGCAGTTCAGGCGCGTCTCCGAGCTTATGAAATGAAATGTCGAAGTTCTCCTGCCCGCGAAGTGTCGCGACGCCGTATAATGCTCCGGCCGGCAATTCCCGAGAGCCGAGGCTATCTGTGTCTGTTCTGGTATTTGGCATGGGATTTTCCAAGTCCGATCAAGCGATGCCTCAAAGCATGACAAAACGGACGCGGAATTTGAACTCAAGAACGGCGAGTTAAGACAAAATACTTTCTAATATTAACTCTGCTTATTGTGGGGCGTCGATATTGCCCCGGCTCTCGCAGGCTAGATATCCATGTGCGAGGAACAATGGGAGGGCAGCATGCTTCCAACAATTGCATTGATCGGCACGGGGGGAACTATCGCGTCCATTGGGACGGACCCGTTCGATTTGCTCGACTACAACGCCACCGGAAAACGGGTCGACGCTGAAACCTTGCTAGCCCGCACAGGCATCCAAGGAGTGATCGCCGACATAAGGCCTGTCAACTTTCGCCAGTTCGACAGCACGGCTCTCTGCTTCGGAGACTGGGTCGACTTGGTAGACTTGTGCAAACAGCTCTCTGGCGATCCAGAGATCGACGGAATCGTCATCGGACACGGGACCGCTAGTCTTGAGGAAACCGCCTGGCTGTTGTCTCTAGTTCTGGAGCGGGAGGTTCCGGTGGTCGTCACGGGATCTATGCGCCCGTTGAGCGGTATTTCCTCAGATGCTCACGCCAACTTGGCCGCAGCAATACGCGTGGCCGCCGCCACGACTGAGAGCCCGGACGTTCTCGTCGTCATCAACGACGAGATCCATTCGCCACGCACCGTAACGAAGACCCATACGCTCCGTTTGAACGCCTTTCAGTCGCCCTACTTTGGTCCGCTGGGTTTCGTCGACGGCCCAAGGGCGAATATTCCCCGCATAGATGGCCGCGACCATAAGCCATTTTCACACGATCTGTTGCGAGCGTTGCCGCGCGTCGATATCGCGATGAGTTACGTGGGCGCGGACGGCGCTGCGATACGAGCGTTCGTCGAGGCAGGAGCTAAAGGAATCGTCTCGGCCGGGTTTGGTCCCGGAATTGGTACGCCCGGGGAAGTGGAAGCCCTGGCCGATGCGGTGTCGCAAGGAATCGTCGTCGTGCAGTCCTGCCGAACGGGCGCAGGACAAGTGGTGGACAGTGCGAACCACCGTTCGGTCGGGATCATCGCCGGCAGCGACCTAAGCCCGCAGAAGGCTCGGATTCTGCTCGCGCTATGCCTAGCGCGAGGCGACACGCGCCAACAGATCGAGAAGGTCTTTCAATCGGTCTGATCACCGTCCGGAACGGGTGTCCGATAAATCATGTCGCCCGCGATTTCGGCGAACCAGCTAATCTGGTTAACGATTTGCGGCAGGGTGTGCCTTTCAAGCATTTCCCGCGCCGCGGCCGCGATGCGGGGACCCAGCGTGTCGAACTCGCCACGCCGGGTCACAAGCGTCAGCTCTCGTGAAAACCCGGGACTGGGCAGAGGAAGGACAGCAAGAGCCGGCAGATGAATCGCCCCCTGCATCAGGCACAGGGGCGTGGTGATCGCAACGCCGACGCCGCCCGCGACCATGGCGAGAAGCGAATCCGACGTGTCGAAGGAAAGAACATGAGGATGTTCTACCCGCAGGCGTCTCAAATGCCTCTCTACTTGCATTCCCATATGTGAACGGGCGCTATAGCGAATTAGACGATGCTCAAAAAGCATGTCTCCGAGCGAACGCCCGCGCAAAGTGTCCACCCACGCCACCGGCGCCACAAGCAAGAAGGGTTCGCGGTAAAGCGGAAAGCGCATCAATTCGTCGAGCTCGTCCATAGGGTCAGATGTGATAGCGGCGTCGATTTCGTGGCGCATCAAGGCGTCGGTGTGGGCGTGCGCCAAGCCGGAGAACGCTGTAACCCTTAGGGCGACCGCGCCCTCCATTAGGTCACGGATCAGCAACGGTCCGACCGCGGAGGCGAACGTGTCGACCATCCCCAGCCGTAAGTCCTGCTTTTCCGGGCGAAATGCAGTCGCGCGCACCTCCTCGATTGTCCTCTCCGCGCGTATGGCGATCTCTCTGAGATGCGCCAACAGCACTCGGCCGGCCTCCGTCGGCACCAGCGGCCTGCGATCTCTGTGCACGAGCGTTACGTCCACCTGGGCTTCCGCCCGCTTCATTGCTTGGGACACTGCGGATTGGGTCATACCAAGCTGAGCGGCTGCTGCGCTCATGCTTCCAGTCTCGATAACGATGGTCGCTATCTCAAGTGCGTGGAGATCCGGAAGCGGCATTTAAATTACCTCCGTTAATGCAATTCAGTAATTCTGGTACTAGTGGCGAATTCTAATTGAAGCAACCGGTTTTATCCGAGACACTAAAAATGCAGCAGGTCTTCCAATCCGCCTCACCACAAGACAACGCGATTGGCGACCGGGAGGCCCGAACAACCTCAACCAGGGGAACGAAAATGATGAGTTTGAAAGCACTTGTTCTTGGCGCCAGCGTCGCCCTCGTCGGCACCTTAGCAGCGGCTCAACAGGTAGAATGCGGGACTGACACGCTTTGCAGAGTCAAAGCGGCCGGGGTCCTGAAGATCGGCACGAAAGACGACTACGTTCCGTGGTCGTACCGCGCCTCCGACGGCAGCTTCAAGGGGATGGAAGTCGATGTCGGCAAACAGATCGCCGACGCCTTGGGCGTCAAGGCGGAGTTCGTGAAAGTTACTTCGGCAAATCGTTTTGAGTTCCTAGCGCAGGGCCAGATTGATCTGATGATCGCCTCGGCCTCCGACACGGCGGAACGTCGCAAGATCGTCGCATTCGTCCACCCGAATTACTATTCGTCCGGCTACACGGTATTCCTCCCGAAATCGGTCAAGGCGACGGAGTGGAGCGAGATCGCGGGGCAAATGGTGTGCGCGGTTCAGGGCGCTTGGTATAACAAGCCCGCTCAAGAGAAATTCGGCGTGAAAGTGCTTGCGTTCGCAGGCACCGCTGAAACTGAAGCTGCGATGACCCAAGGGCGCTGCATAGGGCTCCTTGAAGACGACAATCAGATCAACGTCCGGCTTTCGGATGCAAGGTGGGCGGACTATCAGATGCCCTTGCCCATTCAGGCCGACACCCCATGGGGAATGGCGGTCCGTCAGGCGGATCAGTTTGGGCCTTTCGGATACTTCGTCGCGGGCATGATCTCCGAAATGCATCGGGATGGTACACTGCTCAAGCTAGAAGCCGACAACGGGATCAAGAATTCGGCTTTCCTTCTGAAGATGCATGACGCGTTGAAAGATCACATCGACTGATCCTTGCACATCAATCGTCCGGCGCACTTTTGCGCCGGACATACAGAGGATCGACCAATGATTACTCACATTCAGACGTTTTTCCACGAGTTGGCGGCCTCGGGGATAAATCTGACCATCTTTTACGACGCCTTCGACTTCGACCGCTTCGTCACAGGGCTCGGAAACACCCTGCTCCTTATTCTCGCCAGCGCCTTCCTATCAATCATGATTGGCGCAATCGGCGCGGCCATCCTAACGTTGAGTGGAGGTCCAGCGGCGGCGGTCGTTCGCGGCTACGTCGCGGTCTTCCGCAATACTCCGCTCCTCGTGCAGATGTACTTTTTCTACTTTGCCGTCGGCAGCATCATGCCAGTTGGGCAGAACGAAATCGGTTTGCCGCAGCCCTTGATCGGAAGCTTCACGTGGGCGGTCATATCGTTGTCGCTGTATTCCGGCGCGTTCAATGTCGAAACGTTTCGCGCCGGGGTCGGTGCCGTCCACTCGTCGTTTGAAGAGGCGGCTCTGGCCCTTGGCTACAGTCGCAGACAAGCTTTTCTGAATGTTACGGTGCCGCTAGCGCTCCGGTTTTCCTTCGCGTCACTGGCGAACAACCTGGTTGATCTCACGAAAGCGACCACCGTCGCGTACGCTGTGGGTGTCGCGGAACTTCTCTACGTCTCCAATCAGATCTGGTCAGATTCACTCAACACCATCGAAATGATGAACGTGATGCTCGTGATTTACCTGCTGCTGACGGGAGCGGTCGTTTTTATCATCAACAGGGTCGAAGCAATGATGCGCTTGCCAGGATTTGGCTTGGGAGACGGGCAATGAGTACCGCCAATCTGATTGCTCAAGTTCTCGAGTGGATGCCCTTCGTTCTCGAGGGCTTCGCCCTCAACGTCCTGATGAGCCTTCTCGCCATCGCCGTAGGAACCATGATGGGCACCTTTCTGGGCTTGGGGCAACTTTCTCCCGGATGGGTCGTGGGCGCGCCGTCGAGGGTAGCCACGCAACTTTTCCGCAACGCGCCGTGGTTGGTGTTGCTCTTCTACTGCATCTTCCTGATGCCTTTTCAGATCACCATCGCTGGGAGCGTGATCCAACTGCCAAGCTGGCTGCGGGCCACCATCGGATTCTCTTTTCCGGTCGCGGCGAACTTCTCCGAGATCGTGCGGGGTGCCGTCAGGTCCGTGCCGCATGGTCAATGGGAGGCGGCCGAGGCACTCGGCTACAGCCGGCGTGAAACTCTGTTCCGGATCATTCTGCCTCAGTGCATCACCCGGATGATCCCGCCATGGATGAACCTGTACGCACTGCTGCTTACCGCGACGCCACTTGCGATGATCGTTGGCGTAGAGGAGGCCCTGGGAAGAACGCAGGCCGCAGTCCAAGCGCAAAGCGACTCGCGTGTTCTCATCCCCATGTATCTCGCCCTCCTTACAATGTTCTTTCTTTATGCTTGGCCGATCAATCGGTTGTCGCTGGTGCTCGAACGCCGATTCCGTACGAAATAAGGTGCTGACATGATCTTTTCTCCTAATTCCCCGCCTTTGATTTCGCTCCGCGGTGTGCGCAAGGCTTTCGGTTCTTTTGAGGTGCTGCGTGGCATCGATATGGACGTTCGCAAAGGCGAAGTCGTCGCCATTATCGGGCCTTCGGGATCCGGCAAATCGACAATCCTTAGAACGATCAACGGCCTGACGCCGATCAACCAAGGCTCGATCGATGTCGGGGGAATCAACGTCAGCGATCCCAAACTCGATCGGGTCAAACTTCGCCATCGGGTGGGAATGGTATTCCAGCAGTACAACCTTTTCCCGCATAAGACGGTTCTGGAAAACGTGGCGATGGCACCCATTCAGGTCTTGAAGCAGCCACGCCGACACGTTGAGGAGCGGGCCCGCAAATTGCTCTCCGACATGCGCCTTCCCGACAAGGCGAACAATTACCCTGGTGAACTCTCCGGTGGTCAACAGCAGCGTGTCGCGATCGCTCGCGCACTCTGCATGGAACCGGAAGTCATTCTGTTCGATGAGGTTACCGCTGCGCTTGATCCGGAGATGGTGAAGGAGGTCCTTGCAGCTGTCAGAAAGGTCGCCCAAGACGGCATGACCTGCATTCTAGTTACGCATGAAATGGGATTCGCTCGCGAAGCTGCGGACCGGGTCTATTTCACTGACAAGGGCGTTATCGTCGAGCACGCTCCGCCGGCTGAGTTTTTCACCAGCTCCCGCGATCCTCGAACGAAAGAGTTTCTTTCCAAGGTGTTGTAACAATGGCGAAAGTAATAGACGGGAAGACTTTCGCGCGGCGATTGCGCAACTACATAACCGCGCAAATCGCAGGGCTCAAGGAGTACCAAGGGGAGCCGCCAGGGCTGGCGACCGTGCTTGTCGGCTCCGATCCTGCGTCTGAGGTATATGTTCGGAATAAGGCGAAACAGACCGTTGACGCGGGCATGGTGTCTTTTCAGTACAACCTGGATGCGGGGACGTCGGAAGCCGCGTTGCTACAACTGATTGCTGAGCTGAACGCCGATCCCCGCGTGCATGGCATACTCGTCCAGCTACCTCTGCCCCTGCACATCAGTACCGAGCGCGTGATCAATGCCATCGAGCCTGCCAAGGATGTTGACGGGTTTCATATCTCGAATGTCGGATTGCTGGGCAGCGGTCAGAAAGCATTGGTACCATGTACACCGCTTGGGTGCATGATGATGTTGCGCGGGCAACTCGGGTCACTAAAAGGAATGCACGCCGTCGTCATCGGCCGCTCCAACATCGTTGGAAAGCCGATGGCGCAGCTGCTGTTAGCGGACGATTGCACCGTCACGATCGCGCATCGGCACACACTCGACCTACCGAACCTTTGCCGGCAAGCCGACATATTGGTCGTTGCTGTAGGCCGCGCGGAGATGGTCAAGAGCGACTGGATCAAGCCCGGCGCTACCGTTATCGACGTAGGAATCAACCGAGTCGAGAGGGAAGGCACGGCGCGTCTCGTGGGGGACGTGGATTTCAAGACCGTCGCCGTAGTGGCGGATGCGATTACACCGGTGCCGGGTGGGGTGGGACCCATGACCATTGCCTGCCTGCTTTTCAATACCTGGACAGCGTTCTGTCGGCGCAACGGTCTGCCCGAACCGGACGAGAACGCCTTTTCACTGGTAGATGGCATTGGCGTGCTTAATGAGTTTCAGCGCCAAGCTAACTGAACTTTACCCGGCGCACACGCCGCTGTCGAAGCAAAGACTGCGACCGCGGCTCAATCGCAACTCGATCATCCCAGACGGTTCCTGACGGTCCTCACCGCGCTCGATCTCCACGGCATTCATGTCCAAAGGAACAAACACCGCATTCGCGGACGGCGACAACAGTCCCTTCTTCTTCAGTTCACTGCGCCAGGTGTAAATTGCTGCCGCGTCACATCGTGCCGATGAGCCACCTCCGTGACCGTAGCGCCAGAAACTCCAACCGACATGACAATGTCGAGCTTGTGTTCACCACCCCCCCGACGCCGCCGTTCCTGCCCAGGAATTTCGACACGCATCCCATACCTCGCCGAAGGCTTACGACGTCGTTAAAGACGTGTCTTAGGCCATCAAGGCCCTATTCGGCAGGCGGCAACAATCGGGCGGTTACATCGCGTCGTTGATCGAGACGTGCAAACTCAATGCCGTCGATCCGCTGGCCTATCTGACCGCAACGCTAACTGCCACCGTCTCCAGCCACACGCAGAACCGGATCGATGAGCTGCTCCCCTGGGCGTATCCGATTCTATCCAGCCAGCGTCATGACCGCCCGAAAGCGCAAGCGAATATCTCCACACAAACGCACATTCAGTTAAAATTGCACGCAGTAGATGTATGATTTTTTGACCCTCTCTAGTTATTCCTACGGTCAACCAGGGGGCGATATGCGCGTTCTATTTATCCTCGTCGCAACAGTGATCGTAGCAGGTGGCCTGATCGCCACGATCAAAGTATCCAATATAGAAGACCCCAAACGGATACTGGCAAACTACCGTATGATCCGCAGACAACACTTCAGAGATTGGAGTCTGCAATCTTCCAATGCGTCCCAGATAGCGCTAAAAGCGCTACTGGCACGCGATTTACAAAAGCTATCATTGCGCCATTCTATGTGAAAGTTGCTGACCTTCGGATGGAGGGAGCGCCCAAAGACAGCTTTAGCGCGCAGATTCAAAAATGGATCATAACCAATCATCCGGAGCTTTTGACTAGCCTCCCAGATGAAGACTTTCTTGAATTGGTCGGCTACCTCAAGAAAATTGGAGAAGACGACGTCGAGAACTGCATCCTCTCGGCCGCGATGTCGAGCGACAGAAGCGTCAGAGGAGGCGCAGATGACTGGCACCTTCGCCTCTAACCGCCTACGCTATGGCCCCGGATTTATTGGTCTGCGGCTGTTCGCGATCGTTTTTGACCACAGGAATAGTCCGATGCTCATGGGAGAGCTGTGTCAAGTTGAGGATGTTGTCCCTCTTTTCGGCCTCGATTTCCAAAACCTGCTGAATCCCGGCCCATGCGCGCGGCTTACTGCCTGCCGTTGTCTACTTTCATGGGGGCGGCTGGGTCATGGGTGACCGGAACACGCATAATCATTTGATCCGCGAACTCTCGGCACAGACAAACTCCGCGGTGGTATTTGTCGAATACGACAATGCCCCAGAGGTGAAGTACCCCGAAAATAACGAGCAGGCCTATGCGGCACTCGAGTACGTCGCCAAGCATGCCATCGCGTTCGATATCGATGCTGACAAAGTTGCCGTCGCGGGCGACAGCGCGGGCGGCAACATGGCGGCAGCCGTCACGCTGCTATCCAAAAAGCGGGGAGGCCCCAGGATCGTTCATCAGGTGTTGTTCTACCCGGTGACCGATGATGTCTCGGAAAATCTGTCATATCGGCAGTTCGGAGAGGGGCCATTCCTGACCCGCAAAGCAATGGACTACTTCCTGGACGCGAACTTCCCCAGTGAGCAGCGCGATGATGTGTTGGCCTTCCCACTAAAGGCCACCGTAGAGCAACTCGAGGGGTTGCCAAGTGCGACGGTTATCGTTGCAGAAAACGATCTGCTCCGTGACGAGGGGGAGGCTTACGCCCGCAAACTGTTGCAGGCTGGCGTCGCTGTCACGTCGACGCGATATATCGGCACCATTCATGACTTCGTGATGCTGAATGCCCTCGCCGACAGCGGGGCCGCCAAGGCCGCAATCGCTCAGGCAAGCAACGAACTACGCGCCGCGTTCGCGAAATAGAAAGTGAAATCGAATTGCCGATCCGGCCGGGTGACGTTGCTGTCTCCGGCCGGGATTGCCTGCAGAAGGGCCTCAGTGCAAGTGCTCGAAGAGCCTAGTCTAAGGGTCTTTGACGGCGAAATGAGAGCCCACAATCCGAACACCGGATCCCAGACTGGTGCTTGGACCGCATAGCGGACGACCGCTCTGCTTAGGGTCTTGATCTCAATAGTTTCCAGGCTACCAGGATCAAATTGAGCAATACGAGATGACCGTCGTCGTTCGTGCAGGACACTTTTACCGACCGCCACAAGGTCGTCAGCCAAGCGCTAGTCGTGACTTCGCCTCGGTGCCTCAACATCTTACCGCTGCGGAGAGCTTCGGTTCCCCCCCAAAGGATTCCGTCATGTTCGCGGCTGTCCTTAACAACGGCTCGATCATCTTTCGTATAAACGGCTCATCCACACGTGAGCGAGGCCCGGCAAGCGTCACCGCGCCGAGCAGCGTATCGCCCGGGCCGAAAACCGGCGCAGAAATGCCGACTGTCTCGGGATCGCGCTCGCCTAGCGAAATGTGAAAGCCATTTTTGCGGATCGTTTCATAGGGCTCGCCCGGTTGGCCGGAGAATGCCGCGAGCACCCTTCCACCGGAGCCGGCGGACAGTGGGAGCACGTCACCTTCCCGCACGGTGTAGCGGATCGCATGCTTCGCCTCGATGCGGTAGAGACAGGTTCTGACGTCTCCGGCAAGCACATAGAAGGCGACGCTCTCTGAACTCTGGTCATTCAGCGCGCGCATGTGTGGCAACAACACCTCCGCGGTGACCAACGAGCGCTGATAGATCGAGCCTAATCTGAAGGCCGCCGGTCCAATCCGATAGCGACCGTCATCTAGTCGCTCCATCAGACTTGCCCGCAACAAAGAGGCAAGAAGCCGCAGGATCGTGCTCTTGTACAGGCCGGTTCGCGAAGAGATTTCCGCGAGCGTCAAAGAGCGATCCGTCACCGTAAAGGCATTCATGATTGCAATGGCGCGATCAAGCGCGGCTACCCCCTCGGACGGTCCGCTTGCCTCTGGCTGTGGGTTTTTCGTGTTCAATGCGGCGATCCTAAACGTTTCCGATTCTCCTATCACCAAGATTTCTGATTGCAAATCGTTCTGTCTAGCAGAACTAAATTCTATTTGACAGAACGATGATCCTCTGCGATTTGTACGCCCCGGGTCGGGAGGACCCACTTTCGACGCTGTCCGTGGCGTCATACCGGGAGGAAGCAATGCTAAATCGACGTCATCTACTGGCTTACGCCACTGCTTTTGCAGCCGTTACTCTTGTAGGCACGCTTGGCCTTGCGCAGGCATCGGACGCGCCGCAACTGCAGATATTCGTGCCGGCTGCCCCGGGCGGCGGATGGGACCAGACCGCCCGGACGATGGAACAGGTCCTTCGGGCCGAGAGCCTCATCTCCGGCGCGCAGATCACCAATGTCGGTGGCGCCGGCGGCACTGTCGGCCTTCCGCAGTTCATCAACCAGTGGAAGGGCCGCGAGAGCGCCATCATGGTCGGCGGCATGGTCATGACCGGCGCGATTATCGCGAACAAGTCGCCGGCGACCCTAGAGCAGACGACGCCAATCGCGCGCCTGACGGGCGAATTCCTGGCTCTGGTTGTGCCTGCCAATTCGCCGTTCAATTCACTTCAGGATTTCGTCGCGGCGCTCAAGGCAGATCCCACCAAGGTCCCGGTCGCGGGCGGTTCGGCCGGAGGCTCGGACCATATCCTTCTCGGCCTCGTTGCCAAAGCCTCAGGCGTGAAGCCGACTGATCTGTCCTACGTACCGTTTGCAGGCGGCGGTGAAGCGCTTGCAGCACTTCTTGGCAATCAGGTTGCCGCCGGCATCTCGGGCTACGGCGAATTTGCCGAACAGGTCAAGGCCGGCACGCTGCGCGTCCTTGCCATTTCGGCCGACGAACGGCAGGCGGGCATCGACGCGGAGACCTTCAAGGAGGCAGGGGTCGATGTCGAGCTGTTCAACTGGCGTGGTATCTTTGCACCTCCCGGCATCACCGAGGAAAACAGGGCCGCGTTGATTGCGATGATCGAAAAAATGGCGACGAGCAAGGCCTGGAAGGACGAGACGGACAAGCGCTCCTGGACGCCAATCCTTCTGACCGGAGAGGCCTATTCGCAATTCCTTGTCGAAGACACCGCGAAGATTACAGCGATCCTGAAGGACCTCGGTCTCGCTTCCTGATCCCTTCCCAAGAACGCAACCTAGCGGGCTGCCCGTAGTAGGGCCGCCCGCCGGAGGTCAAAAGATGCCCCCACGCACGCATTCGAAACCGGCGTTGCCCGAACTGACCCTCAGCATCGGCGTTCTGCTCGTCGCCGGCGTGATTGCCTGGCAGACCAGCCTCATGGCGGTCTCGCCTCTCTATGCCAAGGTCGGGCCGACGGTGTTCCCCTATCTGACGGCCGCCGGTCTGACGGTATTGGGCGTGTCGCTCCTGTGGACAGCCCTTCGCGGTGGGTGGCAGGACGAGGAAGAAAAGTCGGTTCCGCCCGATTGGCGATCCATCGCCTATGTCGCGGCCGGGCTCGTCGCCAACGTGCTCCTCATCGTCCGCGTCGGCTTCACGGCTGCCTCCGTCGTTATGTTTTTGCTGATCGCCCGTGGCTTCGGCAGCCGCCGCCCTTTGCGCGACGCAGCCTGCGGCCTGCTGCTCGCGCTTGCCGCCTATTTCGGCTTTGCCAAGGTGCTTGGTGTCAACATCGGCGGCGGTGTCGTCGAGAACCTTCTTGGAGGTTGACGTGGAAACCGTCAAACAACTCGCGACCGGTTTTGCTGTCGCCCTGACGCCGATCAACCTGCTCTGGTGTCTGGCCGGCACCACACTTGGGACGGCGATCGGCGTCCTGCCCGGCCTCGGTCCGGCGCTGACGATCGCGCTCCTTTTGCCGATCACCTACCAGGTCTCTCCAGAGGCGTCGTTCATCCTGTTTGCCGGCATCTACTACGGCGCCATGTACGGCGGCTCGACCACGTCGATCCTGCTCAACACGCCGGGCGAGAGCGCCACGGTCGTGACCGCGCTCGAAGGCAACCGCATGGCGCGCTCTGGACGGGCCGGAGCTGCTCTGGCGACTTCGGCGATCGGCTCGTTTGTCGCCGGCACTATCGGCACGCTCGGAGTCGCCTTCCTTGCTCCGGTTGTCGTCGGCATGGCGCTGAAGTTCGGACCGGCAGAGTATTTTTCGCTGATGGTCCTGTCGTTCGTCATGGTCTCGGCCGTGCTGGGTCCATCGTCGGTACGGGGCCTCACCAGCCTGTTTGTCGGCTTCTTCCTCGGCATGATTGGCGTCGACATGCAAACCGGGCAGGCGCGCTTCACCTTCGGCGTGCCCGAACTGCTCGACGGCACGAGCATGATCGTCGCGGCAGTTGGCCTGTTTGCGGTCGGCGAGACCCTCTATGTCGCCGGCCGTCGTTATGCCGGTAAGGATGAGATCACACCCTTGCGCGGCTCGCTTTACATGACGCGGGCAGAATGGGCGCGCTCTTGGAAGCCATGGCTGCGCGGCACGCTCATCGGCTTCCCGATCGGCTCCATGCCGGCCGGCGGCGCCGAAATCCCGACCTTTCTCTCCTATGCGATCGAAAAGAAGCTGTCGCCGCACCGGGACGAGTTCGGAACGACGGGCGCCATCGAAGGAGTTGCTGGTCCGGAAGCCGCGAACAACGCCTCGACGGCCGGTGTCCTTGTGCCGATGCTGACGCTCGGGCTTCCCACGTCTGCAACAGCGGCGATCATGCTGTCAGCCTTCCAGAGCTACGGCATTAACCCCGGCCCATTGCTGCTTCAGACGCAACCGGCGCTCGTCTGGGGACTGATCGCCAGCCTGCTGATCGCCAACGTCCTGCTGGTGCTCCTCAACCTGCCGCTGATTGGCCTTTGGGTTCGCTTGCTCAAGATCCCGCCGCCCTTGCTCTATGGTGGCATCCTCGTCTTTGCGACCATCGGCACCTACGGCATTTCCCAGTCCTCCTACGATCTGGTTCTTCTCTACGTGCTAGGGGCGATGGGCTTCCTTATGCGACGTTTCGATTTCCCGACGGCGCCGGTCCTGATCGGCATGATCCTCGGGCCGATGGCGGAGACACAGTTTCGCCGGACGATGACGATCTCCAACGGCGATTGGTCGGTCTTCGTTACGCACCCAATCTCGCTGTCGCTGCTCATACTCGCTTTCACGGCGTTGATTGGACCAAAACTGTGGAAGCATTTTTCGGATCGTCGCGCGGCGTCGGTTGAACATTCACCTGCGCTTGACCAAAGGAACAATCGATGACGAAAAAACTCCTCGACGGCCTGCGCATCCTGGACCTGACCAATGTGCTCGCGGGTCCCTATTGCGCATATCAGCTTGCCCTCCTCGGCGCCGATGTCATCAAGGTCGAAACGCCTCTGGGAGGCGACCTTGCCCGCCAGCTTGGCGCTTCTGCCCAACTCAACGCGCAGGGCATGGGCGCTTCCTTCCTCGCCCAGAATGCCGGCAAGCGCTCCATCGCTTTGGATCTGAAGAGCGAAACCGACAAGCAGCACTTTCTTCAGCTTGTCGCGACCGCCGATGCGCTAATCGAGAACTTCCGACCCGGGGTCATGGAGCGGCTGGGGTTCGGCTACGATACTCTGAAAGTGGTACGTCCCGATCTTGTCTATTGTGCCATCTCGGGCTTCGGCCAGGACGGCCCGATGCGCAACAACCCGGCCTATGATCAGATCATTCAAGGCCTTTCCGGGATCATGAGCATCACCGGCACGACCGAGACCGCGCCATTGCGGGTGGGCTATCCCGTGGCCGACACGCTAGGTGGCCTATTCGGTGCGTTCGCGGTTGTGTCGGCTCTATTGCGCAGGTCACGGTCGGGTGAAGGCGCCTTCCTCGACGTGTCGATGCTCGAATGCACCCTAAGCGCGCTCGGCTGGCCGGTCTCCAACTATCTGATCTCAGGCGTGGAGCCGGCGGCTATGGGCAATGAGAACATGACGGCGGCCCCTTCGGGCTCCTTTGTCACGGGAGACGGCCTGCTCAACATCGCGGCGAACAAACAGGAACAGTTCGTTGCGCTTTGCGACGAAATCGGCCTGCCTGAACTCGCCAACGATCCGCGCTTCGAAAAGCGCGACGAGCGCAAGCGGCGGCGCGGCGAACTGAAGCTGCTGATCGAGCAGGCATTGGCGCAAGCGCCAGCGGTGGAATGGGAGCGGCGCTTCAATCGGCGCGGCATCCCGGCAGGGCGGATACTCACGATCCCGCAGGTACTCGCCGAAGACCAGGTTATCAGGCGGAAGCTGATGACGACATTCTCCGCAAGTGACGGAGCTGATCGTTTGACCGTCGTTCGCGGCGGGTTCCTGGTCGACGGCGAGTCGCCTGTGCCATCACGACGGCCGCCGAGGCTTGGTGAACAGACGGCCGAGATCCTCGCTGAGATCGCCGCACAATCGACCATTAGGATACACGCATGAGTGAGCAAGGCATGGAACAGGGGCGCCAACGGGCCGAGGACTGGTGGCGGACCGATATTATCGAGATGCGCCCCGGCGTCATCCGGCTGCGCGGCCACGAGATCCAGGATCTGATCGGGAACATCAGCTTCCCGGCGATGATCTGGCTGATGTTGCGAGGTGCACTGCCGACAGAAGATCAGGCAGGACTGCTCGGCGCGGCTCTGTCGGCCGCGGTCGATCATGGCCCTCAGGCGCCCTCGATCGCGATCGCGCGTATGGCCGCGACATGTGGCGTCGGCATAAACAATGCAATGGCCTCGGCGATCAATGTGCTGGGCGATGTACACGGCGGCGCCGGTGAACAGGCACTGGTATTTCTGCAGGAAATTACCGCCGACGTCGACACCAAGGGCCTGCCGCAGGCAGTTTCGGACCGTCTTGAGCGATTTTTTGAGGAGAGCAATGGCTATGTGCCGGGACTTGGCCACCGCTTCCATCCCGTAGATCCGCGAGCACCGAGGTTGCTCGAGATCACGAAGACCTACGCCGAAAAAGGCACCGTCGCTGGTAAACTGGTCAATATAGCGGTCGAACTCGAGCGCCAGGTTGCTTTGCGCAAGGGCAAGCTCATTCCTCTCAACATTGATGGCGCCACCGCAGTCGTCTACGGCGAACTTGGGTTCCCTGCGCCTCTCACACGGGGGCTGTTTGTATTGTCCCGCTCTGTCGGGATTCTGGCGCATGCATGGGAGCAATCTCAACAACCCGAACGCAACAAAGGCCCGTTGCCACGTGAATGGCTGTGGCGCTACCCTGTTGATTGAAGTGGTTCAAGCCTTCTCATGGGTCGAAAGCAGCCGATCCAGATCTCATGAAGATGGAGGCTTAGTAATCCCTGGGCCGCTGATTGCCGCGTTCTTTGGCGACTAACTCCATGGGATTTCACGATCTCCCTAATCGCTTTTGTTGCGGAGCTAAAGTGTGAAACCAAAAAGTCGCCAAGCGAAGCAACGGAGTTGGACAGAGCAACAGCTTCCTTTTTTGCATCTCGCTGTCCCAGTTGGAAAAAAGGAGATGCGAGCGTCGACGACCTGACCGGCCGAGAAACGCTCTGGAGGCTGTTGGGTGCGGTCAAGCGTCAGGTCAAGCGCCAGGTCAACGCGGTGGATGAACGATGTGACGTCTGAATGGCCGTCGAGTTTGACTCCGATACAACCACCGCAATGACTTCAGTGCTTGCGCAGTTCTCCGGAGGTGGCTGCATCGCTGACGGCATCCGTGCCGAGTTGCTTGATGTCGAGCGAGATACGCTCCTATGCGCTGGCCGTGGTTTATGAACGGCGCTCAAAATGTCCCTCGGACCGGATCCATTCAAGCTTGCGACCTACCAGATGCCTTCTGCGACGTTTCTCCTTGCTCCCTGGGCGTGTTGAGGGCTGCGCCGCCTTACATTCCGACAAGGATACAGGCGCCGATTCGGTGCAACTGGGTCCAGGCCGGCGCCCCGCGCGGGCTGCAACGTCCCTGAGCAGGGCCAGCCAACTCGGCAGCCCGGCGGCGGGCTCCTCGGGAACGATAAAATCCGGCGTCGCAGTCGCGGCGAACGACGCAATCGAGGCATCCACCTCAATACGCGTTGACAGCAAGCCAATAATCAGCATACAATCTTTTGTGCCGCCAAGAATGATGCGTTTGTGATAAAAGTCTGCTGCGGAGGTTCGGCAGACATTGTCTTCGCTTCATTGTGCCGGTGGCTCACGCTTTTAGGGAGGAAAAGCATGAACATCATTTACAAGGCGTTGGCTGCGGCCACAGTTGTCGCGGCAACCGCGCTGACAGCCTCAGCGCAGGAGTTTCCGACAAAGACCATTACAATCATCGTGCCGTTCTCAGCCGGCGGATCGAGTGATATCGGCGCGCGGCTCGCGGCGGAAAAACTGTCGGCGAGTATCAGGCAGCCGGTGGTGGTCGAGAACAAGACAGGTGCCAACGGCCAGGTCGCGGTCAACGAGTTCATGAGCAAGGAGGCCGATGGACATACCCTTTTGTGGGTCAGCCACGGTATCGTCGCTATCAATCCGGCACTCTATAAGGATCTAAGTTACGATCCGCTCAAGGATTTTGAGCCGATTACGCTTGCATTTACATCGACGCATATATTGCTTGTGCCGACCGATAGCCCGTTTAAGGCGCCCGCCGACCTCGTGGCGGCTGCCAAGGCGAAGCCCGGCGAGTTGACTTTTGCCTCTGTGGGGGTCGGTAGCGGCTCGCATCTCGTTGCCGAAATGTTCAAGACGGAGGCCGGTATTTCCGCCGAACACGTGCCTTATAAGGGCTCGACTGATGCTCTGCCCGACGTCATTTCCGGTCGGGTCAGCTATTTCTTCGACGGACCGGCCAACTCGCTGGGGATGATCAAAGAAGGCAAGTTACGTGCCCTGGCCGTCACCGATACACAACGCGCGGCTTACTTGCCGGGCGTTCCAACCATGGCGGAGGCAGGCTTTCCAAATTCGCAGCTCAATGCCTGGTTTGGCCTGGTCGCCAAGACGGGCACGCCTAAGCCGATCATCACCAGGCTGCACGCCGAACTGGTCAAGGCCTACAGTGACCCGACAGTCGTCGCGAAGATGGCCGACATCGGCACTACGGTGCGTCCAAGCGCCTCGCCAGCCGAGTTCGCCGACATGTTCAAAAGCGAACACAAACGCCTTGGCGCTGCCGTCGTGGCTGCGAACGCAGTTCAGTGAGCGCAGCTCGATAGCCGGCGGGTCTGAACGACGTGCCGGCATCGTCAAGGGCGCCGCCACCCTGTGGCGCCCGAAGTTACCTGGCAGGAGAGTGGGAGTGAAAGCATGGCATTGACCGGCAAGGCGGCAGTCGTTCTCTGGACGACGATGCAGGACCGTGAGGCGCACGACGATTGGCATTCGCATGAGCATCTGCCCGAACGGGTCGGCATAGACGGTTTTCTGCGCGGTCGAAGGTGCGCGGCACTCGATGCAACGCTTGCCCACTACTTCGTCATTTACGAAGTTGAGGATCTCGATGTGATGACGTCCTCGGGCTATCTCGCACGGCTCAACAATCCAAGTGATTGGACCGCGCGTACCATGAAGAGAGTCCTAAACGTCAACCGCACACTGTGCGAAGTCGCCACAACTGCCGGTGCGGGAGTGGGTAGCGAGGTTCTGACGGTGCGGCTTTCCGCGCTGCCAGGATATGAGGCTGCATTGACGCAGTTCCTGTCCGAGAAGCTCTCAGATCTCGGCACGTGCCCTGGCCTTGTCGGCGCGCATCTGTTGAAAAAAACCGAAACCGTCCGGCCCGAGACGAAGGAACGCGAACTGAGACAAAGGCCTGATGACAGCGAGGACTGGGTGCTGATCCTGGAAGCCTATGACGCTACGGCATTGGACGACTTGGCCAAGGGGAAATTCAGTCCGGCCGCATTGATCGGGGCGGGTGCGGCGCCGACACCTCTCGCGGACCGCTATCGCCTTGCGCATCTCTTGGAAGACAGCGAAATGAAGAGGAGCACCCGATGAGCGGACCCAGAATCATTGCCTTTTCCGGCAGCGCCCGCGAGGGGTCGTTCAACAAGCTTTTGGCCAGCGAGGCCGCCGCCCAGGCGCGGGACCTCGGCGCGACCGTGACGCTGATCGACCTGAACGAATTCACCATGCCGGTATATCACGCCGATGAAGAGCGCCGTGACGGCACGACACCCAATGGACGGCTGCTCCGGCGCATGTTCATGGAACACGACGGCTTTCTGATCGCATCGCCCGAAAACAACGGCTCCGTGTCGGCCCTGTTGAAGAACACCTTCGATTGGGTCTCTCGCGCAGACGATGGTCTGGCGGAGAAGGTCGCTTTCTCCGGCAAGGTTGCCGGTATCATGGGCTGCACGACGGGGTACTTCGGCGCTCTGCGCCAAATGGCGCATCTGCGCGACATCCTCAGCAGCATGGGCACGATCGTGCTGCCTGAGCGTGTCAACATTCCGAACGCTCGCGAGGCGTTTGATGCAGACGGCCACCTGACGACCGATGCGGCACGCGCAAGCGTCAGCGCGCTGGTCAAGCGGCTTGTTTTTGTCACAGACAGGTTGCGTTCCGACGCGCCTGTCCCGCGCGTTCCGCTTCAAAGGACATTGGCATGAAACTCTGCCGCTTCAACGATAACCAGGTGGGTCTGATCAAGGACGATCGGATCATCGACATAACCGCCCCGGCCCGTCGCATCGAAAAATGCAATGCGGCCCTGCGCTGGAGCGATCCACTGATCGCCGGGCTCGGCGAATTGTCCGATGTGCTGGATGGCGACCTATCGCATCTGCCTTGGGTTCCAGTCGGCACGGCAAAATTGCTGTCGCCGGTTTTTCGACCCGGCAAATTGATCGGAGCGCCCGTCAATTACCAGGCGCATATCGATGAAATGCATGCCAGCAATGTCTCACCCGGCCATGACATTCCCGATATCAAACGGGCGGGACTGTTCCTGAAGGCTACATCTTCGCTGGTCGGCGCGTCCGAAGGCATCGCGCAGCGCTTCACCGACGAACGCACTGACCATGAGGTCGAGCTCGCCGTCGTCATCGGTCGAACCGCGTCCGACATCGGCGAGGACGTTGCGCTTGACTATGTCGCCGGCTACGCGCTTGGCCTCGACATTACGCTTCGCGGCGCCGCAGACCGTAGCTTCCGCAAATCCTTCGACAGCTACTCTGTTCTTGGCCCTTGGTTGACGCTGGCCGACGAATTGATCGATCCGGATCACCTTGAGCTCAGGCTCACGGTCAACGGCATCGTCCGTCAGGCGACCAACACCGCCGATATGAAACTGTCTGCCGCCGGCATCATCGCCTTCGCCTCGCGGCACTATACGCTCTATCCTGGCGACGTGATCTTCACCGGCACGCCGCAAGGTGTTGGGCCGATCCGACCCGGCGACAATCTGGTGGCGGCCTGCGAGGATCTCGGCGAGATGGAGGTTGCGGTGCGCGCGTATCAGCCATGGCAGAACCCGCAACCGCAGCCGTTGTTGGGCGGCATATCCCGGCTGCACTAGCGCATTCCGCCGGACTGGTCTTACCAGTTCCTCAGGAGGGTCGGAGCCGGCCACAAGGGGCGGCCCGGCCTGGGAGTTCTGGCGTGGGCTAGGCCTCTTCCGATGCGGAGTCCGGCCGCTTGTTCAATGGCGCACGGCTGAATGTATTGTTCACGTGCACGAGCCGCGTCAGCATCTCCATGAATTTATCGCGGTCCTGCGGGGCAAGGGGTTCAAGGATGCGGGCGTCGCTGACGTCAAGCCTCGGCAGAATCTTGTTCAACACGTCGATGCCGGCACTTGTGATGTTCAACACGTTGGTGCGGCGGTCCTCGCGCGAGCGGTCTCGTGTGACGAATCCTTTCTCGACGAGCCGATCGAGTACCTTGACAATGGTTGTCCGATCGATGGCGATCCGGTCACTCAACGTGACTTGGTCTATTCCCGGCAGTTCCCGGATCATATTCAGAGCGGCGAATTGCACGTTCGTCAGTCCGAGGTCGCCCGCCTCCTCGATAAAGAGCGCAACGGAAATTTGGTTGAGGCGCCGGACCAGATGCCCTGGCCGGCCATAGAAGTTCTCGAGGGACATAAGAAATCCTCTGTGATTGCTCGCGCTTAGAAAGTTGGTTGTCAATTAATCAGCATAGCGCCTATCGGTGATTCCTGCAATTTTTGGCTGCATCTTCCTAAAATAAATGGTAGATATATCATATGTACACCAATTAAAATCAGGTAGGAGGAAATGCTGTGACGAAGCTCAAAATCACGCTGGCTGCGGGAGCCTACGACCGGTTGGCGGCACTTGCCGACGGGACGGTTCAGGCAGACGGGATCGATCTCAATTTTCTGGCCATGGGCCCGGAAGAGATGTTCTTCCGTATGATGCGACACCGCGAATTCGATGTGTCTGAAATGTCGATGTCGTCCTACGTGGTATCGCTTACATGGGACGAACCGCCCTTCATCGCGATCCCGGTATTCCCATCCCGCTTCTTCCGCCACTCCGGTATCTACATCTCGACAAAGAGCGGTATTCGCGATCCGCGCGACCTGATCGGCAAGCGCATCGGTGCGCCGGAGTACCAGCTCTCGGCGCCTGTTTGGATCCGAGGCATCCTGTCCGACGACTACGGCGTCGACGCGCGCAGTGTCACGCATTTTACGGGTGGCATAGAAGCGCCGGGCCGTAAGGAAAAAATCAAGATCGACCTGCCTGCAGACATCTCGGTTACTCCGATCGGGACTGAGCAAACCCTGGCCAGGATGCTGGTCGACGGAGAAATCGATGCGCTCGTGTCGCCGCGCGCACCATCGACGTTCTTCTCACGACCGGATGCGGTGGCCCGACTGTTTCCCGACTTCGGCTCGGCGGAGCGCGATTACTTCCGCCGCACGAGGATTTTCCCAATGATGCATACCGTCGTCATCCGTCGCGACGTGTATCAGGCGAACCGGTGGATCGCACAGTCGCTGCAAAAGGCCTTCACGGCATCGCAGAAGCTGATTTACGATCAACTCGGAGATGCGCCCGCGTTGCCCGTCATGCTGCCTTGGCTGATGAGCCATGTCGAAGAGACGAAGCGCGAGATGGGGGACGCGTGGTGGCCTTACGGATTGGCTGGCAATCGGCAAGCGTTGGAGACATTCCTGCGCTACCATCATGAGCAGGGGCTGTCGCGGCGACTTGTTGCAGTGGACGAGCTTTTCGCGCCCGAGACGCTGGAAGCAGCATCCGTTTGAGCCGACCTACAAGCCCGTACGTTCCGGCGCGTGCCGGATCGTGCGGGCCGCTTGCTAAGGATAAATCTGAGTCCCGCGAAAAGCCGTGGCCCACAGAGGCAGCGTCATCACCCGGATTGTTACTTTCAGTCGATCCTTCCCAAGGCTGCGTGATCGTTCGACAACAGATGGCGGCGTTCGAGGATCGTGGCGAAGAATTGGGCAGCGAACATCATGACAGGCGAGTGAACGAACCATCAAACCGAGTGGAGTTCGGTGAAGATCGGCGGCGCCGTCACGCCGCCGATCCTACCCGCCGGCTGCTCAAATCCTATCCGACCAACGCGGAGAGTGGCGCCTACGGATGAGATTGCTTCGGCCCATGTGGCATCGGCCGTTTGCAGACAGGATTGACTGCAGCTACGCTCCTGCCTTCAGATCTTGTGCACGGAAGCCTGCGAGCTTGCGGTAGTTCTCCTGCCATTCGACCAATTCCTCCTGGGAAATGACGTCGTCGATCTTGGCGAAAGGCCGGCCGCCGGTCCTCTCCTCGACCACACGCAGAATGGCGTCGGGTGCCTGACCGCGGTTGGCCATGACGACGGACGAGGTTGCCGGCAGACGCTTGGCCTCATAGGCTCTGAGCGCGTCCCGGGGGTCTGTGCCGGCGGCCAGTTCCGCTGCAAGCGTGTTGGCGTCGATGATCGCCTGGGCTGATCCGTTGGAACCGCGCGGCATCATCGGGTGTGCCGCATCGCCAAGCAGCGTTATGCGCCCCTCGGTCCAATGGCTAAGTGGATCCTGATCGATCATCGGATATTCGAGGATGACCTTGGCACCGCGCAGCACACCCGGCACGTCGAGGAAGTCGAATTTCATGTGCTCGAAATGCTTGATGAACTCTTCGACATTGCTGGTCTTGTTCCAGTCACGGGTCAGCAGATCATCGCGCGAGATTTCGACGACCCAGTTGATCAACTGGTTCCCTTCATCATCTACATTGTCTCGCATGGGATAGATGATCAGCTTGCCGGTTTCGTAGGTGCCGAAATAGAGCATGGAGCGGCCGGTCAGGAATGGTTTCCAGACGGTCGAACCGCGGTACTGCGTCGTACCTTCGTACCGCGGTTTGGCTTCCTTGGGGTGCATTGTGCTACGCGTGACGGAGTTCACGCCATCGCAGGCGATCGCGATGGCACCGCGAACGGATGGCAGGGGCTCGCCGGTCAGGGTATCGATGAAATGCGCGATGGCACCCGTTTCGTTCTGATCCAGCATGACGTTCCTGTGTCCGAGCACGATCGCGTCTTGGCCCATTCGCTCGTAGACGGCCTCGGACAACACCTGATGCAGGTCGGCTCGATGGATAGAGATCTGCGGAACTTCGTATCCGGCGGCGCGGCCTCGAGGCTCGCGGTAAACCAGTTGGCCGTGACGGGTGTAGAAACAGTATTCGCCGGTCTCGATACCCTTGGCGAGAAGCCTTTGGACGAGTCCCAATTTATCCAGTTCCTTGATGGCGTGCGGCAATAGGTTGAGGCCGACACCCAGCGGCTTGAAGGCCGGAGCCGCTTCATAGACCCGACACGTAATGCCGGCCTTGTGGAGCGCCAGAGCCATGGTGAGCCCGCCGATGCCGGCTCCGATCACGAGAACTTCCATATTTTTCGACATAAATCCTCCTTGAGCGCAGGCCCGTTTCCACCGAGCCAGCGCACGCGCCTACCATCGCTGTCCACCGAGGCCGCTCCCCACGGCCCCGATGACACTCTCGCTGTCAGTCTTGAGCTTTCTCCTCGCGAAGATGGCCGATTCGCTTCGTGAGTTCGCGGTCGGTCATCAGGAATAACGTCGCTGGAGCGCCGGTCGAGCTGTGTTCGATCCACTGCCAACGGGGCAGGGTGAAGACGTCGTTTTTCTTCCAAGTAAAGGTTCGTTCGCCGATCCTGGTCTCACCTTCGCCTTCGATAACAACGGCCATTGCGGTTGCTGTGCTACGGGCAGGGGTAGTGCGAACGCCATCGTCGAGCCTCAGCGCGTAGCAATCGATGGTAGGCATCACTGGGCCGCCATCGACCGGGTTGGTATAGCGGACCAGGCGGGATCCGTCCCTGGCGGGGATCAGTGCGCTCAGGGCTTGCGAAACCTGGCTCCACGGATATCGAAACAGCGGCGAGTAGGGCACGGCATCCTTGTCGCCGTCAGGCAGCACCCCTGCAACGGACAATGCTTCGTCGGCCATGTTGGCAAGCCCGCGATCCGGGATCGGTCCTGGTCCGACCTCGAAGAACACCGTGCCGTAGAAGCGTGAGAGCGGATAGTCTAGGCCATCGAACCACACCATCCGCTTCGTGCCGTTGTGCCGATGCTCGTGCCAGGCCCAGGCGGGCGTCAGTATGAGATCGCCCGGGATCATCGGGCACACCTTGCCGTCGGTGATCGTTTCGGCGCCATCGCCTTCCATGACCAGCCGGAGCGCGGCCAGGGTGTGGCGATGCGCGTGCGCAGATTCGCCAGGCTCGAGCACCTGCAGCGCGCCGGACAGGGTCGGCGTGGTAAAGACGGTTCCAGGGAACGCCGGGTGGCAGAACAGTAGCGCGCGTCGCTCCGCTTCCTCCATGCTCACTTCATTGCATGCCCGCTCGACGAGTTTTTCCATTACCTCCCAAGGCCATATCATCGGCTCGTAGTACTGCGGCTCGCGGGTGTTCAGCGTTTTGTAGCGATCCCACAGTGGTTGGACGTGGTGTTCGGCAAGCGCCTCAACGAGCCCGGCCTGCTGCGATGGTGTCGGGTTTGCGACATTGGCTGTCATATCATCTTCCTCCCTGGAAATGCGGTGCGCATATAATTTCACACTTGCAATGTAGGCCTATTATCAGTATACCAATCAATAGTCAACCGCCGAAAACGAGAGCGATCCCGTTGTGGGGGTGGAGGTGAGGCGATGTGCAGGAGTATTAGTATCTGCTTATGGCCAAGGAGGAGGAAGGCATGAATGTTCGCGTCGCGGCGATCGGCGTCAGCCATTGGCACGCTCTCTACGATCCCGCTTACCTAAGGCAGCTTCAAAGAATGGATGGTGTGGAGATCGCGGCCATCCAGGACGACGATTTCGGCATCGCCGCGCGCCGGGGCGCTGAGGTGAGCTGTCTGAGGGTCTATTCAGACTACAAGGATATGTTGGCAGAAACGCGCCCGGATTTCGTTCTGGCGCTCGGCCGCCACGATCGCATGGCCGCCGTGGCGCACCACCTGCTCGACAACGGCTATCCCTTCCTGATGGAAAAGCCGATGGGACTGAACGCCACCGAAGTGGCTGGCATCGCTGAAAAAGCAAGGGAGCTGAACGGCTATGCCGCCATCCCGATGCCGCTGCGCCTTTCCCCTTTCTTCCTGAAAGCGCGGGAACTGGCTACCGAAGATCGCTTCGGTCGCCTCAGTCATCTCTACGTGCGCATGAACCGCTTCTCCTCGGCCCGCTACGTGGCGTGGGATTCTCCGTGGATGCTCGATCCCGAGGCTTCCGGGGGAGGCGCCCTGCGCAATCTCGGCACACACGGGTTCGATCTGTTTCACGCGCTGACCGGCGAGGAGGTGGAGGTGATTGGCGCGCAGATCAGCGCCCGCGCGCTCGGCGAAAAGGTCGAGGACTATGCCTCGGTTCTGTTCCGCTCCGAAAGCGGCGTCCTCGGCACGCTGGAGGTCGGCAATGCCTTTCCGCGCCTGACCACTGAGGGCATCAAGGCCGGGGGCACCGACAAGCTGCTGGACGGGGCCGATGGTGAAATGAAGATCTGTGGTTCCGATGCGATGCTTACCGCCAAGGACGGTCAGCTGAAACTGGTCTCCGCCCGCAGCGAAGAAGTCATGCCGGGTCTGCCGGATGGCAATCCGTCCCACCGCATCCTGGAAGAGGCGCTTTCCCGATGGAAGAGCGGGCAGGCGCCCGCCGTCAGCGTCTTCGACTGCCTGCGCGCGGTCAAACTTGCCGACGATGCCTATCGCCTGGCCGGCGCCAAGAAATGAGATCGGACATGCGACCGCTGGGAGGAGCATCGGCCGGTCGCGCTCGTCCACATGCATGAGGAGGAAAACATGCGTATTCGTGGAATAAATCAGACCGAATGGTTTGCGGGAGGACTCGTTTCCGCAGTGGGCCTTTTCTCTCTATGGGAGGCGTTCCGCTATCCGATGGGGACACTCCACCGCATGGGGCCAGGTTTCTATCCGGCCGTCATCGCGCTTGCGATCTTCTGTTTCGGCCTCGGCATCATCTTCTTCGAGGGCCGCCTCAAGGGCGCGCTACCGCCCGACACGCCGCACGTGCGCGGCATTGTCACCGTGCTGCCGGCAATCGCCGTCTTCGCGGCCCTTATCGAAAATGCCGGCATGATGCCGGCGGTTTTCGCCTCGGTGATGGTATCGACGCGCGCCGAACCGGAATTGTCGGTGCGCAACGCGATGCTGCTGGCGATCGCACTGTCGGTCTTCGCCACCCTGGTATTCGTCTACGGGCTTAGCGTGCCCGTCCAGGCAATCGGTCGGAGCTGAAGGCGATGGATTTCTGGAACAATATCCTGTTCGGCCTGCAATTCGCGGTCACCCCGGAAGCGTTGCTATACTGCACGCTCGGCGTCGCGCTTGGCACACTCATCGGCGTCTTGCCCGGCATAGGCGCAATGTCGACCATCGCTTTGCTCTTGCCAATCACCTTCCATCTCCAGCCGGCCACCGGACTGATCATGCTCGCGGGCATCTTCTACGGTTCGGCCTATGGCGGTTCGACCGCGTCGATCCTGCTCAACCTGCCCGGCACTCCAATGGCGGCCGTCACCTGTCTTGACGGTTATCCGATGACATGCGCCGGTCGCGGCGGCGTTGCCCTGTTCATGACCGCCATCGCCTCCTTCGTCGGCTCCATCGTTGGCATGGTCATCCTCGTGACGCTCGCGCCGCCCTTGGCAGATATCGCCCTGCAATTCAGCTCGGCGGAGTATTTCGGCCTGATGCTGATGGGCCTCGTCGCTTCGGCCTTGTTTGCAACGGCCGCGCCATTCCGTTCCTTTGCAATGATTGCACTCGGCCTGCTCTTCGGCGTGTTCGGAACCGACGTGTCCAGCGGTGAGGTCCGTTTCGCCTTCGGCATGCCCGACCTCTATGACGGTGTCAGCCTTGTCGCCATGGCGCTCGGCCTGTTCGGCGTGCCGGAGATCATTCGCAATGCGGGTAGCCTGAACCGTCGCGTCATCGGCGCCAAGGACATCACCCTGCGCTCGATGATCCCGACGCGCGACGATATCCGTCGGTCGATTTGGCCGATTTGCCGCGGCACCTTTATTGGCAGCATCTTCGGAGCGTTGCCGGGCGCCGGCGGCACGGCGGCGACCTTCCTCAGCTACGGACTTGAAAAGCGTATTTCCAAGACGCCGGAGCGTTTCGGCCACGGTGCCATAGAAGGCATCGTCGCGCCCGAGGCCGCCAACAACTCCAATGTCCAGACGGCCTTCATCCCGACGCTCACGCTCGGCATCCCCGGCGACGCGGTAATGGCGCTGATGCTGGCCACTCTGATGGTTCACAACGTCGTGCCAGGTCCTCAGCTTCTTACAGAGCACCCGGAAGTGTTCTGGGGCCTGTCCATGAGCTTCCTTATCGGCAACATCCTTCTGCTCATCCTCAACGTGCCAATGATCGGCGTGTGGGTGCGACTTGTGACGGTACCTTACAAATATCTGATGCCGGCGATCGTCGTGTTCATCTGCATCGGTGTTTACACGATCCGCAATTCGGTCTTCGACATCGGCCAGGTGCTATTCTTCGGCGCCATGGGCTATGGGCTGAGGCTTCTGCGCTTCGAGGTTGCCCCGATCCTTCTCGGCCTCGTTCTCGGACCGATGATGGAAGAGCATCTGCGCAAGGAGATGCTGATCTCCAAGGGCAGCTTCATGAGCTTCCTGGACCGGCCTATCAGCGCCTCGATCCTGGCGATCACGGCTAGCATGTTTCTGTTCCAAGCCTTCAGCACCCTGCGCAAGAAGCGTGCGATGAGGAGAGCAGCAGCAGCGGCCTCGGCAATTTCGTGAGGAGAACCGCCATGCACGGTTTGGCCACTCCCGACCGCAGCCTCGGAATGGGACCTGTCCGGCGCGTCGCCGTGCCGGCGGTCTCCTTTGGCCAGCATGCCGGTCTGGTCGCGCATCTGAGGACGCTCTATCCGGATGCGCGCGTCAACACCGAAGGGGTGACTGTCTACCGCTCGGAAGAGGATACGATCGCCTATCTCGCCGATTGCGAGGCGGCGATCGTATCATTCGAACCCATCAACGACCGCGTGCTCTCGGCACTTCCCGCGTTACGCGTCGTTTCAAAGCTTGGCGTCGGTCTAGACAAGATCGAACCCGCGGCGATGAAGCGCCATGGCGTGCGTATTGGCTGGACGCCGGGCATCAACAAACGCTCGGTGGCGGAACTGGCATTCTGCATGGCGCTGATGGCGCTGCGCCATGTCGGCGCCTGCAACCTCGCCATGCGTGCCGGAGAGCGTCCGCTGCAGCGCATAGGACGCCAGCTCTCCGGGCGGGTGGTCGGCGTGCACGGTGTGGGCGAGATCGGGCAGGAATTCATCCGGCTCCTGAAACCCTTCGGCTGCGAAATCCTGGGCAACGACATCAGGGATCGCTCAGCCTTCTACGACGAGCACGGCGTACGCGCTGTTTCCTTCGACGAACTGCTGGAGCGTTCGGAAGTCCTGTCGATCCATCTTCAAGTCACCGACAAGACCCGCTGGCTCTACACCGCTGAAGTGCTCGATCGCCTCCGGCCGGATTGCGTGCTGATCAACACCGCCCGCGGCCGCATCATCGACGAGGCAGCGTTGCGTGATCGGCTGGCCGACGGGCGCATCGCTGCGGCCGGCATCGATGCTTTCGCGGTGGAGCCGCCCGAGGACGATGTCCTCCTTGGCCTGCCGAACTTCATTGCGACGCCGCATATCGGCGCCGGATCGGAGGAAGCACGATGGACGATGGGCATGACCGCTATCCAAGGCTTTGCCGACAACTTCATCCCGGAACCGGGCGTTTTCCCGTTCGAGGACCGTTAGCGAATGGAGATCAACTTGACCGAACCCTGTTTTGATATCGCCCATCTTGCCCATGTCGAACTGTTTACCGACCAACCCGAGAAGAGCCTTGATTTTTTCGTCAACGTTTACGGGCTGACCGAGAGTGGCCGCGAAGGCGACAGCGTCTATCTGCGCGGCTGGGACGATTACGAGTTCCATTCGCTCAAGCTGACGACGGCCAAAACGACCGGCGTCGGCCACATCGCTTATCGCTGCACCAGCGAGGCGGCATTGCAGCGCCGCGTGACAGCGATCGAAGCGCTTGGCGCCGGTATCGGCTGGACCGAAGGCGATCTCGGCCATGGCCGCGCTTATCGCTTTTGCGATCCAGACAATCATGTATTCGAGATCTATTACGATACGCGCCGCTACGAACCACCGGCATCCGAGGCCCCGGCACTCAAGAACCTTGCGCAGCGCTTCCATGGGCGTGGCGCTGCCGTGCGCCGCATCGACCACGTCAACCTGCTTGCCTCCGACGTCAAGGCAATCCGCGACTTCATTCCGAAGGCCCTCGGCAGTCGCATCACCGAGCAGATCGTCTTTGGCGAGGACGATGTGATGGGCTGCTGGTTCACGGTCAACAACAAGACCTATGACCTCGCCTATACCGGCGATCATACCGGGACGAAAGGCCGCTTCCACCATGTCACCTATGCCGTCGATAGCCGCGAGGAAGTGCTGCGGGCGGCCGACATCTTCCTGGAGAATGGAGTGTTCATCGAGACCGGCCCGCACAAGCACGCAGTCCAGGGCACTTTTTTTCTCTACGTCTACGAACCGGCGGGGAACCGCGTCGAAGTGGCCAACGCCGGCGCACGCCTCGTTCTGGCGCCCGATTGGCAGCCGGTTATCTGGAACGAAGCGGAGCGCCGGAAGGGCCAGGCCTGGGGGCTCAAAACCATCGAGAGCTTTCATACCCATGGCACCCCGCCGGTGGCCGAACATTGATCGCAAGCTAGGGACAGGATCATGACCAAGAAAACCGCGCTGGTCGTCAGCGCTCATTCCGCCGATTTCGTCTGGCGCTGCGGCGGCGCCATCGCGCTGCATCAGCAGCTTGAGTACGACGTGACCGTCGTGTGCCTGTCATACGGCGAACGCGGCGAGAGCGCGAAGCTTTGGAAGAAGCCGGAGATGACGCTTGAGAAAGTCAAGGCCGAGCGCCGCAAGGAGGCCGAGAACGCCGCGCGCGCGCTCGATGTGCATGATATCCGGTTTTTCGATCTCGGTGATTATCCACTTGAAATGGACCGCGCCGCCAAGGACCAACTGATCGATGTCATCCGCGCGGTGCAGCCGGATTTCATGCTCAGCCACTCGCAATACGACCCCTACAATACCGACCATATGTACGCGACCAGCGTCGCACTGGAATGCCGGATGATTGCCCAGGCCTGGGGGCACAATCCAGGCGAAAAAGTGCTCGGCGCTCCGCAGCTCTACCTGTTCGAGCCGCACCAGACGGAGCAGATGAACTGGAAACCGGATGTCTTCCTCGACATCACACCGGTTTGGGAAAAGAAGCGCGCGGCGATCGAATGCATGCTCGGCCAGGAGCATCTGTGGGAATACTACACCCGTGTCGCCGAGAACCGCGCCAACCACTTCACCCGCAACTCCGGTGGCCAATCGGGCGGGCGTGCCGCGAAATACGCCGAAGGCTTCCAGTCCGTATTCCCGCGCACGGTGGATCAACTCTGATGCCGGTCGTCGTCCAGAACATCGAGCGCACGTCGCTCCAACTTGTCGATGGCCTCGCCAAATCAGGGGTCTCGACCGTGCATGAGGCACAAGGCCGTGTCGGCCTGATGCAGAGCTTCATGCGCCCGATCTATCCCGGCGGGCGAATTGCAGGAAACGCGGTCACCGTCTCCGTTGCACCGGCCGACAATACCATGATCCATGTGGCCGTCGAGCAGGCACGGGCAGGGGACATCCTGGTCGTCGCACCGACATCGCCTTCCGACGCCGGCTATTTTGGCGAGCTTTTCGCGACGGCGCTCAAGGAGCGCGGCGTCCGTGGCCTCATCATCGAGGCGGGCTGCCGCGACATCCGTGAACTGCAGGAAATGGGCTTCCCCGTCTGGTCCCGCTATATTTCCTCGCAGGGCACGGTCAAGGAGACGCTGGGAGACGTGAATGTCCCCATCGTCTGCGCGGGAACACTGGTGAACCCCGGCGACGTGATCGTCGCCGACGACGACGGCGTCTGCGTTGTGCCACGGCACACGGCCGGTGACGTGCTCGCCGCCGCCCATGCGCGCGAAGAGAAGGAGGCGAATAACCGAGCTCGCTTCATCGCGGGGGAGCTCGGTCTCGATGTCTACGGCATGCGCGAAAAACTCTCGGCAAAGGGGCTCAAATATGTCTGACGGTCTGCCTTGCATGTGGATGCGCGGCGGCACCTCGAAAGGGGCGTTCTTCCTCGCGAAAGATCTGCCGCCCGACCCACAGGCCCGCGATGCGCTCCTTCTCCACGTCATGGGTTCACCCGACGCGCGCCAGATAGACGGTATAGGCGGCGCGAACCCGCTGACGTCGAAGGTCGCTGTGGTCCGGAAGTCAATTCGGGAAGACGTCGATATCGACTATCTGTTTCTGCAGGTCTTTGTCGAGCAAGCTGTCGTCACCGACGCCCAGCCCTGCGGCAATATTCTGGCGGCTGTCGCTCCTTTCGCCATCGAACGCGGATTGGTCGCTGCGACCGGGACCGAAACGCAGGTGACAATCCTTATGGAAAACACCGGTGAAGTGGCGACGGCGACCGTTCTCACGCAGGGAGGAAAGCCGATCTATGTGGGCAATGCGGCCATCAGCGGCGTGCCGGGCACGGCGGCGCCGATTCCGCTCGTGTTCCGGGATATCGCGGGGTCCAGCTGTGGCGCGCTGCTGCCGACTGGAAATGCGGTCGATACGATCGACGGTATCGAGGTCACGTTGATCGACAACGGCATGCCCGTTGTGGTGCTCGCCGCCGCCGACATGGGTATTTCCGGCGAGGAGACGCCGGCCGAACTCGACACCAACGAGACCCTCAAGGTGCGGCTCGAGAAAATCCGCCTGAAAGCCGGTCCCTTGATGAACCTAGGAGACGTTGCACTGAAATCAGTCCCCAAGATGACCTTGGTCGCCCATTCCCAAGCCGGCTACGCGCTCACCACCCGGACCTTCATCCCGCACCGCTGTCACGCCGCCATCGGCGTCTTTGGCGCAGTCAGTGTCGCGTCCGCGGCCCTTTTGCCCGGCTCGCCGGCAAATCGGGTTGCCGTCATTCCCGATGGCGTGATGAAGACGATCGCAGTCGGGCATCCGGAAGGCGAGACTTCGGTCATTCTGGAAATAGACGCCGGAACTGTCCGGAGCGCGGCCATATTGCGCACGGCCCGCAAGCTGTTCGATGGCCGGGTCTATTGAGGATTGCGCCAGGCTCTACATCGCCTTTGGCTCTCAAGTCTCAGCACGGGCGATGGCAGAGGTGGTTCGGTTTGTCTGAACAGTTTTGGGCGTTTCGCTAACCGCCTCGATTATGCCGCCCCCATCATTGGTGCCAGCGCGTTGAAGTAGGCCTGACTTGGCGTCTGCCGGTCACGGGATGAATGTGGGCGTCGGCTATTGTAAAAGGTCAGATATCTGCCAATGCCGACGCAGGCCTCGGACACGGTCTTGTAGGAGTGGAGGTAGACTTCCTCGTACTTGATCGAACGCCAGAGCCGTTCGACGAACACGTTGTCCCGCCACGCACCCTTGCCATCCATCGAGATGGCGATTTCGGCCTTCTTCAACACCGCGGTGAAGTCGATGGAGGTGAACTGCGAGCCACCGCTCACAGCGCGATCCTTGCCTTTTCGATGAACGGGGAGTCGTTGACGCGCGATCACGCCAGCCGCCCCATATGGTCTTGACATACAATGCACAGCTGTGCAGAAAGCTTGAGATGTGATAATAGCGGTGGGGGCGTGAAATTGGATTCCAACAGTCTTGAATCGCGGGCGATCTTCTTGCGAAGTCTCATTCGAGCGGCTGGCGAAATCGTGATGCAAGGCTTCGGCGCCTCAAGACAGATAGAGATCAAGGGGCCGCAGGACTATCTCACGGAAACCGACGCTTTATGCGAAACGTTCATCCGTCAGCAACTGGCGGCAGAATATCCTGAAGACGCCTTCTTCGGCGAGGAAACCGGAGGCCAGTCGGGTGACAATATCTGGGTCGTCGATCCAATTGATGGTACGGCGAATTTTGCTCGCAACATTCCCCATTTCTGCGTTTCCATAGCGTTCGTGTCGCAAGGGAGGACGGAAATTGGTGCCATCTACAATCCGGCGCTGAACGAGATGTATTTCGCGCGGCGTGGGTCGGGGGCGACCTTGAATGATCGACCCATCCAGACTGCTCAGACGCCCGCGCCTCAAGTCGCCTCGATCGAGTTCGGCTGGTCAGCGCGCGTCCCAAACGCCAGCTACATGACGATCCTCGATGCCTTGCTCTACACCGGTTTCAATGCCCGAAGAGCGGGATCTGGGGCGCTTGGGCTGGCCTATGTCGCAGATGGACGAAGTGACGGTTATGCCGAAATCCATATGAATAGCTGGGACTGTTTGGCCGGGCTCTTGCTGGTGGAGGAGGCGGGCGGACGGGTCTGCCCGTTTTTGGATCTTGGCACGCTGGAGGCCGGAGGTCCGGTTCTCGCATCTGCCCCTCGGATCTCGGCGGTACTGAGCAATGTGACCGGGATAGTGCTCGCGGAGCGTGAGGATGTTATTCAGGGCGAAGGTCGAATTGAGATGGGGCAGGCCATCTAGAAGTCGTCATCCGCGTCTAGGTGTCTCCTGGTGACAAGGGTGGAGCGCGGCCTGTGGGAACCGTGGTTTGGCTACTTTTGCACGGCCCACAAAAAAGCTGTTCAGCTAACTCTTTGCGAAAGCCAACCGGCTTTCGCCGAGCGATTGCTCGTGTCCAGCGCGAACGGGAAGGTCACGAGATCATATTGCTGGGCATTGTGGTTTTGCTCTTGCGCACTGAAGAAGTTGATGTTTTGATGTGATTGCACGGCTGTGCAAAGAGAGTGTCCAGCGGACCTTGGGAGGGGACTATGGGTGGATTTCTGGAAATTGCTGAAACGCGCGTTCGCTACGGCGAAGTGGAAGTCCTAAAGGGGATCAATCTCTCAGTTGCCAAGGGCGAGTTCGTTGCACTGCTCGGTTCATCGGGGTGCGGCAAGACCACGCTTTTACGCACGATCGCCGGCTTCAATGCGCCAACGAGCGGCGCGATAAGGGTCGGTGGCCGCGACGTAACCCGACAGCCGCCGGACAAGCGGGGCATGGCTCTGGTGTTTCAGTCCTATGCCCTGTGGCCGCATATGACGGTCGACCAGAATATCGGCTACGGGCTCAAGCTCAGGCGGGCGCCGAATGCAGCGGCGGCAGCGCGTGTGGCGGAGATGAAAGCGCTTTTGGGCCTGGATGCGCTCGGTCAGCGTAAACCGGCCGCTCTTTCGGGAGGTCAGCGCCAACGTGTGGCACTGGGTCGGGCATTGGCTATCAATCCCGAGATTCTGTTGCTCGACGAACCGCTATCCAATCTTGATGCTCGCATCCGGCTGACAGTCCGCCATGAGATCAGTGCCTTGCAACGTCGGCTCGGTATCACAGCGGTGCACGTCACCCATGATCGCGAGGAAGCCATGGTTATGGCTGACCGGATCGTCATCATGAACGGCGGCGATCTCGCGCAGGCTGGAACGCCGCAGGAGGTCTACAACCGTCCCGAGTCCGACTTCGTTGCCGCCTTCATGGGCGCGGAAAATATCATCGACCTTGATGTCCACGTGAGTGGCGACCGGATCGAGGTCGCCGAAGGGCCGCACAATGGCGCCGCATCCCTTTCGGCCAGGGGCCGTACTGCTGCCAGTGGCAGGGCCATTGCTAGGTTCCGCAGCGAGGCCATTGATCTGGCGCCCGCAGATGACACGGCTCTCACCGCATCTACAGGTTCACTGGCGCTGAAGGGTATCGTTGAGCAATCCAGCTATCCGGGCGGAACGTGGCGGCATGTCGTCATGCTCGGTTCGAGCAAGCTGATCGTTGATGCGGAGCGACCATTTGAAACCGGAAGCACCGTTCTTGTGCGTGTACCAGAGGATGCACTGTTCATATTCGCCCGAACCTAGTGTGACGGCGTGCGGGGAGGCGGGAGGCCTCCACAGGGCGGGGGCGGCCTTCCTGGCCTCTTCCGCTGCAGGTGAGGCGCCAGCATTCAGCGCTCATCTGAGAGACGCGGTCTTCGTGGTGCGAACTGTCGATCGCGAGAAATACTGAACTGACTATCACACATTGGGAGGTTTTTGTGATGAGAGCATTTCTTAGTGCGGCGGCTGTGCTTGCCGTAACCACCTCGTCGTCAATGGCGGCAGAGCTGACAGTGATCACTGCCGGCGATCAGAACATGGTTGACTACATCAACGAGTACCTCGGTCCGCTGTTTGAAGCGCAAAACCCCGGCAATACCGTGCGCGCTGTCGGCACCGGACCGGGAGATGCCGGCTCGCAGAAGATTCTTGAACGCTTCGAGGCTCAGTCGAAGGCAGGAACGCAGACCTGGGACGCGGACGTTGCGGTGGTTCACGAAAAGTTTGCCGGACCGATCGTCGAACAAGGGTATCTGGAGAATTATCGGGGCAAGATCGCAAGTGGCGCACTCGTGACGCGTGGCAATGCCAAGATGGCGCTCGGTGCGAATGTCGACGGCTTCGTTATGCCTATGTTCAACAGCCAGACAGCGCTCGCCTACAACCCTGCTCTCGTTGCCAACCCACCGAAGAGCTACGAAGAACTGGTAACGTGGGCCAAGGAAAATCCCAAGCAGTTCGGGTACAACGGCATCAAGGGGGGTGCCTCTGGCGTCAGCTTCGTCATGGGCTGGGTCTATGCTTTCAGCGGCGACGCTGACAAGTTGATCAACGGTCCCTTTGATGAGGCGGAGGGAGCCAAATGGTCCGATGCCTTCGCCAAGCTCAAGGATTTCTCCACCAACGCAACGCTCACCCCCGGCAACGCCGGGACGCTCGACATGTTGAGCCGTGGCGAGATCGCCATCGGCCCGGTTTGGGTCGACATGTTCTATTCCTGGAAGGCCAGCGGCCAGCTGCCGCCGGAAATGAAGCTGGTGCTTCCGTCCCCCGGTATGCCGGGCCAGCCGATGCACTATGTCATCCCGGCCAAAAGCCCGAACAAGGAGCTGGCCGAAAAGTTCGTCGATCTCGCCACGAGCCCGAAGGTTCAGGCCGAAGGAATCGTGAAGCGCTTCAACTGGTATCCCGGCATCGATGCCAAGCATGTGGAAGCCGAACTCGACAAGGAGACATGGGCCAAGCTGTTCACCGACATTTCGCCCGAGGATCTCGCCGCAAACGGCAAGGCGTTCCCGATCGCATCCTACAACAAGGCGATCCTGGAAGCCTACGAGCGTCAGGTCGGCAACTGATCCAGCGGGCGTCGCGGCTCACCAGCCGCGACGCCTTTCACTTTATCCGCCGGTGATCCTTTCTTGGAGCGCCGCGCAGTCGCAACCGGGTGACCACATGCCGATCCACATCATTGGTCTTCTTCTCGTCGCGCCGACGCTTGCCGTCGTGCTGCTGCTGTTCATCGTTCCGCTTTTCAGTTCGATCACGGGCGCGTTTGATGTGGCCGGCAGCTTCGGACTGGGCAATTTCGTCAAGGCGTTCGAACTCTATAGCGGCGACGTGCTGTTTACCCTCGTCATTGTCACGCTCTCATCGGCCCTGATCGGCCTCATGTCGGTGGCGATCGGTGGTTACCTCACACTTGGTTCGAACCCGCGCGCCGTGGCTATTCTTCGGTGGCTCTATCGATGGCCGCTGTTCGTTCCTTTCATCGTCGTCGGTCAGGTGCTGCGCACATTTCTCGCCAAGAACGGCTTGATGAACAGCATGCTGGTCGAAAGCGGGGTCCTCTCCGCATCGCAGACGATGAGCTTCCTCGACTGGCGCGGCATCGTCATCGCCTTTGTCTGGAAGCAGACGCCATTCGTCACCCTGCTGCTGGCTGGGGCCATGGCTTCGCTCGACCGATCGACGATCGAGTCTGCCCGAAACCTCGGCGCTGGGCGTTTCCGCATACTTGTGGAGATCATCCTGCCGCAGGTGCTGCCGACATTGATGGTGGGGCTTATTCTGAGTTTCGTCACCATGATGTCGGTGCTGTCCGTGCCGATGATGATCAATGCGCAGTCGCCGACCATGATCACTGCGAACATGGCTTTCCGGATCAACGCCTACGGCGATTACGGCGTGGCCAATGCGCTCGGTGTGATTTCCCTGTTGACAACCAGTGTCGTCGCCTGGGTCTACCTCAGGCAAACAATGAAGGAGCACCGCTGATGGAGCGCCGCTTCGATCTCTATTGGATTCCTCGTGGCCTCGGTCTGGGATTGCTTGCATTCGCAATCTTCGGACCGCTGACGAACCTGCTGCTTTGGGCGGTCGCCGAGCGGTGGTATTTTCCCCACGCGCTGCCGCTGCAATATGGCTTTTCTTACTGGGTGAATGTCTTTTCGCCGCGGGGCAACGCGACGACGTCGCTGATCATGAGCGTCGTCATAGCATCGCTCACGGTCATCGTTTCCATCGGCCTTGCCATCCCGGCCGGCTACGCGCTCGCAAGGCTCAGGTTGCCGTTTCGGGGCCTGATCTTGCTGATCCTCCTGATCCCTCAAGCCTTCCCCAACCTGCCGGTCTACGTCAACATTGCCCGCATCTTCTATCAGATCGGATTGAACGGCACGGTGCTCGGGGTCGTTCTGGTGCATGTCACGCACGGGCTTGTCTATGCAGTCTGGATTGCGACGGCTGCCTTTTCCGCCATTGACAGAGAGCTGGAGGAGGCGGCCCGTTCGATGGGGGCGTCGGCGTTGAGAGGTTTTTTCGATGTGACGCTTCCGATCGCCGCACCCGGCTTGCTGGCCAGCGCCATCTTCGTCTTCCTGGAATCACTCGACGAGTTCACCGGCACCTATTTCGTCGGTGCACCGGATATTTCTACCCTGCCGCTTCTGCTCTATACCGCCGGTTCCGGTGGCAATTATCAGATAGCTTCGATCACCGCCCTCATCTTGCTGGTGCCGTCAATCGCGTTCATGTTCGTGGTTGAGCGTTTCCTCAGGGCGGACGTGCTGTCGAAGGTGGGGCGATGAATCAGGGAAGCGATGGCGCGGAGGAAGACGATCTTCCGCGCTACATCAGCGCGCACGAGGTGGCGGAAAGGGCCGGCGTTTCCCGTTCCGCGGTGTCACGAACGTTCACCCACGGAGCGAGCGTATCGAAAGCGACGCGGGAAAAGGTCATGAAGGCGGCCGAAGAGCTCGGCTATCAGGTCAACGACCTGGCGCGCGGCCTGCTTGCAAACCGCAGCCAGCTCGTCGGCATGATTGCTTCCGACCCGGAGACGCCATTTCGGACCCTTCAGATTTCGGCGCTGTCGCGACAGCTGGTCGAGCGCGGTCGTGTCCCGGTGCTCATCCCGACCGATACGTCCGAGACGGCCTCACAAGCCTCGCATGCGACGCTGTTGCGTTACCGGGCGGAGGCCACGATCGTTCTCTCCGGCATGCCCTCGAAGGCTTTTATCGAACTCGCACAACGCAATGGGCAACCGCTTATTGCGGTTGGCCGCAACGAGGAGGGGCCTGATCACGTGCGCGTCAACAATGCGCGGGCGGCGGAAACGGCGGTGCAAGTCTTCGCTGCGCGCGGTATGCGCCGTATCGGTCTTGTTACATCGCATGTCGGCAGTCCGAACCTAATCGAGCGAGAGCGCGCCTATATTCAGCGCGCTGGCGAACTCGGCCTTGAGATCATCGTCGAACGTGCTGACCGAACCGACTATGACGGCGGCTATCTCGCAGCATCCTCCTTGTTGGCTCGGGCCGTCGAAGGTGCATTCTGCGTCAACGACCTCATGGCTTTCGGTTTGATCGACTATGCCCGAAACGTGCTCGGCGTTTCGGTCCCTAATGATCTCTCTGTGATCGGATTCGACGACGTACCCGAGGCGCGGTGGGGAGCGTATCGACTGACGACTTTCCAACAGGATGCCGATAGATTGGCGTCTGAGATCATCCGCGTGCTTGAGGCGCGTTTGAGAGACCCGGGGGCGCCATCGATCGTCAGCCAGCTCGATCTACCGCTGATCTTCCGCAACACGGTCAAACCGCTCGAGAATGGGCGAACTATTGGCTGAACAACGGTATTCCTAGGAACTGATTTGCATGAGCGATTTCCATTCCATTTGGCTGATGCCTGCCGCAGACGATCTCGACTACTTCCGCGACATCGTGACCAGCCTTGGTGCGCAGTTCGAAACGGAGGTCTTCGTCCCGCATCTCACTCTCATGGAGGACATGCCGCGAGGAAGCGATGAGCTCGCTCGATTGGTTGACCGAGTGGTCTCGGGGCGCGCTACCTTTACGTGCCCTGTCGCCGACATCGTCGGCACGACGATGTTCTACCGATCGCTCTACGCAGCCTTTGCCAGGCATTCAGACCTGCTGGCATTGAAGGCGTGTGCTGTCGAGGTTTTCGGCCAAGGGGACATCGCGTCTTTTACTCCGCATATATCTCTCGCCTATGGCGTTCCACCCGGCGAAGCGAAGGATGCGACCATCGCAACACTTTCGCGCACGATGACCGGCCGCAGGGTCACGTTCAATTCCGTCGTTGTCGCTGCGTCGGCGCAGAGCATCCCAATTGCGGATTGGACGGTCACCTCACGGCATGCGCTGCAATCCTGCGCCTGAGACAGGATTGTAGCATTGACCAATCCTCCACTAACTCAGGGAAACGGGCTGGCCGGCGTGCCGAGTGCACTGACAACGGCATCCCTGCCTTTGAGAGCATGGCGCATGCTGTTTAGTCGCGGGCATCGCCGACGGCGAGCTTTGCGCCCTTCAGACCACGTCTCTTGTCGGAGGAACGCACGAACGCGGTGACATCATGTCCTCGCGCCAGCGTCTGGCTGACGATTAAACGGCCAGTCATGTCAGTTGCTCCAAGAACCAGGATCTTTGAGTGATGCGGCACGATATCGGTTACGGTATTAGTCATAGCTTCATTCCTCTTTTAAGGCGAGAGCCCCTCAAGAGGGAGTCCCGTTTCTTCGGCTTCTGGTGAAGGTCAGAGCCTGCCCTCTCCGAGCAGTTGGTGGGTCCGCTTCAGCGTCGACAAAAGAGCGGTCTTGTAGCCCTTGTCGCCGTCCATCCAGGCCTGTTCGGCCTGCTCTTCAGGGCCATTCGGCTCCTTGCCGCGCAGGCCGATATAGCAATAAAACCGAAGTTGAAGCGCGCCGGCTTCGTCCTCGAACAGCTCATTGACGATCGCGCCTTCGCGTGGACCGGTGACCTGGAAAAAGGTAACTTTGCTTTCCGGCTCGAAGGTGATGATTTCTCGCAGATCCTGACCTGAGATCGTGACTTCACGTATGATATGCGTCGCGCATTCCTCCACGACCTCGCAGCGGGTGCAGAGATTGGCTGGAAGAAACTCGCGGGCGTCGCGAGCCTTCATTACCAGGCCAGCCCATGCCTGCGAGCGGGTCAGCGCGGTTTCGCCAACCGGATTGACCGGTATAGTTGCCGTTGAATAGATCATAGTCGGTTTCCTCATTGTAAGGTTGCGTGCTGCGCCGTGTTATTAGGCCGAAGCTGTAATTTCAGAGACGAAGTCGCGATAGGAGCGGAGTGGACGCCCGAGAAGTGAGGTCAGACGCTCGACATCGCCAGCCTCAGGGAGCATTCCGTCGCTGAGAAAGCGCTCGCTCATCAAGCGCATATCGTAGGCCGGCCATCCAGTTTGGCATGAAGTTTCTGAGGTTCTGCTCAAACCCGATGGTGTCATCGCCACCATAGGCGATCGGGCGAGCCAGCACCTCCGACCAGATGGCGGCTACGGCCCCACCGGTCAGCGTATCCGGACCGACGAGATTGATCCGGCTGAGCGGGAGGGGCAGGGTCGCTTGCTCGCGGCGGATCAGCTCGAAGGCTTCGATCTCGCCGATATCGCGCGCGTCGATCATAGCAAGCCCTTTGCTGCCGATTAGCATCGGGTAGACACTGTGTTCGAGGATGACGTCCTTGATCGTCAGATCGTTGTTGATGAAGTAGGCGGGTCGCAAGATGGTAGCATTGAAACTCATCTGCTCGATCATCCGCTCGACGCCGAACTTGCCTGCAAAGTGCGGCACGTTCAGATAAAGGTCGCTATGGATCACCGACAGATAGACGATCCGCTCAATGCCTGCCTCGCGGGCAAGGTTGAGCGCGATCAGCGCCTGGGTAAATTCATCCGGGACCACGGCATTGAGCAGGAACAGGGTGGACACATCAGAGAACGCATTGTGTAGAGAGTCTACATCCAGCAGGTCGCCCTGCACGACGGCGACACCTGCCGGAAAGTTGGCTTTTGCCGGATCGCGGACAAGAGCGCGCACATCGGCGCCACGCTTGGCGAGCTGTTCGACGGCCTGGCGGCCGACTGTGCCGGTAGCGCCGGTAACAAGGATGGTCATGAGATCTCTCCGGGTTGGGTTGGAAGACAACCCGAATATGTGTGGTTCACAGGCGGCCCGATAGATTCTATATTTGGACAGATAGTCTCACTGGTGGAACACATGGACCTCCTTGCCCTTGCTGATTTCAATCTTGTCGCACGCCATGGTGGGTTCGGACGCGCCGCTCGCGCCACCGGCCGCCCAAAGGCCACCCTTTCCCGCCGGGTTGCGGAACTTGAGAGCAGCCTTGATTTGCGTCTGTTCGAACGCGGAGCGCGCGCGTTGAAACTCACCCAGGAAGGACGTGCGCTTTACGAGCGGACGGGAATGCTGCTGACTGAGATCGATGAGACGGCAGCGGCGATCGCTTCAGGTGGGGAGAAGCCGCGAGGCAGGTTGCGGATCAGCGCTCCTCTGCTCTTTTCACAGACCGCCATGGGGAAGCTGGCCGCCACCTTCGCGCTAAAGTATCCGGAGGTCCGACTTGAGGTGACAACGGAAGACCGGATCGTCGACATGGTGGAGGAAGGTTATGACTTGGTGATCCGGGTCAATCCCGATCCAGATGAAAGCCTGATTGGGCGAATCTTTCTGCGCGATCGGCTCGTCGTCGTGGCAAGCCCCGGTCTGGTTCGACCAGCGGACGATACCGATGTTCCAGCTGTTGTGCGTGGAGCCGTCGGTCCGATTTCAACTTGGGAAGTTGTAACGCCAACCGGAAAATCGGACTTCGTGGTCGATCCCGTCCTGTCCCTGTCGTCGCTCGTTATGGTCCGTGACGCGGTCCTGGCGGGCGTCGGCGCCGGACGTTTGCCTGTCTCCCTTGTCAGTCAAGATCTCGCAGCCGGCAGGCTTATCCATTGGGGCGATGTCGAAGCGTCAGAGATCGCGCTGTGGATACTTTATCCATCGCGTCGGCTGCTGAGCGCCCGTGTATCCGCCTTCCTCGACTGCCTAAACAAAGCCTTTCCTAAAGGGACGCCAGACGAGTTGGCCGCTTATACCCGTTGAAATTAGGCGGGATGGTCAAGCGCTTTGGAGGCGCTTGCACACTGTCTTCATGAAGACCGCGTCCTCTACTAGCCCTTTCACATCTACTCGAACTTGCGGTGTCAATTTTTACCGAAATCCGTTCGACTCACTTGGCGACGTGAATGTTCCCATCGTCTGTGCGGGAGTGCTCGTAAGCCCCGACGACGATGGCGTCTGCGTGGTCAAGAGACTGGCAGCCAATGAAGTGCTGGCGGCTGCCCTTGTACGACACCATCCGCACTATGGCTCATTGCGACGAAGCGATCCCGCACAATATCGACGCGACCGGCGGGACCACGGATGTTGCCTTCAAGGAAGTCATCGAAGTCACGGTGCTCCAACAGCGCGCGAAATTGGCCGGCTATGAACTCCCGAACGTCGTCCTCTGTTGTGGTGATTTCGCCGATGAGGCTTTCTCTTCCGTCGACGATAAGAAGGATGTCTTCTGCATCCCGGCTCATGAAAAGATCATCGTTTCCGCGCCCGGCAAAGGCTTCGAGCTTTGTCGCCAGAAACAGCGCCGGCGTCAGCACCTGAATGGATAGGTCTTCTGAAAGCTGATGCTTCGTCGCCGTTTCGATGCCTTTCGCGTACCAGCGATTGCTGAAGCCGAGGATCTCTTCGTCGTCGGGCATGAAATCGACTTTGAGAGCACCAAGACGCATCCGGCATATCACCTCCTCGTCAGCCGCCTCCATAAAACCGCGCTGTCGAAGCTCTTCCTGAAGGTGTGCCCATGCCGCTTGGCCTGTCAGATCAACGATTAGATCAATGTCATCGGTGGCGCGAACATCCTCGAGCGTTACGGGATCGGTGATGAATAGCGCAGTAGTACAGCCGCCGACGAAGACCAGGCGCTCACGCAGATCCTCGCCAAGTGCGGCTGCAACGGCTTTGAGCATTTCTAGCAATTGAGCGCGGATCGCTGTCATTTACTCATGATCTTCGACTTGAGTTGATCGGTGGCGAGACCGACTTCCCGCTGGTTGCCGAGCCTTATCGCATCAACCAGTGCCAGGTACTCATAAAGTCGCTCGTCTTTCAAAGCGGCCTCCGGCACGCTTTTGAAAAGGGGATCGACCGCTTGACCCATCTCTCGTCCAGCGGAGTAGGGCCAGACGTAGTTATAGGTCCCGCCGCTGACGAGAAGCTCTTGAAGCATCGGCGCAGCAAACGCGGTGGGGACGCCGCGTTGTATCGGCCCTACCTGTGCGGGAAACACGAACCTAATGCCATGGGTGATGAACTCGAAAAGGTTTCGCCGATGTGGCCTTGGTTCATTGGTGCGACTATCTTTCCGCGCGATCCCGGAAGCGACGCTTCTTTTGATCGACTGTGCGATTTCGGTTTTGCTGATCCCGAGCAGAGCTTCAAGATTTCGCACCGAATAAGGGTCGCCCCCAAGAGATTCAGATCGCAGTTGATCTGTACCCTTTGTGAGTTCCTGGTCTTGCAGGCTAAGTAGCTTCAGCAGGACGATTATGTCTTGGCTCTTCATGGTGACTGTCCTCTGTCCTAGGACTGAGGACACTAAACACGAACCTCCCGCCTTGTCAAAGCCAGAGTTGCCGAGAGATTTTAAGCATTCAAATAGGGCGCGTCGGGCAAGTTAATCGCTCTGGAGACGCATCTCTTCGACGGCGGACGATTGGATATGTTCCGGCGAGCGGATATGCCTTCCAAGACCATCGACGGGCAAGTGGCAACGGACAAAGCCGCTTCCCGTTTGCTGAAGTGGCGGCTGCGTGTCCGCGCAGAGGCTGCCAGGCTGACGCGGACAGCGTCCGGCATCCCACAGCGACGATGGACGTCTGGATGTGAAATTGTCTACACCCGGCAGCTCTCGTCCCGGCACGAACCCGGAGCAGCTCTTTGCCACCGGCTGGCCGGCTTGCTTCATCGGCGCCATCGGCCTGGCCGCGGGCCAGCAGAAGGTGGAGCTTCCCGCAGACCTGGCCGTCGATGCTCAAATGACCTGCGCAACCGCGACGGCGGTTACTTTCTGCAGGCACGGCTGAACGTCAGTCTGCCTGGCATCGAACACGACGTTGCCCGCCAATTGATCGATGCCGCACACGAGAATTGCCCCTATTCCAAGGCCAAACGTGGCAACATCGACGTGACGATCAATCTCGTCTAACTCGCCCGCCGGGCGGCGGCCGGAAGGTCGCCGCTCTTGTTTGTGGCCCTAGTGTTTGCTCGCCGGTTTGCCATCTGCCTAACCGATTGATAATCGGACTGCATTCTGCGTAAAGCGATCTCTTCGATCCGTAAGGCATACCCGGGCCGTGGGCGAGAGGGGACCCGCGGCGCGCGAAGCCTAGCAGTGTTTAATGGAAATTTCGGCAATGAGGCCGCCGGTGTCGCGGTTCTTCAGCGTCAGCGAGCCGTTGATCGACACCGCCAGCTGCTGGGCGATGGCAAGACCAAGTCCGGTTCCACCGGTGTCGCGGTTGCGCGAGGTCTCAAGCCGCACAAACGGCTTCAAAACGGCGTCCAACTGTTCCTCCGGAATGCCCGGGCCACGATCGAGGACCTTGATGGTCACGCGGTCGTCGGCGAGCCGCTGGATCTCAATTTCGGCGCTGTCGCCGAATTTAAGAGCGTTGTCCACCAAGTTGGTGAGGATGCGTCGCAGTGTTTGCGGCCGGGTAGTGATCGCCACGACATTGACTTCACTGGCTTTCACGTTTTTACCCGTGTCTCGATAGTCGTAGACAAGGCTCTCTATGAACGACGCGAGGTCAACGCGGGTCATTTTCTCGACATTGCCGTGGGCGCTGCGCGCATAGGCAACCCCTTCCTTGACGAGGTTTTCGATCTGGCCCAGATCCTGGATGAGCTTCTCCCGGTCGGTGAAATCGTCTGCCATTTCCGCACGTAGCCTCATGCGGGTGATCGGCGTCTGCAGGTCATGAGAAATGGCGGCGAGGATTTGCACCCGCTCTACGAGATATTGGGCGATGCGGTCGCGCATGGCGTTGAAGGCGGTCGCGGCATAGGCGACCTCTTGCGGGCCGGTTTCGCTGAGCCGCGGCGTATTCCGGTTCGGATCAAGCGTGTCGGCGGCCGCGGCAAGATTGACGAGCGGACGCACTGCCTGACGTACGGCAAACCAGCTGCAAAGCAGCAGCAGTGCGAGCTGGGCCGCCAGCACGAAAGGCAGCCAATTGGCCAAAGGCATGACGTCCTCTGGGTAGACGTCGATCGTCAGCGGCGCGCCATCGCCTAATGTTAGATGCGCCTGCAGGCGGCGACGCGTGCCGGGGATTGTCTCAACTCTGACGGGGTATTGAGGGCCCATCGCGCGCTGAATGTTAGTGGAGATCTCTTTCGCCGCGGGATCGAGCGGCGGATTGCCTTGGGTCCCCTGGCCGAGAACGAAGCCGTAATTGTCGCGGCTTAGGCGGTCGAGCCATGCGGGCCGCTCCGCCGCGGGCAGGCGGTCTAGGACCGCGATCGATGTCGCAATGTCATTTTCGAGCGTATTGAACATCACCGATTTGGCCGACGCGTAGCGCTCGAAGAAAAGCACGGTGAACGACATCACATGGGCGATGATCAGGCCGGCAAGCAGAATGACAAAGAGGCCCGCCCGGAGTGTACGCGGCCACAGTCGAAAGCTTCTTTTATGCGAGGCAGCGTTCATTCGCGCGCCTCGATGATCTCTATCGGGACCGAAAAGACATAGCCCTCAATGCGCACTGTCGTGATGTAGATAGGCTCGCGGGCATCGTCGCCCAGCCTTTGCCGAATGCGGCTGACCAGCAGATCGATTGACCGGTCGAAAAGTTCGGCCTCTCGCCCCTGCGTGAGACTGAGAAGCTGGTCGCGGCTGAGCACCCGTTGCGGATGGTCGATGAATACCCGGAGCAGCCGATACTCCGCGCTGCTCAGAGCAATGACCGTGTCGTCGGCGTCGATAAGGTGTCTTGCGGTCGTATCGAGTTTCCACAGGCCGAAGCGCAGTAGCTGCCCGGCTTCCGAGACCTGCAGGTTTGGAGGAAGCATGCGCGATCGCCTGAGCACGGCCTTGATGCGAGCCAGCAATTCACGCGCGGAGAAAGGCTTGGTAAGATAATCGTCAGCGCCCATTTCGAGACCGAGAATGCGGTCCATTTCGTCAGAACGCGCCGTCAGCATGACGATTGGAACCGCCTTGTGCGCGCCGGCGCGCAGTTCTCGGCTGAGAACGAGGCCGTCGTCACCCGGCATCATAATATCAAGCACGATGAGATCGACCGTGTTGCACTCGAGAAAGGCACGCATTTGCCGTCCATCGGCGACAGTTGTTGTGCGCACACCGCTTTTCTCAAGATAGCTTGAGACGAGTTCCCGGATCTCGTGGTCGTCATCGACGATCAATACGTGGTCGACATGGTTCATCGAGCGCGATCCTTGGTCTCGGTACGAACATCCGCTCGGACTGAATGGCGTCATTGATGTGTCCTGCGTATGTTGGCATTCTTGGGATGTGCATTGGAATGTATCGCAAGTGGCTTTGGATACATTTCGACACAATTGGCAAGGTTTCGTACCGTCATCCGATGAAATCCGAAAGACAGGACGAGTGGCGACGCGCTCGTCACACCTCATGGTTAGTTCGTCGAACTGGCGCGAGTTTGCGTCGGTTCACCTATCGTACGTAATGGGCATGGCGGTGGTCAGCATCTCCGCGATGTCAACTGGCGCGACCATGATCACGATCATGATAGCCCGCGCCGGGGGCTCCCGCTCCCGCTTGTGCGTCGCTCCGCATTGAGTGGCCAATTGCTGGCGTCGCGCTCCGTTGTAGAACGGGTCTCCGCTTGCCAGGCGGACGCCCTGCATATATTTGATGCAAATGCTTAACCGTTCGTCCCAGCCGACCTCACCGCAACACATGCCGATGGATGCCCTTAACGAAGTCCTACAAGATTTTCGCTTGAGTGGCGTCAACTACAGTCGCTGCGAGCTCCGGCATCCATGGAGTGTTGCCCTACCCCAACAACCGCTGCTTCGTCTTCATTTTGTCAGCAAGGGGCCATGCTGGATCCATACCGAAGAGCAAGGCTGGCAGGAACTGCACGATGGTGATGTGGTGCTACTGCCGCAAGGCATCGCTCATCGGATGGCCAGCGCACCGGACGTTGCGGGAGACTCACTTACGGGTGCTCAGATCACTCCTTTGGGGAGCAACGTCTCTGAAGTGGTGAGGGAAGGAACGGGAGCGACCAGCATACTTTTCTGCGGCTCCATGACGTTGGGTGCCTGCGCTCTCTACCCCTTGGTCGCTTTGATGCCACCCATTATCAAGGGATGCGATGTGGTCGGCAATGACCCGATCGTTGGTCCTTTGTTAGCGGCTCTGACAGCGGAGATCGCACGGCCGCAGATGGGAAGTGCGACCATCTTGTCGCGTATGGGAGACCTGCTCGCGGCCCAGCTCATCCGCTGTACGGTCAATTGCGATAGAGCCTCGACCAAAGGTTGGCTTGCCGCTATCCGTGACGCTCATATCGGTCGCGCCCTGGCCGCCATGCACCGAGACCCCGGCTATAACTGGACCCTCGAAAGTCTCGCTGGATTGGCGGGTCAATCGCGCTCGATTTTCGCTGAGCGGTTCAGCACTGTTTTGGGGGAGGGCGCGGCACGCTACCTCGCCCGTCTGCGAATGCAGCTTGCCCGGGAGCTATTGGGGCAAAGCGGCCTATCGGTAGCCGAGGTTGCCGCCCGTTTTGGCTATGCGTCCGAAGCATCCTTCGCGCGGGCGTTCAAACGCATCACAAACCTCTCCCCCGGCGTTGTGCGACGCACAATTCCCGGACGAATAGATATGGATTTCGGACTTTAAAATACATATCATCCAGAACTTCTCGTCTATGAAGATCTCGAAACCTTGGAGATCCTTCATGACAGATACGACATTGCAACTTGAAGATGTGGTTGCAGGACTTGACACCGCTGCGCCTGCCGCTTGGAATGCGGCCACCTGGTTCGGGGTCCTTTCGATGGCAGCTACCAGCTTTGCACTGGTGTCGGCCGAGTTTCTGCCGGCGGGCCTGTTAACTCCAATGGCTCGCGATCTCGGCATTAGCGAGGGAACGGCCGGACAGGTCGTTACGGCCACGGCTTCGGTCGGCGCCGTGATGGCGATACTGAGCAATGTCCTGATTGGTCGACTGAATCGCAAGACGGTGCTCGTGGGTCTCAGCGCGTTGGCGATCGGCTCAAATATTCTTGCAGCGGTAGCCACTGATTTCTGGCTATTATTGGTAGGTCGCGCGGGGCTGGGTATCGCGCTCAGCGGTTTCTGGGCGCTTTCATTTGCCGTCGTGGCGAGGCTAGTTGGCGCCAATGCGACGGGTCGGGGCATGGCCGTCATTACGCTCGGAGTCTCGCTCGCCACCATTGCGGCGCCGTCGATGGGTGCATTGATCAGCGATTGGCTAGGCTGGCGTGTTGCGATGGCCATGACAGCGGGGCTGGCCGCCCTCGCCATGCTGATGCAGTTGCTCAGTCTGCCGACTTTGCCCGCAACCACAAGCAACAGTCTCGCCGATGTCGTGCGGCTGACACGGCGGCGCGGCATTCAGCTTGGCATGCTTGCTATTCTCTTGTTGATGACGGGGCATTTCGCTGGGTCGGTCTATCTGCGTCCCTTCTTCGAACAGGTTACGCACCTTTCAACCGGCCCAATCGCGGCCGCGCTTCTAGCGTTTGGCGTTGCCGCGGTAGTCGGCAATGTTGTCGGTGGCCGTATGGCGGACACGAATATTCATTTAGCTGTTACGGTCACTGCCGTACTAATGGCGCTTGCGGCGATCGCTTTGGTACTTTGGGGCGCGCACATCGGCGTTGCCTTCGCATTTGCTTCACTCTGGGGGATCGCATTTGGCATGGCACCGGTGGTGCTTCCGATCAACCTGTCCCGTGCGGCACCTGACGCTCTGGAGGCTGCGGGAAGTCTGATGATCACTTCTTTCCAAATCGCCATTACCATCGGTGCGGTTGTCGGCGGCTTTGTGGTGGACACCTATGGCGCCACGGGACCCGTGACGCTGACCGCGATCCTTGCCACGTCGACAGTCTTGCTGGCACTGTTACAGCCACGCGGTTAGCCTTTGCCGCCGCTGCGCGATAGATTAACGAACTGGTGATGTGGTCTAATTGCAGCAACCGAAAAAGGGACAAGACTTCGGCGCATCCCCGTGTGCGCCGAGATAGGTTTGGGAGGGCAGTATCCCATCGCACGGTAGCTGGTTGCCAGTCTTGGTATGAGTGTTTTCGTGGCCAATCTTGTACAATCTGCTGACGAAGCGTGTGGCTTTCCGCTTTCGAAAGCTCAAAGCGCGGCGCTTCGCGCTTTTTTCACTTGCCCTGGTAAAAGGTAAAAGGACTTGCCCAACACCTTAGGTGAAGGGATGGGTGAGAGACCGCAACAGGGTTGCCGGAAGCTTAAAACTTGCCATCGACGCCTTTGTGGTTCCCTCCGGCCTTCTTATCATTCCAACTGACAGCGCGGTGCGGGTCCCGGAATATACAGAACCTTCTTAAACAACCGGTTGGTGATGGTGGTGATGTCTGCTAGCGGGCGGTATTTTCTCGCAGCTCAATCTTCGCCTACGACGCCAATACAAAACAGTACGCGTCGCCAACCACTACCGCGGTGGTGTCAATACGCTGCCGGCGCTCGGTTTGTGGGGTGTGAGGCTCATTCGCCGTACATCTGAAAGCTCCCACGGACATGCGCCGTCTATCGGCCCGTGTGGCAAGAAGCAATCACGTTCGTGGCCTGACCACGTTTGTTCGACACATGAAGGATTTAACACTTCTCAGTCGCCACCCCTGACTAGTGAGCAGTCGTCCCCCACGTTCCAGGCGGAATCGATCGGGAATGGAAACAGATGAGCGCGACCGGGTACCGGCATTCAACGTCGAGGTGAAGTAATCCGGTGAACTGACAAAAGGGCTGGCTGTCACAACGATCAGGTAGCGATCAGGTAACGACATGTAGCTTTTGATAGGGTTCCGTCCGACACGTAGTTGTGCGTTGGGCATCATATGAATGTTGTATGATTCTCACAAATGGCAAAAGAAGCCTGCAGTTCGCAGGCTTCCCTATAATTTGAGCGCTGGGCCGTGGTATTCTCAACCCTTGAGGGACAATTCGAAGCGAACCGATTGAGATGACTTATCGATCGCGAGTTTTCAAATGGTGCGTCGGGCCATTCTCAAACGTCGGAGCTAAGTGCGGATGCTCTTAAAAGCTTTGCGCAACTCCTCGGCGAAGATCTTAGGTTGTTCGAAGGCCGCGAAATGGCCCCCGCGGTCAACCTCGTTCCAATAAATGAGATTTGGCCAATTGGCCTTCGCCCAGGACTTTGGGGCACGGAAGATTTCGCGCGGGAAGATGCTCGCAGCCATCGGCAATTCAATCCGTCCAGCGTTGAAACCCGGTCCAGCACGGCCGTTTTCCCAGTAGATGCGTGCCGAAGACGCGCCCGTATTGGTGAACCAGTATATCGAGATGTCATCCAGCACTTCATCGATGGTGAGCGCGTCCTCGACCTTGCCGTCGTTGTCTGACCAGGCTTGGAACTTCTCATAGATATACATAGCCAGGCCCACGGGCGAATCCGAAAGTGCGTAGCCAATTGTCTGAGGGCGTGTCGCCTGTTGCTTGAAGTAGCCGTACTGATCGTCGAAGAAGTTAGCAACGGCTTCCATAGCCGCTTTCTCGTCCGGCGATGGATTCGATGGTAGTTTATCGGGGTCGGGATACACGAGTGGCCAATTGACGTGACCGGCGACCAGCCCTTCGGGGCGCATGTGAGCAAGTGTATGTGTCACCGCGGTCCCCCAATCGCCTCCTTGCGCCGTCCAACGGGTGTAGCCCAGGCGTTGCATAAGGGTCGCCCATGCCTTCGCGATCCGAGGGAGGGTCCACCCATTGACGTCGGGCCTGTCTGAGAAGCCAAATCCTGGTAGCGAAGGAATGACGACGTGGAATGCGTCTTCCGCCTTCCCGCCATGCGCAGTCGGGTCAGTGAGGGGACCGATGACCTTGAGGAACTCGATAACTGAGCCTGGCCAGCCATGTGTGAGGATTATCGGCAGCGCGTTTTCGTGTTTTGATTTCACATGGATGAAGTGAATGCCGAGACCGTCAATCTTGGTTCGGTATTGGGGGAACGCATTGAGCTGTTTCTCAAACCTGCGCCAATCATAATGGTCACGCCAATATGCGATCAATGCCTTGGCCTGCGAAAGGGGGACCCCTTGCGTCCAGCCCTCCACCGTCTCACTCTCCGGCAAGCGCGCCATTCGAAGTCGCAATTTCAGATCGTCGATGGCGTCCTGGGAAACATTGACCGTGAATGGAGAGATGGCCTCGGTCGCCGGGGGGAGCGCGTAGATTTCCTCCGGAAGGGTACCCGCCCGAGCATTTGATGAGGCGGCATTTAGGAGCAATAGCGCGGAAGCTCCGGTGACAGTTTGCAAAAGCCTACGGCGGACGGGATCTGTCTCGGCCGGCACGGACCGCGCTAAGTTTTTCATTGTCGTCTCCATTGAATTTGTTGAGCCGGGCTTGCTACGCCCATTGCAATGGAGAGAAGATTAGAAATCTTCCAGTCCGCGTGAAAGTGTTGCACGGTGGAAACATAATCCATAGGAGTGGATGATGGCCTCAACGCCCTCGCATGTCATACTGGCCAAAGAGAAGCGCTACCCAATCAGAGAATACGCGGAGCTTTACACTTGGGTAGCGGCTGGCGGGATACACCAATGAGAGTGTGTGGTGGGGCTGCGTCCAATCGGGCAAAAGCTCCACGAGGTCGCCCGTCTCAAGATGGGGGCGGGCCATGAATCCGAATGTCTGGCCGATGCCCAGTCCTGACAGTATGCTTTTCAGATGCGCTGTGCTTTCGTTCAAGGCAACACCAGAGCGCCCGAAAAACTCGACGTGCTCCCCGTCCCGAAAGAATCGCATTGGAACTAACTTGCCGCTAAGCGCCGAAAAGTAGCTGACGATACGGTGGTCTGCCTCCATTTCATGTGGGGTATTCGGTGCTTGCTTGTCGCTCAGATAGCTTGGGGCGGCGCATGTTACGTAATCGAGTTCGCAGAGCCTCCGAGCAATCAGTGACGTATCACTCAGAGCGCCGCCCCGGATAACGCAGTCGACGCCCTCTCCCACAAGATCCACCGGGCGATCGCTGACGCCAACGACTAGCTCCAGTTCAGGATACAGTTTCTGAAACTCCCGCAATGCGGGGACTAGGATAAGGTTGGCAAGTGAGGAGCCAATGTCCACGCGAAGACGACCCTTCAGCGCAAAGCGGGCGCTTGCAACAGCATTGTCCATATCGTCGAGTTCGGCTAGCAGCCGCAAGGCGCGCTCGTGATAAGCCGCCCCCTCGATAGTGACTGTAAGAGTACGTGTGGTGCGCTCGAGAAGTTTACTCCCGAGATGTGCTTCCAGATCCTGCATAAGCTTACTGACCGTGGAGCGAGGCAGGTTCAATGTGTCCGCGGCCTTTGCGAAAGATCCCGCCTCCGCTATTCGGACAAAGGTGCGCAGTGCAAGCAAGTGGTCCACGATGCCTCCTGAAGCTGGGTTGTCTTATCAACGCGATAGTGGGAGCCGGTCAAGAGAGAGAAGTGCGCCTTCCTTAGAGTGTCCTTTGGCGAGCTCGTACGGCTTTCAGGCAGCCCACGAAATTGGTTTTCAGCTAGCCACGAGCGGCTTCGTTGAGGGACGCGCCGACTCGCCACCACTACATGGGCTTTCAATTCTGTTGATTGCCGACATAGTCCAGATACATGCGGTTGATTTTCTGTCGCTGCAGCCACGTTGACGTGGAACCTGGATCGCATCTGCGGATGCCGTTCGCCTCCTTGGGCCCCTCCAGGAAACGTGCTGTCGGATCTCGGGCCAACGCTTTGGCTCGGCTGTAGCTAGCCGGGATAAATTGTCGGCTCATAGCTCATTCAAGGAATTTGATCATGCCTCAGCCCTCCTTCTCTATCACCCGGCGTTCGCTTCTCGCCACAGCCGCCGCTTCAGGAGCCATATCCTTGCTGCCAGCAACCCTAAAAGCGCAGCATGGAAGCGCCGATATCCGCCCATTCAAGATCGAAGTTCCGCAAAGCGATATTGATGATCTTCGACGTCGGCTTGCATCCACTCGCTGGCCCGATCGCGAGACCGTCGATGGTCAAACACAAGGTGTTCAACTCGACACCTTGGGGCCGCTAGTCCAATACTGGGCGACCGACTATGATTGGCGCAAAGCCGAGGCAAAGCTGAACGCGCTGCCCCAATTCATTACCGAAATCGACGGGCTGGATATTCAGTTCGCGCATATTCGATCCAAGCATGCGAACGCATTGCCGCTGATCCTGACCCATGGTTGGCCCGGATCGATTTTCGAGCTACTGAAGGTAATTGGGCCGCTCACCGATCCCACCGCCCATGGAGGTCGGGGAGAAGATGCATTCCACTTAGTCCTGCCTACGTACCCTGGATACGGCTTCTCGGGTAAGCCGAAAAACGGAGACTGGGCACCGCCTCACGTAGCCAAAGCATGGCACGAACTTATGCTGAGGCTCGGATACAAAAGCTACGTCGCGCAAGGCGGCGATTGGGGCGCGATCATCTCGGAGTTGATGGCGATCCAGGCACCGACTGGTCTGCGGGGCGTTCACACAAACATGCCGGGCACTGTGCCTCCCGAAATCGTTCAGCTTGTCCGCACACGTCAACCCGCGCCTGAGAACCTCTCAGGCGAAGAAAAGGCTGCCTATAAATCCCTGGACGTGTTCTACAATCAAGGCTTCGGCTATGCGGAGATGATGAACACGCGCCCGCAAACACTCGGATACTCGCTTGCTGACTCCCCTGTGGGCATGGCTAGTTTCTATTACGAGAAGTTCGCCACGTGGAGCTACACCAACGGTCATCCCGAAAAAGCGTTCACAAAGGATGAGATCCTCGATGCCATCACCCTTTATTGGCTGACGAACACTGGTACCTCCTCCTCCCGCTCTTATTGGGACGCCGCTCAGTTGGGTGGCGGTCCATTTACCCGCCGAGTAATCAACAAGGTGCCGGTCGCCGTTACGGTATTTCCCGGCGAAATCTATCAAGCACCGCGCACTTGGACTGAGCAGAGCTACGAGAGCCTGGTCTACTTTAATAGGGTCGATAAGGGCGGACATTTCGCCGCTTGGGAAGAGCCGGAGCTCTTCGCCAAGGAGCTAAGGGCGGCTTTCAAATCGCTGCGCTAAAAACGATCCGGAGGCGAGCGAAGGCTCGCCTCCGCTCGAGGCCTTGCCAGGAGGCCGAGTGGCATTGTGCATCGCTCTGATGCAGCTGCTTATCAATCTTTAGGATTGTTTCGACCAAGGGTTCTAACTCAGTCGCCTGCAGGTCGGATCAAGCTAGCCGAACATTTGCCTCTTGCGCTTCAAAAGAAAGCCCTTTGGCCCGGTTCGCCGTGATGCCGGCGGGGGAATGCGGCGCTGGGGATGCAACTTCTACCAGATATCGCCAATCATTTCACCAAGCGCAAGCGGAACCTTGCCGGGTTGCCTATTGAGACGCCTATCCGCCCACAGCGGCGTCTGAATGACACCAAGCAAACTGGCGTCGAGTGCTTTGCCGCAACTGACCATGGGTGTATTATACAATTCTGGCGGGAGGGCCAGTCTGCGACCACCAAGCGATCGTGGTCGGTAACGCGTTCTTTAAAGTGGAAGCTTGGTACCCTGCCTACGGTGATCGGAGGAATTGAAGATAGAGGCACTGCATCGTTCGGCCCTCATGCTTGCATTTCTAAGGTTGCTGCTTGTGGAGCTCACACTGTTGTCGCGGGCTTTGAACTTCCCGATCAAACAAGGCGACGATGTGGATCGCGCTGACCAACAGGCCGGCCCCGCTCGCCCTTGTACATCCTGATACAATTTCACAGGTGTCTGTACACATACCCGATACAATCGAGAGTAAAGCTCTGGACGATAGCTGCCGGCGGAGTGACCGAGTAATCGCTGCGGTTTCATCAGGAGGACATTCAATGCATATCTCCAACAGTTCTCGAGATATCCGGTCGTGCTATGCGTCCGAAAACCTCGTCTTTTTGATGTTTTTCTCTGATGTGGCGTCTCCATCGTCGGCTGGTTGCGGCGAGTAGTAGCGGCCAGTGCCGTTTATGGTTCCGAACCAAGCGTAAATCCGTTCGCTTATCGTTGATCGCGCCGTCAAAGACGGCAGCCGAACCCCTGAAATTAATCAACCTGGAGGAAATTGACATGCTGGAGAAGGCGATAGGGCGGCAGACAACTGGTGCTCGAACAGTATTCGTCAACGAGTTCACCAATGGGATTCTCGACCCTGAGGCGCCAATGCTCGGTCCCGTCGCCGATGGCGGCGTTATCATTGCAAACACCGCGCCCGGCTGCTGGGGACCTATGATCACACCGGAAATCCGTGGTGGCCATGAAGTGACGCGACCGGTCGCTGTAGCGGGCGCCGAGATCGGCGATGCGATCGCAATCCGCATTCGCTCGTTGGTGGTCACGTCGGCAGCCACCGCATCCGGCAACGATGAGGTGATGGCGGGCCGTTTCAACGGAGATCCCTTCTGCGCGGCCGTCTGCCCAGGATGCGGCGCGGAATGGCCGCGCACCCGCGTCGAGGGCATTGGGCAAACTGCGATCCGCTGCGACAACTGCGGCGCTGACGCAACACCGTTCGTCTTCACCAACGGTTACACCATCGCATTCGATGACGAGCGCAAAGTGGGTCTGACCGTCGGAAAGTCCGTGGCGGAAGGCTTCGCCAGCGATGCGGAACGTCTGATGGCGTTGCCCGATGCCTCGATCCAGCATCCGATCCTGACTTTCGCGCCAGCCGATCTCGTCGGCGTGGCAACACGCCTCAGGCCATTCCTTGGCCAATTGGGCACCACGCCCTCGAAAGCGATGCCGGACTCGCACAACGCCGGCGATTTTGGAGAGTTCCTGAAGGACGCCCCGCATGCCTATTCCCTGACAGCGGCCGAACTCTTGGAACACAAAACAGACGGCCACATGGATGTGAACACGGTGCGGGAGGGAGCGGTCCTTATCTGTCCGGTCAAGGTACCGGGTGGCGGCATTTACCTCGGCGACATGCATGCGCTTCAGGGAGATGGGGAGATTGCCGGCCATACCTGCGATGTCTCCGGTACGGTTACGCTGGAGGTCCATATCATCAAGGGCCTTAAGATCGACGGGCCGATCCTGCTACCGGTTCTGGACGATGTACCATACCTGGCAAAACCGCTCGATGATGTCGAGCGCGCGCGAGTGACGGAGCTCGCGCGCAAGCACGGAGTGCACGACGTCGAGGTTGACGCGCCGGTTACCTTTATCGGCACGGGCGCCAACCTTAACAGCGCGACGACGAACGGGCTGGAGCGTGCCGCCGACCTGCTTGGCGTCAGCGTTCCGGAAGTCATGAATCGTGCGACAATTGCCGGCGCGATCGAGATCGGTCGCAATCCCGGCGTGGCGCGCGTAACATTTCGCGTTCCGCTCGGCATGTTGGATGCGAAGGGTATAGGGGCTTTCGCCCGGAGCTTATATAATCTTTGATGGCCGCTTTGCTGCGTCTCTCAGCTATGCCGTGAAGACGAGAACCAATCAGAAACGGGGTCGACGCCATGTCGGCCCCGTTTTTTTTTGAGATCCCGCTTGCTGCCAAAGTCGTTCGTTTCGATCGGTCGCCGAGTGCGACTTGAAAACATTGAGATACATAGCCGCCAGTTCCCGAACACATCTGGGATACACCGCTCCAACATGTTCACGGCCGCTGTCGATGCCGCTGGCATCGTTTCACCGCTTGATCAGGAGAGTAATGATGTCCAGACGCTATTGGCAGACTGCCAACTTAGCCACCTTCGCACTATCGGGAGCGATCGCGGTCCTGCTGCCCCCTATTGCCGCCAATGCCGGCAGCCCATCGCCATCTACCGCCCAGACTATTGCCGCAGGCAAGCCGACCGCGGACGAGTCCATCCGGCCGTTCCAGTTCCACGCCAGCGACGCGGCACTTGCCGATCTCAAACAACGCATCGAAGCCACCAAGTGGCCGAACCGCGAACTGGTAGGCGACGGTACCCAAGGCGTGCAGCTCGCCACCATGGAGAAGTTGGCCGACTATTGGGCTACGAAGTATGATTGGCGCCGGGTCGAGACGAAGCTCAATGACTTGCCGCAGTTTGTCACCAACATCGACGGCGTCGACATCCATTTCATTCACGTGCGCTCGAAGCACAAGAACGCCATGCCTGTTATTATTACCCATGGTTGGCCGGGTTCGATCATTGAACAGCTGAAGATCATTGATCCCCTAACCAACCCTGCGGCCCACGGTGGTACCGAAGCCGATGCCTTCGATGTGGTCATCCCGTCGCTGCCAGGGCATGGTTTCTCCGGAAAGCCCAATGAGATCGGGTGGGATCCGGTGCGCATCGCGCGCGCTTGGGACGTGCTGATGAAGCGGCTGGGCTACACCCAGTATGTCGCACAGGGCGGCGACTGGGGCGACGCAGTCACCGAGCAAATGGCCGTCCAGGCACCGAAGGGATTGCTTGGTATCCATACTAACATGCCAGCGACCGTTCCGGCCAAGATCCAGAAGGCTCTGGACGCCGGCGGCCCCGCGCCCTCGGATCTTTCGGCCGACGAGCGCCGCGCTTATGATCAGCTCGACTTCTTCTTCAAGAACGGGCTCTCCTACGCCCTGGAAATGAGTAAACGTCCGCAGACGCTCTATGCTATTGAGGACTCGCCGATTGGCCTCGCCAGCTGGATGCTCGACCATGACGCACGCAGCTACGAACTCATCGCCCGCGTCTTCGATGGGGAGAGGGAAGGCCTGACGCGCGACGACGTGCTCGACAATGTCACGCTCTACTGGCTGACGAATACCGCCGTGTCCTCGGCAAGACTCTATTGGGAAAACAAGCTCGCCTTCTTCGCTCCTAAGGGTATTACGATTCCGGTTGCTGTCAGCGCGTTTCCGGACGAGCTGTATCAGGCGCCGCGATCCTGGGCGGAAAAAGCATTCCCCAATTTGATCCACTACAATCGCCTTGCCAAGGGCGGGCACTTCGCAGCCTGGGAACAGCCGGAAGCCTTCGTCAAGGAACTGCGGGCGTCGTTCAAGTCGCTCCGTCAACCGGGCTGATGGGCAGGGGGCGTGCGCAAGCGCGTCCCAGTCCGCCGGTCCGGCATGAGGGCCACTCTACCGCGAGCATCGATGATGTTCTGGTTTGTGCCGATATCCTTGCCCCCCGGCGATCTTGCCACGGACGGCAATCCCGGGCTCCTGCGGGGAGGCGGAGAACTTGTCTACCCTTCTTGCCGCATCTTCTGCTGCTCTGCCCGCTTCTGCAGCCACTGGACGGTGGCGAGGAAGAGAGTTGAGAAGATGATGAGTAGGGTGGCGACGGCGGCGATCGTCGGGCTGAGCGTCTCGCGCACGCCACTCCACATCTGGCGCGGCAGCGTGCGTTGCTCGGAGCCCGCGATGAAGAGAGCGACGACCACCTCGTCGAAGGAGGTGACGAAGACGAAGAGGGCGCCGGAGGCAACGCCGGGGGCGATCAGCGGCAGCATGATGCGCAAGATCGCTTCGACCGGCGTGGCGCCGGGGCTTGAGGCGACGCGCATGAGATTGTGGTCGAAGAAGCGGCGGTGACGGTGACGACGACGAAGGGGGCACCCAGTACCGTATGGGCAAGCACCAGGCCCGTCAGGGAGTTCAGCAGACCGACGGCGGCGAAGGCATAGTAGATGCCGACGGCGGCAACGACTACCGGCACGATCATCCGCGAAATCAGGATCGCAGTCAGCGTTGCGCGGGCCGGGCAGTCGGCCTGGCTGAGGCCGATCGCGGCCAGCGTTCCGAGCACGGTCGAAAGCAGTGTCGCGAAGATCGCGACGATGATGCTGTTGCCGAGCGCCAGCTGCCAGACATCGGAGGAGAAGAACTCCCCATACCAGCGAAGCGACAGGCCGGGCATCGGATAGGTGAAGAATGGCTCTGCATTGAAGGACAGCGGCACGATTGCAAGGATCGGCGCCATCAGGAAAAGCGCTGTGCCGCCGCCGGCGATCCAGAGACCGATCGTGACGAGGCGATTGAAAGAATGTGTCGTACTCATCAGCCAATCCTCAGTCGGTCGATGCCGATCAGGCGGTTGTAGATTGCGTAGAGGATCAGGACGGCGATGAGTAGGATGGCGCTCAGCGCTGCGGCCATGCCCCAGTTGGTCACCTGGTTGGCATAGTAGGCGATGAAGTAGCTGACCATCTGGTCACGCGGGCCGCCGACGACCGCAGGGGTGATGTAGTCGCCAAGCGCCAGGATGAAAACGAGCAGGCCGCCGGCGCTGACGCTTGGCATGCTCATCGGCAGGTAGACGCGCAAGAAGGCGGAGAGCGGCGGGGCACCGAGCGAGGCGGCTGCGCGCAGATAGACGGACGGTATCGTCTTCATGACGCTGTAGATCCCCGAGGAGCGGGGAAAAGAACGTTTGAGATCTGGTTGCAGGAGTTCCAACCGGTGGAATTGCCTCCATTTGCGGCGTTTAGTGATTAGCTTTCACTCTTTGCATCCGAGAGCTCAAGCAGGCGGCGCCTTAGATGGGGCACAGCGAAGTCGAGAAAGCTGCGCATCTTCAACGGTATTTGGCCTCGCGCCGCATGAACGACGTTTACCGGTGCCGGCTCTGGTTCGAACGGCTCGAGTATAATTTGCAGGCGCCCGGAGTTTACGGCTTCTGCCGCCTGATATTGCAATAGCCGCGTAACGCCGACATGGCAAAGGGCCGCGCGGACCGCCGCCTCGACAGTCGTGACCGAGAGGCGCGGTGTAATCGACACTAAGACTGGCATTCTCGTGCGCGGGTCGGTAAAGCGCCAGTCGGAAAGGAGGCCGGGTCCATCAAAGGCGACGCATGGCATTTTCCGCAGCTCTTGCGCCGTCTTGGGCGTGCCGTGGACGGACAGTAGCTCCGGGCTGGCGCACATGACCGTACGCATTGTACCCACTGCCGTCGAAATCATCGCGCTATCTGGAAGTCTGCCAATACGCACCGCCATGTCCACCTGATCCTCGACAAGTTGCACATTTCGGTCGAGCAGCAGCAAGCGGATATCGATGTCGGGAAACAGACTGAGAAATTCCACGACTATCGGCAAGACGTGAAGTTGGCCGAACTGGATGGGCGCGGTAATCACTAGCTCGCCCTTCGGCGCAGTGAATTCGCCCGCGACTTCGCGCTCGGCCTCATCCACCTGCTCAATAATGCGCCGCGCTGCCGCGAGGTATGTCACCCCCGCATCTGTCAGGCTGAGCCTGCGCGTGGTGCGCACCAGAAGTTTTGCGCCCAATGCCGCTTCAAGGTCGGAAATTCTTCGCGCAACTGTTGTCAGCGGCATGCCAAGCCGCCGCGCCGCAGCCGAAAAGCTGCCGCTATCGTTGACGTTGATAAACATCGACATGGCACCGAAACGATCCATCCACTTTACCATTTTTTGGTTAGGTCATAACCAAAAATAACTGATTATCCCGCAAATCGAAATGCCTAATTCTGTCGGTATCGCAGTTGATCGCTGGAGCGCGGCCATGCCGTTTGGATTTATGGATATCGCCTTGACGCCAAGCGTTCGGGCGGCGCAGGCCGAAATGGGCTCCGACGAGATATGGTCGGACTTCAAAGGGAATCGCAAATTCGACCGATACACCGAGAGCGAAAGGGGGTTTATCGCTGAGCGCGACAGCTTCTACATCGCTTCGACGTCCGAGACAGGCTGGCCCTATGTCCAGCACCGCGGCGGCCCGCGTGGTTTTCTCAAGGTGATTGACGACAAGACCTTGGCTTTCGCAGATTATCGCGGCAACCGCCAGTATATCAGTACTGGGAATTTTGCTGCTAACGACCGCGCTTGCCTCTTCCTGATGGATTATCCAAGACAGGCACGCCTCAAAATCTATGCCTATGTGGAGAAGCTGGGACTGGGTGATGATCCGTCGCTGACCGATGCGGTCATAGACGGTCTTTACAGGGCCAAACCCGAGCGCATCTTTCGTGTGCGGCTTGAGGCCTTTGACTGGAACTGTCAACAGCACATCGTTCCCCGGTTTACTCAAGACGACGTCATGAAGGCCGTCCATCCTTTACGCGAGCGTCTGGCTCAACTCGAAGCGGAAAACGCCGAGTTGCGCGCTAGGCTCGGCTGACTAACGGCACGACCACTTGGCGGCGTTCGCCGAGGTCCTAAACCACATTGGGGCCAGCGCCCCAGGGCTAAATTCGTGACAGGTTTTCGTGGAGAAAGTCACGAAGTAAAGATCATCGGCTGTTCCGCCCACTCTTTCGAATTGCGATAGAGCGTTTTTCAGATTGATAGCCTACTGCGCGAAAACGAGGAGAAGTAGAACAGCCAACTGCGGAAATCACTCGGCCCTTGTTGCGTGGCCGTTGCGAGGACCGAGGCGGCTTAGCCGTTTGACATGGCATTCGGCTCGATTCAGCCGTGATGTCCCAATTTCTCGGCACGATAGGACGTTGCAATGGCGGACATACGGCAAACTCCCTCCGATTCTCCTTGGCATCCGGGAGAGCTTGCGATGCAGGAAAGTATGGGTGTGGTCGAGAGCATGGACTGGCCTGGACGGAACTATGTCCGTACCTACATGCCGGATCAGCATCGAGAGTTCTTTACGGCGTTGCCCTTTACGGTTTTCGGTGTTGTGGATGCCGGTGGTGACCCCTGGGCCACGATCCGCGCGGGTGGCCGTGGTTTCATTACTTCACCAACTACGGAGATTCTCGAGATCAAACTTGCGCGGGAAAGCGCCGATCCCGCTGACATCGGCTTTGAAGACGGCAACGCTGTCGCGATGCTCGGAATTCAGCTTGAGACGCGAAGGCGCAATCGCTTGAACGGTCGCGTTCGCAGATTGGGGCCGGATAGGTTCGCGATTGAAGTGCGTCAAAGCTTCGGTAACTGCCCGCAATACATCCAGAATAGAACGCACGAATTTACGCGGGATCCAAATTTGCCTGCGTCCGAGCCACCAGTTCACAGCCATGAGCTTACTGAGCGGGCAAGAGCCATCATCGCGGCTGCGGACACATTCTTTGTAGCCTCATACGTTGATCTGAAGGACGGCGATAGACAGATAGATGTGTCTCATCGTGGGGGCAAGACTGGGTTTGTCCGTGTTGGAGATGATGGCGTTCTGACCGTGCCGGATTTTTCCGGCAATCTGTTCTTCAACACACTCGGCAATTTCCTGTTGAATCCGCGAGCCGGCTTGCTGTTCGTTGATTTCGCTACTGGCGATATGCTTCAAATGACCGGGCGAACGCAGGTGGTTCTGACATCTCCCGAGATCTCAGCATTCCAGGGTGCTGAACGGTTGTGGAGGTTCAGGCCCGAGCGTGTTGTGTTCCGTCCGTCGGGTCTTCCGATGTCCTGGAAATTCGATGAGAAGGGATGGTCGCCCAACACGATGCTTACCGGCGACTGGAACGGGGCTGCGGAGAGGCTCCGTGCCGCTGCCCTTCCCGATTGGCGACCATTTCGCGTGGCCGAAGTGAGCGCCGAAAGCGAGACGATCCGGTCGCTGCTCCTTGAGCCAGCGGATGGCAGCGGGGTGGCATCCTTCGATCCCGGCCAACACTTGCCGCTGCGAGTGACCGTAGACGGACACGCCCATGTCCGGCGGTACACGCTGTCCGTCGCGCCCTCCGATGGGTACTATCGGATCAGCGTCAACAAGGCGGGGCTTGTTTCGTCTCATCTGCATGAACTCCCGGTCGGTGCCTTAGTCGAAGCGAGAACGCCTTCAGGCGCGTTCACGATCGACGCCTCGCAAGAGTGTCCCGTAGTCATGCTTGCGGCCGGTGTCGGTGTCACGCCGATGGTATCCATGATCCGACACTTGATGCACGAGGCCAAGAGGACAAGACGCATGCGATCCGTCTGGCTTTTCCAGGCGGCGAGAACGAAGCGGGAGAGGGCTTTCGCTACGGAGATCGCGTCACTAATGGCCGAGGCTGAGGGTCGGTTGCATGTAATCCAGGTGCTCAGTTCCCCAGGCGACGCGATCGCGGAAGTGGATTATACGGTGGAGGGTAGGATTAGTATCGATCTTCTCCGATCGACCTTGCCGGTCGACCTTTACGAGTTCTATCTGTGCGGACCTGGTCCTTTTATGCAATCCATGTATGACGGGCTTCGTTCGCTCGGCGTTTCTGATGCCCGCATTCATTCCGAAGCTTTCGGTCCATCTTCGCTCCGCCGGGAGATGACCGCTGAGGCCGCCCAAAACCCAGTCGCCACGTCCGATGTGAACGTTGTGTTTTCGCGATCGGGCAAGCAATTGACATGGAGTCCTGAGAGCGGATCGCTTTTGGAACTGGCAGAACTTGCGGGCTTTGATCTTGAATTCGGGTGTAGGAGTGGAAGCTGTGGGGCATGCAGTACGTCCGTACTGGAAGGAAACGTGAGCTATCTATCCGCTCCCTCGTTTCCTGTCGCGGACGGTCAGGCGCTCATTTGTTGTGCCGCGCCCAGCGAGATGACGGGAGGTAAGCTGCGTCTCGCGATCTGAAGCGTTGTAGAGGCTGCGCACGCCACTTGGATAGCTGACGGTTTACCGGACAGTAGCGCCGCCAGTTTGTCAGATCAGCGATGTATGGCGCTGGCGGGCAGCCGTGTTCAACCTGTTGAGGGGGAGCTTAATCACCTGCAGGTTGGAATGGGCTACTGCTCGCGATGGGTCTAGATTATTCCACGGACGCTAGCGGAGGCTAAGTTTGCGTGGACGCGCGGTTCAGGAAATATTGGCCACGTCAATCGTGAGCGATGGGGGTGGACGCTGTTTCCTTTGACCTTCTGTTGTCCGCAGGCTGGTCAGACTTTTTCGTGTTGGCCGGATCCAGCGATAGCGGCAAGAAGTCTTGTCTGAACGCGCTTGACGGCTCGTTCGAATAACGCCGGTTCATCAAGAGCCCTAGCGAGAACCAGCGCTCCCTGAATGGCGATGACTGTCTCCTCGGATAGCGCAAGCGCTTCAGTTTCGGGGCATCCGCTCCTCCTGAGAGCGGAGGCGAGCGCGGCACGCCATTCAGAAAAATAGTCCATGACGAGTTTGCTGAATCGGTCCCGGGCATTGTCGAGTGCGAAAGCGCCAACAAGGCAGACGCGTCGGCCAGAGCGGAAATAGGCGGCTATCGACCCGCACATCCCAATGACGGCGGAGCGCGCATCGCCCGCGCTCCTGAGCGGTTGGAACACTTGCTTTCCAAACCACTCGTCGATTTCGCGGAGCACCGCCGCCGCCATTTCTTCTTTCCCGCCCGGGAAGAAGTGATAGAGGCTGCCTTTTCCCAGGCCGGTCTTTTTGTTGATAATCGAGATACTCGCGCCCTCGAAGCCATATTCGCGAAAAATCTCGGCCAGGGCCGGGATTACGTCTGAGCGCTCCGCAACCATTTTGGGCATTTGTTTACAGCCCAAGTTCAGAAAGGCTCGGGTGGTCGGCGGGCCGTGGTCCGGATCTATCCCAGAAGAACTTGCGTTCGGTTTCCTTGATCGGCATATCGTTGATGCATGCGTAGCGGCGACGCATTAGACCGTGCTCGTCAAACTCCCAGTTCTCATTGCCATAGGCGCGGTACCAGTTGCCGGAGTCGTCACGATGTTCGTAGGCGAAACGGACGGCAATACGGTCGCCATCATGAGCCCACAGCTCCTTGATCAGCCGATATTCGAGTTCCTTTCGCCACTTCCTTGTGAGGAAAGCCACGATCTGCTCGCGTCCCTGGATAAACTCGGCGCGGTTGCGCCAGTAGCTGTCCACGGTATAGGCAAGGGACACGCGGCGTGGATCGCAACTGTTCCATCCATCTTCGGCAGCACGGATCTTCGCCGCTGCGGTTTCGCGAGTGAAGGGCGGCAAGGGTAGTCGCTGTTCCGTCATGATGTAGAACTCCGAAACTTATGTACCGATCGTTAAATTGTGTTACGATCGGTACAATCCCATATGGAGCATCCACGCTGTTCGTCAAGCGGACAATCTTCCGGTGTGAAAAGTTTTTCAGTGCCGCGCGAAATCAACTCTCGTTGCCTGAAACCAATCTCTTATTGCCTCGACTTGAGTGGCGGAGAGGAAGATGGCGGCGGTGCGTGGCCAGCAGTCCGCCGCTGTTCTTCACCATGTCAACCTTGGGTTTCCCGCGCTGTCTTCAGCGTATGGGTCCACCACAAGATGTCCTCCAACATGGCATGCGCCGATTCCCCTAGATGCGGAAAATCGTCAAACGTCTTACCCTGTTGCCAGATGCCGAGGAACTCGACCATGCCGATATGCACGGCGAAGCGAATAGGTGCCATCTGAAGCTCCACGGCAACCATCCGCAGATGTTCGATCGAGCGGGCCGCACCGACGCCGCCATAGCCTACGAATGCGATCGGCTTGCGGTTGAACTCCTTGTAGGCGTAGTCGAGCGCGTTCTTGAGCACTGCGCTAGCACCATGGTTGTACTCTGGCGTCACAACGATGAAACCGTCGAGAGTAGCGAGTTTGGCCGCCCAGCGCTGTGCGATGGGATTTGACGCCGGCGCATAGAGTAACGACATCTGCTCTTCGAAGAACGGGAGCGGATACTCCCGTAGATCAATCAGTTCGAAAGTGGCACCGCCGTGTTTACTGGCGAGGTCGCTGATCCAATTGGCAGGTTTGTCTGCGAAGCGGCTCTCGCGCGTGGAGCCGAGGATAATACCGATACGTGGCTTGGGCTGATTGTTCATGATTTTTCCAATTTTCTGATAGGGACTGACAAGGGCAGAGATCCGGTGCTGGGGGTGTTTTCAAGGTAGCCGTCATTTCATCGTTCGTGATGGCACGGTCGCGAGAGCTGGACATGGCTCAGCGCTACGACACCCGGCGACGTTGTGGTGACCGCCGTAAGGCAGCGAATAGACCAGCGCCCTGAGGACCGATCCCACGGGCACTGAGCAATTCCGACTCCGGGGGCATAGGGGCGAGAGCAGAACGCCCAACGAGGAAGAAAGATATGTTGACCACAGCGCGATCTCTTGGCTTGCCTACTCGAGATAGCGCAGATCTAATTCTTCCATTAGATGGGAAGGTCAGATTGTAGCTGTCCAAAAAACGAAGTAATAAATCGCCATGGTTGATTTCAACGACATTGCCCTGTTCGTGCAGGTCATTCGCTGCGGCAGCTTCTCTGAGGTTGGTCGAAGGCTCGGTATGCCGCCCAACACGGTCAGCCGCCGCATTCAGGGACTGGAGGAGCAGCTCGGCGCACGTTTGCTGCAACGAACGACCCGCAAGCTGACGCTCACGGACGCGGGCCGGGAGTTTCACGATCGCTGCGCAGCCTCAATCGATGGGTTACGACAGGCAAGCCAGGATCTTACCGCAGGAAGCAAGGTGCCGAGCGGTCTTGTGCGTGTTGCCGCCCCGGCAGATTTCCTGGACTTCTTCACTCCGCAACTCGTGTCTGCGTTTCTTGATAAGTATCCGGCGGTCCGGTTCGAGTTCCTGCTTAGCGACGCGATGGCGGACCTGATTGCAGATCGCATCGATGTCGCGTTTCGTGGTGGAGCCTCGGGGGGATCCGGCTACATTGCCCACCAGATGCCGATCGCATCTATGGGCCTGTTTGCAAGCCCCGATTATCTCAGCCGCCACGGTGTTCCCAGCAACCTGAAAGATCTCGTTGATCATCGTTGCTTGACGATGCCATATTCGTCCGGCCGCGCCGTTTGGCGGCTCCAGGGTGCGGATAACACTGAGGAACAGGTGGAGGTCGCAGGGCCTTTTGCTGCCACTACAACTCGGGCCCTTCATCTGGCTGCCGTCGCTGGCCTCGGCATTGCCTTGCTGCCCGGCGCAATCGCCAACGCTGACGTGGCGGCAGGGAGGCTCGCACCCGTGTTGCCGCGGTACAGGCGCCGCGATCAGATGATGTGTGTGGTTTTTCCGAGCCACCGTCAGGTCACGCCGGCGGTAGGGGCATTTGTGGCTTCGGTCATCGAGCGGTTCGGGCAGGAGTCCACGTGGGCTCCAAGTTTATCGGATTCAGCTGCTCGGTAGAACTGGTCGACTTCAAGCCATCGAAGTGCCTTCTGGCGCCTTTTTTCGGCGCAGACATCATCAACATGCGGGTGGTCCCTGCGGGTTTGCTTTTCTGAAGGCGCTCAAAAAGTCATAATGTCTCGTTCCGAGGCCGGCATCCGGGCTGCAGCGCTCATACATCGAGCCGACCCGAAGGGTCTCCCTTCGCTAACGCAAATAACGCAACCTCCGTCAATCCGATTGTACCGCGACACGAAGAACTGTGTACCGCGCGGTGGCAATTCAAGTGCGTATGGAATGCGAGTAAACGTCTTCCACTATCAATAGTGCCGGTGTGCTTCGAGCGAGGACGCGATCGCCGCTCGAGAGGAAATTTCTCCAATGGCGTCGGGAAAGGCTCACGCGAAAAATCCCCTGGGATGCACTTGCAGCCGGACCCCCAATGTTGAAACCAGGAGATATTCATGAGCAGCAGGCGCTCATCGCCAGCCGACTTTAGCACCTGGAGCGCAGTCGCTATCGGTTTTGTCACCTTGGCGCTGGCCTACACGGTGCGAGGGTCGCTGTCGCTCGCCATGCCCTTGTGGCAGACCGAGTTCGGCTGGTCGCGGAGCTTCATTTCCAGCATCGCCGCAAGCGCTCTCCTTGTCATGGCGGTGGTCGCCCCCTTCGCCGGTCGGCTGGCTGACAGACGCGGCCCTCGCACGCTTTTAGTCTTTGGACTGGGTGCCATTGGTTTGGGCGTGATTATGGCGGCGGTTGCTCACACGGAGGTGGCTGCGTGGTTGTTGCCGGTAGGCTTCGCCGGTGTCGGTGCGATTGGCTTCGGGGTGATTGCCCAGCACACCGTCGCGGCGGCGATCGCCCAACGTGCCGTTCAAAATCGAGGGCTCGCAATCGGCATCGGGACGGCAGGTTCAACCGCAGGGCAACTCTTTCTCATGCCGGTGCTCGCGATTATGATGCAAACCGGCGAATGGCGGAGCGCCTTTATGTTGCTCGGAGCGGCGTGTCTCCTGCTTATTCCCGTGACATGGATCTCCTTGGGTAGGCAAGCCGGGCACACCGCGCCGGTCCTAGTCGCCCGGGGCGACAGGCACTCCGAGCGCCACGGTCTGAGCGCGCTGGCTAAAAGCCCTGCGTTCCACGCTATGCTTTGGAGCTACACGATCTGCGGCTTTACCACGAGCGGCGTCATTGAAACGCATCTCATGCCCTATGCCACGCTCTGTGGTTATGGAGCATTGCCAAGCGCCACCTCCTACGGGGTCCTTTCAGCGCTTAACCTTGTCGGTATGATTGCGGCAGGATGGTTGTCCGACCGATGCCACAGACCGGCGCTACTCGCATTTATTTACATCGCTCGGGCGTTGGCCTTCATACTTTTGATCTTTGTTGCGGACAACTATCCGCTGCTTATCGTCTTCGCGGTCCTCTTCGGCCTGTTCGATTATTCAACCGTGCCTGTAACCTCGAGTTACCTTGCCAGCCGCATGGGTACGGAGGTGTTGGGTCTATCAATGGGCATCTTGTCAGCGGGACATGCGATTGGCGCGGCAGCAGGCGCGTGGACCGGGGGAGCTTTGTACGATTGGAGCGGCGACTACAGTTTGCTTTGGCCCATTTCGACCGGGTTAGCCCTGATCGCCGCAATTCTCGTAGTTGGCCTATCGGATAGCCAGCGAGTCGCCAACAAGGTCATGGCGACAGAGCAAGGTTGACTGTCTATGATCGCGTTGTTCGGTGTTCGCGAAAATGCGTACGACGGTATTGCGCGACGATCAGGTTGAGACAATACGAATCTCACCTTGATTGCCGCCGCGCATACGAGGGCCTTATCTGGCTGGCGGCGACGTCTTGAAACGACGACGTCTGTGCCAAGAGGCCGGTTGACACATATGTCGGCATGGGATCGAGCGCGAACCCGCGGTCAGTCCCATGCCTAGTACGGTTTTCAATCGAAGCGCCTGACCTCCGTTTAATCTCCCATGAACTCAGTGGCCGAGGGTTGCCGTGTAGTCGCCCAGTCTGGTTTCGACGTCAGCGTTCGTCTGCAGTCCGAGTTCCATCAAGCGCTTGATCTTCGTCTGGGCTTGCGGACGTTGCACGGACGTTACAAACGCATCCCAACCCGCACCGATTTCCGCATCCGAGGGCAGGCTTGAAAAGTCTACCAACCTCTTCGTATCGGCAATGGCCTGCTTGTCAAACGTAGCGATCCGGGTGGCGAGCGCATCGACAAATCCGTTGAGCTCCTCATCAGGAAGGGAACGGTTGACGTAGCCGTAGCGTTCAGCGAGTTCCCCATTAACGTCGTCAGCTCCGAGGAGCACTTCAAGCGCCCGTCCTCGCCCAATCAACCTCGGAAGCCTCGCCATCGGTCCACCGCCAGGAACGAGTGCGGCTCCGACCTCCCATTGCGACAAGACAGCTTTTTCTCTGCTGGCAAAACGCATGTCGCTTGCAAGTGCCAATTCGCTGCCAACCCCGGTCGCACGGCCCCGAATTTCCGTGATTGAGACTACCGGCGCGCGGCTGAGGCGAACGAGCATGTCGGGCAGGGGATGCAAGCCGGTGGTTCCTGATTGGAGGCTTGTCGATTGAGCCAGCGGCGGAACGAAATCATAGTGCGTCAGAAAGAAGCCCGGGACGTCGCTGTCGAATACAACGACTTTAACATCGGGGTCAGTCTCGATCGCTGTGATGACCTCGTTGAGTTGGGGGATTGTCTCGGGGCCGAAGATGTTGAAGGGGGGATTGTGAAGGGTCACACGCCAGTAGGCGGGTGTTTTACGCTCCAGGAAAACTTCCTTATGAATGGACTGCGATCGCTTGGCTTCGTTGGCAGCTGCACTTTTGCCTCCGTGCGTTGCGCCCTTGACGCCGGCCAAAGCTGGCGCCGCCGTCACGATAGCGCTCGCTATGAAAAGGGTGGCAAAATAGCTCGCGATGCGACCAACTCGGTAAATTGGTTGGGTGGATTGGGCAGCCTCGTGATTTCTCATTGTAAGCCTCAATGGTTGGTTACGCAGCAAGTGGCGCTGCGGAGGGCATGGCCTCACCTCCTTCAGGTAAGGCACATTCGTCGGTAGATTAACGCTCGTCGGGCGGAGGAGAGCCTCCCTGTAAGCGGGAGAATAGGCACTTCCATCGAATGGAAATTCGTTACCTGTGATCGCAGAACCTAGAATTCTCTCTGCGAAGCTAGGACAGCTTCGAACGGTCAGCGAAGACATAGGCGCACATCCACGGGTATCTGCCCATCGGTCTTCCAGCTGACCTCAAAATCGAGGAGGTAGCTGCGCCTATGATAATCGCGCTATCGTGCCTGCGGAGGTTCCCTATGAAATGCCACCGTTGCGCGAGATTTCGATCAACCGGCGGTAGGTAAAAATGGGCGGTTGTGAAGTAATTACTGATAGTAATCTCCGCAACTGCCAGTGTCTAAAACTGTCAAGCGACACGAAAGACCGCATTGGATTGTTCCAGGACTTGTAAGGCTGATTTTCGCACAAAGGCAATACTGTCAGAATGCGAAGTATTTTATGTAACCACCAGCCAATCGAAGCTCTGAAAGTCAATGACAGGAGACCGAAATGACGACCGCTAAGTACACCTTTCCGACCATTCATCACAGGACTATTGAAATCGATGGCCTGGAGATCTTTTATCGCGAAGCTGGTCGAACTGATGCGCCAACGGTACTGTTGCTTCACGGGTTCCCGACTTCCTCGCACATGTTCCGTAACCTCATCCCGGTGCTAGCCGACCGCTACCATGTTGTGGCTCCCGACTATCCGGGGTTTGGCCTGAGCTCGATGCCCAGCAGGGAAGACTTCGCCTATAGCTTCGAACGCTATGCTGAAATCGTCGATAATTTCGTCACGAAGCTCGGGATCAACTCCTATACGATCTACGTCATGGACTACGGCGCTCCGACGGGCTTCCGCCTTGCCCTTCGCCATCCGGAGCGGATCACTGGCATGATCGTTCAAAATGGTAACGCTTACGAGGAGGGACTCTCACCATTTTGGGATCAGCTCAAGGCCTACTGGGCAAACAATTCGCAAGAGACGCGCGATGCTCTGCGTCCGCTCATGTCCCTGGATGTCACAAAGTTCCAGTACCTTGATGGGGTTCGCGATCAGACACGCGTCGACCCGGCAAATTGGCTCTACGATCAGCAGTTCCTGGACCGCCCGGGCAATATCGAAATTCAACTTGACCTCTTCTTCGACTACCGCAACAACGTTGCTCTCTATCCGCAGTTCCAGCAGTTCTTCCGCGATCGTCAACCGCCGACGCTTATCGTCTGGGGCAAGAACGACTCCATCTTTCCCGCCCCGGGTGCTGAGGCATTCAAGCGGGACATCCCCAAGGCTGAGCTCCATCTGATTGACAGCGGACACTTCGCGCTGGAAGACCGCGCGGACGAAATCATTCCGCTTATCCAGGATTTTCTTGAGCGTACACTTTAACAACGCAAAGGTAAGCTGAGCTAACTTGTCGCCCACGGTTGTGGGCGATCTTTTTCCTGCGCTTCCGAGTCTCGAGTCCGGCGGTGTAAGCGCGACGGACGCTGAGGCTCGGTGTTCGTCGTTTAGGTTCCCGCGCACGCGCGTAGTCGATCGGCGAAATCCTTTCGAAGCCTCGGTACGGCGAAATCGACGAAAGCTCTAACCTTCGGTACCGATAAGCGACCTTCCGGGGCGACGATGTGTACGGGAAGTGGTGGTGGTTCGTCCGTGGGAAGAACAATCTCTAGTTCGCCGCTCTTTACGTATTCAGCGATCTGATAAGAGAGTACTCGCGTTATCCCGTTGCCCTCAATTGCGGAGGCGACAACGCCTGCCACGCCATTAATCGTCAGTCTTGGCTTTATGTGCACCAGGCGCTGAGCACCGCCGGTGTCTCGGGAAGGAAACGTCCAACTCTCTTGGCCGAACTGGGCAAGAGCGATGCAGTGGTGATCGGTAAGATCAGATGGGGAGTCGATTGCGGCAGCGCTATTGAGATAGGAAGGGGCTGCGCACAACACGCGCCGCACTTCTCCTACCCGAATTCCAATCATGTTCGAGTCCGACAAGTGTGCGATGCGAAGCCCTAGATCTATTCCTTCATCGACCAGGCTGACAGTGCGATCCAGGAGCAGGAGCTTTACATTGACCTCCGGATGTTCACGGAGATAGGCATCAAGTATAGGCCGCAGGATCGAAACACCGCTCACCAGCGGGGCGGTCACCGTCAGCGTTCCCCTAGGCGTCTTCGTTTCACCGGCGGCCAGGAGGTCCGCCTCGTCAAGGTCGACAAGCACCCGGCGGCAGGCCGACGCATATCTTTCTCCCGCTTCGCTTAGTCGGATAGTTCTGGTCGTGCGATGAAGCAACTGGACGCCTACGTGTGCTTCAAGAAAGCTGATGGCCCTTGTCACCGCGGCCGGGGAGCGATTCAATTTGCGCCCAGCCGCAGCGAGGCTGCCCTCGTCAAGAGTGCAAACAAATACTCTCATCGCATCTATACGGTCCATGTTCTTCCTTTTCACTAAAACCGGAATTGCTGTCGCGGCGCCTCTTTGGTTGAACCGAGGTACTCGATGTGCTGTAGGCATTCTGCCGTTCGCCGTATTAGCTTGCTCCCGACCTGAGGTCAGAACCGGCAATCATTCTTCTTCCAGGTGTGCGATCGGTTCAACACCAACCTTTGGCTCGGCCGGAGACGCTCGCCCAAAGGCGTCGACTTTCCGTTCCAGTTCCATTCGAGCGCTGTAGTATGTGCGGTCCCTGGGCGGCGCGCGTCGAAAATGGCAGGCGCGATGTTTATCTGCAGATGACAGGTCACGCGAATGGCGGATCATAGGCGAAACGAGTTCTGACGCCCGTTTCTCGAACGGCCGCGATCAAATCCCGGGCGAGCGTGTTTTGGGTATCGTAAAAGCAGAGATACTGCATGTTTGGGATAGTTGGCAAACCATGCGCCTCACCAAAAACCTTTAAGCCCGGCTTGAGTTGACTTCGAGCTATCGGCGTAAGGCCGAACCCGGCGAGCGCCGCGCTGAGACACCCGGCGAAGCTGGGACTTTCAAAGACCAATCGGGCGCCACGGCCTACGTCCGCCAGAGCTTCTGTGGCCGACTCTCTTAGCACACAGGGTTTTGGAAACGCGACGAGGGGCACCAGATCGGACTCTGCGATATCAAAGTCATCGCATCCAGCCCACACGACATTTTCCTGCCATAGCAACTCGCCCCCCTCAATTGGGCGCCACTGCTTGCCGATCACGATATCCAGTCGTCGCTGAGAATAGTCATTCAACAACTTAACAGTCATGCCGACTTTCAGCTCAAGCGCCAGCCCAGGGTTGGAACTTCGAAAAGCGCGCAAAACGTGAGGTAGCCACGTGCTGGCAAAATCCTCGGATGCGCCCACGCGCAAGCGCGCGGCCTTGTATTTGCCGGTTATCTTCGCTCGAGCCTCCTGCTCCAATCGTAGAAGCTCGCGCGTATAACTATAGAGCACTTCTCCTTCTGGTGTCGGTCGAACGGTTCGTGTCGTGCGTGCGAGCAACGGCTTTCCAACGAGTTCTTCGAGCCTACGCACATGACCGCTTACCGCTGAAGGCGTCAGCGACAGGACGTCAGCGGCAACCGCGAAACTGGAATTCTCCACGATTTCCAGGAATGTCCGCAGGAGTGTCAGGTTAAGCATGTCGCTCTCCATTCATCACAAATTGTGAATAATGAGAAGCAACTCTTCGCGAGTTGGGTCTTCATCATTCGCGATGAATTGCATATTATTATTCACGTTCTGTTTAGGCAAGGGCTGCGAAGGAGCTAAGCGCGGCTTCAGTATCGGCGGTTTCCGTTCTTGCGCAGGGCTATTCGGGACCCCGACTGTTGGATCGGTGGGGCCCGGAAAAACGTAACAACCGATTGGAGGTAGGAAGGCTCACCGCTCGTCATGGGCGGAATTTTTAAACGACGAACCTGATTGAATCGCCCTGAGGAGGAAATAATGACAATCTCATATACAGGAAAGTTTCGCGCTGCGACCGTTCAGGCGGAGCCAGTATGGCTCGATGCCGACGCAACGATCGACAAGTCCATCGCGCTGATCGAAGAGGCGGCACGCAACGATGCGAACATCATCGCGTTCCCCGAAGTGTTCATCCCAGGATATCCGTATTGGGCATGGATTGGGGACCAAAAATGGGGCTTCAAGTTCCTGCAGAAGTATCACGAAAATTCGCTCGAACTTGGTGATGAGCGAATGCAGCGCCTCCAGCTCGCTGCCCGCCGCAACAAGATCTCCATCATCATGGGCTATTCCGAGCGAGATGGTGGCAGCCGCTATCTGAGCCAGGTCTTTATTGATGAAAACGGCGATATCGTTGCCAATCGCCGTAAACTGAAACCGACGCATGTCGAGCGTACAATCTACGGTGAGGGCAACGGAACCGATTTTCTCACCCACGATTTTTCCTTCGCACGTGTTGGCGCACTTAACTGCTGGGAGCATTTCCAGCCGCTAAGCAAGTACATGATGTATAGTCTGGGAGAGCAAGTGCACATTGCTTCATGGCCCGCCATGTTCGCATTCCAGCCTGACATCTTTCAATTGAGCGTCGAGGCGAGCGCCACGGTGACAAGGTCCTATGCGATTGAGGGGCAGACGTTTGTGCTTGGCTCGACGCAAGTCGTTGGAAAAAGTGCGATCGAATTCTTCTGCGAGACGGATGAACAGCGTGCTCTCCTACCGATCGGTGGGGGCTGGGCACGAATCTACGGACCCGACGGCGCAGAGCTTGCAAAGCCGCTTGCGGAAGACGAGGAGGGCATTCTCTACGCTGAGATCGACCTCAGCAATATTCTGTATGCAAAGGCCGGGGCCGACCCGACCGGACATTATGCACGACCCGATGTGCTGTCGGTGACGTACGATCCTCGCAACCATGCGCCTGTGCGTTACATCGGTACTGACGGGCGCGCTGACGTCAGCACACTGTCAAGGGTTGAGGCATATCGCGTGCGCCAACTGGCGAACGAAAAAGCCAAGCGGGAGCTTTCGGTCCGCAGTCAGATCGAAGCTATCCCCTTGCCGAAAGAAAAAACCCGACTCACTCCCGCTCTGGCAAAGCTGGGCGAAGAGGTCGAATAGGGTGATCTCCTCGGCGCCGCCGTCACGCCCCGATCTGGCCCGGATCTAGCGGCGCCGAGAGCCGGCCACATCTACCCACTTGCGACGCTGGTCCATGTTGCGAGGGGCGGGGGTGGCCGGCACCTTTCCTTAGGGCAGGTCACGCCGATGAACAGGCCAAGCATCGAGGATGGATATGAGCGAGCCCGAAAAAGCTGAGAGATTTTTCGTGCCAATAATGCAAGGCTTCGAAGAACTGACAGTCCCAACATCGGGAGTCACGATCCAGGCATGGGTCGCCGGGAGCGGGCCACCGCTACTCCTGCTCCACGGTTATCCCCAGACACATGTGATGTGGCACAAGATAGCACCTGCATTGGCAAGACGGTTCACGGTCGTGGCAACCGATCTGCGTGGGTACGGCAGATCTCAAAAGCCGGAAGGTGGTGAAGCGCATATCAACTTCTCCAAACGCGCTATGGCGCAGGATCAGTTCGAGGTCATGCGGGAGCTTGGCTTCGATCGGTTTAGCGTTGTCGCTCACGATCGCGGTGCTCGGGTAGCGCATAGATTGGCTCTCGACCATCCTGAGGCGGTTGAAAAGCTGGTGCTACTGGATATCGCTCCGACTGATACGATGTACCAGGCCACAGACAAAGCGTTTGCTACCGCGTACTATCACTGGTTCTTTTTGATTCAGCCGTACGATCTCCCGGAGAAATTGATCAACTCCGACCCCGGCTATTATCTCCAAAAGACGCTGAACGCCTGGTGTAAGACACCGGATTCGTTTCCGGACGAGGTGTTGGCTGAGTATGTCGCGGCTTTTTCCAACCCTGAAGCCGTACACTCAGCCTGCGAGGATTACCGAGCGGCGGCCGGTATCGATCTGGAACATGACGCGGCTGACGCAGATCGACGTCTCGGGCAGCCGCTGCTGGTTCTCTGGGGCGAGAGAGGTGTGGTCGGTAACTCATTCGACGTAGTCGATGTTTGGCAGCGACGAGCAACAAACGTACGCGGGCGCGCGCTGCCGTGTGGGCATTTTCTCGCTGAAGAGGTGCCCAAACTGCTGTTGGACGAGTTGCAGGCGTTTCTTTGATGGCTTGAGGTTTTCGCGCGTACCGGGGCGGCAGGCCGCTGAACAATAGCGACCTGCCGGCTCGCGAAGATCACACCGGACGAAAACGCGGCCTCTTTTCCGATGCAGCGTCTCACGCTTTTCTGCTGATCCTTGTGCAGACACCAGGGTCAATTGACATCGGTGATTTTTAATAGGCTCGACCCCCGAATTTCTTGATTGCCGTGGAAGCGCCTATGTTCAAGAACTTCTCATAGCCTTCATCTCCATTTCGAGCGTGGCGGTTTCCCAGATCAAGCGCTTGGAGACGCAGGCTGGGTGCACATTCACCAATCGAACGACACGCTCTTTCTTCGGACACCAGCAGATTTTCCGCCTGGCGGCCTAGTCTGGCTTCTTTAGTTTGTGAAATCTTCGCTAAGTGACCACTCATCGGTTCACAATTCTCAATTCCGGCCGCGGATAGGGGGCAGCCGGCTTCCTGCGGCGGAAATCGCTTGAACGCATCTGCCCAGCACACCTGGGGTTCGACGCCCATGGTCGAGACGGCCTCTTGACGGCGTTCTGCCCGCCTATTGTGCGTTTGCCTTCCCTAGGCGGCGATTTCTAAAGTCGGGGAGGCGTCCAGGAGCGCTCTGGTGTAAGGATGCATAGGGCGATCCAGGATGTCGTCTACAGTACCTTCTTCTACGATGAGGCCATCCTTCATAACAACTATTCGATCGGCCACGCTGGAAACTGCCGCGAGATCGTGTGAAATGAAGACGCACGCGAATCCATGGCGCGCCTGTAGCCGCCGAAACAGATCCAAAACTTGACGCTGGATTGTCATGTCCAGCGCAGAGACGGGTTCGTCGGCTACCACAAACGCGGGATTACGAATTACCGCCCGAGCAATTGCCACGCGTTGACGCTGACCACCCGACAAGGCGTGAGGGAAGCGATCCCCATGATTGCCTAACCCTACCTCTTCCAAAGTATCACGCACCCGTTTTTCAGTCTGCGCACGGGTAAGTCCCCGCTCGTGCCGGAGAGGTTCGGCAACGATGCTTGAGACTTTCTGTCGAGGATTAAGCGAAGAATAGGGATCCTGAAAAACGAGCTGGCAAGACAGGCGAAAATCCCGCTGGTGCCGTCGATCTGCGTTCTTCATCGACACGCCGCGGAAAGCCACCTCACCTTCGGAATGGGGGATCAAACCGATTAGTGCTCGACCAAGGGTAGTTTTGCCAGATCCGGATCCACCGACGATCGCGACAGCTTCGCCAGGACGGACCATCAGAGAAACGCCCTTCACAGCCTTTTTCATTTCAGATCGCGAGAACATGTTACCCGGGCCCGCGAACGTGACCGCAAGGTCTCTGGCTTCGATCAAAGGCTCAGTCCCGCTTAAGGTTAGACCGCGCTTATGACGCTTCGGTAATGCTTCGATCAAGCTCCTGGTGTAGTTTTCACTCGGCCGGCGAAGCACTTGATCGACCGGACCGGTTTCGACCAGGCGTCCACGCTCAAGTACGACCATCCGTTGGGCGTATTTCGCCACCAGCCCCAGATTGTGGGTGATGAGAAGAACCGCCGTGCCTTGACTGCGGGTGAGGTCAACCATTACGTCAAGCACCTCACGTTGAGTGAGAGTGTCGAGTGCGGTGGTCGGTTCGTCCGCGATAACCAGTTTCGGCTTGAGCAGCATTACTGACGCGATCATGATCCGCTGTCTCATGCCGCCTGAGAATTGATGCGGGAATGCCGCTAGACATGATTCCGGATCCTTGATCTGGACCCGTCTTAGCATCTCAACCGCGCGGCTCCGAGCTTCGGCGACACTTACTTTTTCGTGCAGGATAAGTCCTTCGGCCAGCTGATCTCCAATTGACATGTTTGGGTTAAGCGAAACCATCGGCTCCTGGAAAATCATTCCGATCTGCGCGCCCCTTATTTTTCTCATCTCGCTCCCGCTGAGGGAAAGGATGTCCTTTCCGTCAAAATGGATATGTCCCGCTGACGCGCGGATACCCTCGGGCAGTAGCTGCAGGCAGGCCTTGGCCGCCATCGTCTTGCCGCTACCGCTCTCCCCAACCAAGGCAACGATTTCGCCGGCCTTAACGTCAAATGAGACGTCCTTCAGAATGTCGACACCCGGTGCGACGCTGAGCCCGAGATTCCGGACCGACAATAATTGTTTTCTCGTGGACATGATCAACGCTCCATCCTCGGGTCCAATCGGTCGCGCAACGCGTCGCCGAGTAGGTTAATACCGAGCAAAGTCAATGAAATGCAGAGGCCGGGGGCAATCCCGAGCCATGGCGCGCTCTCTATATGAGGACGTGCCGCGGATAGCATGTTGCCCCATGTCGGCGACGGCGGTGGTACACCTAGACCGAGGAAACTCAATCCACTTTCGGCCAGCACGACCCAGCCGAACATCGAAGTCGCAAGCACGACGATCGGAGCCACGCAATTTGGAAGAACATGGCGAAGCATCGTGTAAATCTCGGAGTTACCGACCACGCGTGACGCTTCGACATATTCTCTTTCGCGCGCAGACAAGACCGTCCCGCGCACGATGCGAAGCACCGAAGGTGTGTAAGCAACTCCCAAAGCCAAAATGATCCCGAACCTATTCGGCCCCATGATGACCATCAGGCCGAGCGCCAAGAGAGTACCGGGAAACGCCAGAACGGCGTCGCTGAACACCATCAAAACTCGGTCGGTGAAGCCCCGGACATATCCCGACATTAGTCCGAGCAACGAGCCGACTATAACGGCGACAAGTACAGTTAATAGTGCCACGCTTAAGCTTTGAGATGCACCATAGAGCAGTCGCGAAAACACATCGCGACCGAATTCATCTGTCCCCAACCAGTACTGAAAGGACGGCGCCTGAGTGCGCGCGCGCAGATTAACAACCATCGGATTGTAGGGCGTCCAGATCAAAGCGGTGAAGGCCATACAGGCCACCCCGGCTACGAGAGCGCCCCCGAGGATAAAGTTCGGAGCGGTTATACTTCTCATGCCGTCACCCGCGGGTCGAAGAGTGGATAGCAAAGATCAACGATGAGATTGACGAGCACGTAAAGCGTCGCAGTAAAGAGGAGGCAACCTTGGATGACCGGGTAGTCTCGCGCGAAAATCGCATCCACCAGAAGTCGACCAAGTCCTGGCAAAGTGAAGACTGTCTCGAGCACTGCCGCGCCACCCAGAAGTCCTCCGAGAATGAGCCCGATCATCGTCCAGGTCGGGGCAAACGCATTTGGCATTACGTGCCGGATAAGAACTCTGAATTCGGACAGGCCTTTTGCGCGGGCGTGAGTAACGTATTCCAGACGCAACACTTCGATGGCGCTGGCACGCACCATTCGCGTCAGCACTCCGACCTCGATCAGCGCCAGCGTCACAACAGGCAATACGATGTAGGTGATGGCAGACCAGAAATTCTCCGTGAACGGCACGAAACCAACAACAGGCAGCCAACCGAGCTTCAGCCCGAAAACGAGCAGCAGAAGCAAGCCGAGCCAAAAGCTGGGTACCGACATCATCAATGTGGCAAGCGCGACAACAATGACGTCCACGCGGCCATTCTGCTTCCAGGCTGCAAGTAGACCCGATGGGATAGCGATAAGCGTAGCGGATCCGACGGCGAGGAACACGATCACCGCGGTGACCTGAAACCGGTCCAACATAAGGCTAAGAACAGGACGATCGTTAGTGATGGATTTGCCCAGATCACCGTGCAGAACCTGCCTTAACCAGATCGTGAATTGGACAGGAACGGGCTTATCCAGTCCAAGCCTGACCTTAAGATGCTGCACTTCGTCGGAGGTCGCTTGGTCGCCAAGCATTAACTGCACCGGATCTCCGGGTATCGATCGCACCATCACGAAGACCATGATGGAAACCAATAGAAGTGTTGGAAGCGTCCATAACAGACGCCTTCCGACATAGCTCGCGAGTTGGGGCATGAGCTATTTTCCCTCAATCACGGAGACGCCCCAAGCGCGTGGCAGACCGAGGGGCCAGATGGCAAAACCCTCAACACCTTTACGAACGGCGATGATCCGTGTGCCGGAATAAAGAACAACCAGTGGGACGTCGGCCCGGATCATGTCCTCAAGCCTATCAAAAATTGGCTGTCGTTTTGCAGGGTCCGAGATCACCCTTGCTTGCGCCATGAGTTCGCGGCCCTGCGCGTTGTCCCAGACCTTATTGGGCTGCGCTGACTTATCTCCACTCACCATGTCGTACGACAGCGATGGATCCAAGCGGGCCGAATAGAGGAAAGACATCGCCGTATACCGACCAGCAGTGTAGCGATCGAGCAAAGTCGCCCAATCAAGTGTCTCGATTTGAATGTTGATGCCAGCCTCGGCGACCATTGCCTGCACCAAAACCGCCGCCGAGAACAGTTGCGGATAGAACTCCGTGGTCAACCACGTGATCGGCTGTCCGTTATACCCCGCTTCGGCAAGCAGAGCTTTGGCGGCGGCGATATCGCGTGCCGGAACCTGCGACTGCGCCTTCGAGAAATAGGGGCTCGGTTGAGGAATGACCGAACTGCTGGCCTTTGCTTGCCCTCCGCTCACCACGTCGGCGAGTTGAGGCAGATCCAGCGAAAGCATCAAGGCTTTGCGAATCCGAACATCGGACAGCAACGGGTCCTTGGTTTGAAACAGAAGAGCAGTCAGCCCCATGCCGGGGCGGCCCTGTAGGTCCAAAGTTTCATTTGCTTTCAGATCGGCGACGTCGGTGTTGTCGACGTCGGGGATCACGTCAAGATCCCCCGTGAACAACGCCGCCTTGGCGGCCGAGTCGTCAGGCACGATCACAAATCGGACGGTCTCCACGCGGGGTTGTTTGTTGCCAACGTAGCCGCTCACTGGTCCTTCGATCGGCGAGTAGGACGGATTGGCTTTGAGCTCGATAAACTGGCCGGTTCGCCATTCAGACAAAGTGAATGGGCCGGTTCCAATCGGAGCTATCCATTTTCCGTCGGGGCCAATTGAGGACCGATGATAAATTCCCGTTTGACCGCAGTCTGGCCGAGCCAGGGTTGTAAGGAAAAGCGCCGAAGGCTTGTCCAAGGTGAACACTATGGTCGAGGCGTCAGGCGCCGAGACGCTTGTGACTTTCGCCACCCCCTTGCCCGTGACATCAGGCAAGCAGCGCCAGCCATTCTCCGGCGCCGAATAGCGCTGCCAAGCAAATAACACGTCACTTGATGTCAGTTTCTCACCATTGCTGAAGGTGACGTTGTCGCGGAGCTTGAACGTATAGGTTAACCCGTCCTGGGAGACGTGGATTGTTTTTGCAAGGAGTGGCGCCACGCTGGCATCATCCTTGTATCCGACTAGGCCTTCCACGATGTGGCCCACGACGGCGTCGGTGTTGGCGTCCCTATTGAAGCCGGGGTCAGTGCTGCGAATATCCGCGTTCATGCGGATGCGTAGTGTTCCCTCCAGCGCCATGCCTGGCGACGTGACGCCCCCAGCCAGAAGAGCGGCAAGGGACGCGATGGCGATCGACGATCTCATTTTCATTCCTAATTCCCCTTTTTTGTCGGCGGTATCAGTCGCCTGATCTGATTTACGCCGCCTCCACCTGGTGGCGGCCATCTTGGTTGATTGCCTGCACGTCCATCGTCAGCGAGTAATCGAAGAAGGACGTGTTGAGAGCAGGCAGAATGGAGACCTGCAGGGTCCCGGTTGCCGGCTGCATGACGATCATCGCGACCGTAGCTGTCAGGTTGTTCGACATCGACTTACGCGGAGGGCGGCAAACCGCGAAGGGAGATTCAAAATCATCCCACAGCGCCTTCTTGACGTGCTCCACCGTAATCGAGCCGACCTTGTCGCGCAGCAGTTCATGAACACGCGTGTCGCGATAGAGCGAGTCGGGCATGTTCGCAATGCCGCAATCCTTGAGTTTTGCAAGTGCTACCGGACTCTGAAAGTGGTTCGCGTGAACGATCAAACCATCCGTCGGATGGACGAGGAATGACTCGTTAGGCGCACATTCGAAATTCAATCCAAAGCCGTGGACATGTCCCATGATGATGTTGTTGGAGGCCGACTTCGCAGTGGCGTAGACCGACTGCATGGCCAAGGCCAGCTGTCTCTGCTCAAGCATATTTCGCCGGATAACGCTTAATGGCACGCCAAGCGTGCGATAGTCGCGATCCGATTCCAAATAATTGCCCGATATGGAAATGCCCGCCGAATTGAACCCTGTGCGAGCCAATCCCCCAGCTTCTGTGAAGGTGATAATGTCTGGGCCATCGTCACGGCGAATTTTCAGGACGACAGCGGTTTCGGCGCACTCGGCCTTCCAGTCCCAGTTCTGAGCGTGGATAAGCTTCCCGTCGTTTGAAGCGCTGGGCAGAACGAGCACACCGGTGCAGCCGTCGGGATCAATAAAGTCACCGGCGCCCTTCTGACGGCGGTGAGCCATCTTCAGGACTTCCGTCCGCGCGTTCAAAAGCATCACGTCCGTGAAGCTGATCCCCGCACCTTCCGCAATACCCTTCATCTCATCGATGTAGTGTTGCCCGAAAGTCGCGATCGAGCCTGCGAACTTGTCGGTGATTGCCTCAAGATCCATTTGGCTGAGGCCGTTTCGCTGTATTTGTTCGGAGTAGTGCCCCACGCCCTTCCTGACGCGATCAACCGCCTGTTCGCCGTACTGTCGGCCCCGCTCAAGCGGAGTTCCAGAGACTTCAATTAAAGGACAATCAAGAGGCATCGACATTACGCTCATCCAGAGTTTGAATCCGCAGGGCCGCCTTTGAAACGGTCTTGCGTAAATGATTGAAAGGTGTATTTTGTGAACAACAAAAACGATTACACGCAGAATGGCAAGGGAAAAATGTCGGAACCGCGCTTATCACTGCAAGATCCGCTCGCCCGTCGGATCATTGGCCTTGTGCATGAGGATCAGCTGGCGCCTGGAGACCGGTTAAATGAAAGCTTGCTGGCCGAGCGACTGAAAGTCTCTCGCTCACCCGTGCGTGCTGCACTTGCTCGCCTTCAATCAGAGGGAATTCTCGAGTATCAACCGAACCGAGGTATGATCCTTGTCGAACTGCCGCCCGCGACGGTCACAAGAATTCAGGAGCCAGGCGAGGACCTTTTAGTCGTGATCGCAAGATTTCGACGCGATGGAGAACTGAAAGACGCCTTCACCGAAGCCGAAGTCATGCGTATGACGGCCGCAGATCGGCCTCAGGTTCGCCAGGCGCTTACAAGTCTAGAAAACCTCGGAATGGTCCGGCGCCGTTCAGGCTATGGATGGGAATTTACGGTCGCGGTTCGGGATGCGAAAGCGAGAGCTGAGAGCTTTCGTTTCCGTATCCTGATCGAGTGCGCGGCAATTCTGGAGCCGGAATTCCACCTCGATGGCGGCTGGATCGCAATGATGCGCGAGCGACACACGCGAATGATGCGAGCTGAGTGGGTGGAGAGTTCCAGTGTCGCGTTTTTCGAGATGAACGCTGAATTCCACCAAGGTATCAGTGACGCTTCTGGCAACCGATATCTGGCTGATGCCATGCACAGGCAAAATCAGCTGCGCCGGCTCTCCAATTACAATTGGAGACATGGAGCGGTGCGTGTCCAAACAAACTGCCAAGAGCACCTTGAGATGCTTGATCGTTTCGACGAAGGCGACCATGAGATGGCCTCGCTCCTAATGAAGAAGCACCTGACGGATGCCAGTCGCGTAACGGGCCAAGCGGACACCTGATACTGAGTTTTGTTTAAACCAAATACGAAACTCCGCATGTGGAAAGGTGTCGTGCTTGTGATTAACCGGATTATCAACGATTTCGTGGACAGGAAGTCCGCGGAGGCCTGTGCTCTCAGCGATAAGGTATGGGACACGCCTGAGGTCAATTTCGAAGAGGTGAGGTCTAGCGAGGCCCACCTCGAACTTCTGAAGCGTGAAGAATTCTCGTTTCAAACCGGTATTGCGGGAATACCAACCGCTTTTATCGCGGAGGCTGGTGACTCGGGGCCCGTGATTGCTATCTTGGGCGAATACGACGCTCTGCCTGGCCTGAGCCAACTGGCTGGCGTCGCGGAGAAAAGGGAGGCGACCGAGGGCGGAAACGGTCATGGTTGTGGGCACAATATCTTAGGGGCGGGATCCCTTCTTGCCGCTATTGCCGTGAAAGACTACCTCGCCTCGAAGGGGATCTCCGGCCGCGTCCGCTACTATGGATGCCCTGCAGAGGAGGGCGGTTCTGCCAAGGGGTTCATGGTTCGCGCTGGACTCTTTGACGATGTCGATGCCAGCCTGTGTTGGCACCCGGCAGCGTTCACGGGAGTTAACAGACCGTTTTCCCTTGCCTGCGCTGAACTCCAGTATAGTTTCACCGGCCGCGCGTCCCACGCGTCAATCGCTCCCCAACTCGGCCGCAGCGCACTGGATGCGTTGGAGTTGATGCACATCGGCATCAACTACCTACGCGAACATATGTCCTCGACAGCCCGTGTTCATTACGCAATCACGGATGCTGGCGGCCCCGCTCCGAATGTGGTCCAGGCTTTCGCTCAGAACCGCCTCCTTGTCCGCTCGAGTAGCCTTGGCGAAATGTGGGATCTGGTCGGCCGGGTAAATGAGATCGCGGGTGGTGCCGCCATGATGACAGGTACAAGCGTCGAGCGTCGTCAGATTAGTGGAGACGCCAACCTCGTCGCCAGCCCCGTTCTTGAACGCGCTATGCACGAGATCCTTGAAGCACTCGGCGGTCCCGACTTCGATGATGCGGACGAAAGTTTCGCCGCCGAAATACAGAAGACGTTCTCGAACAAGGATGTCGCTGCATCTTATGGTCGGTTCGGATTGATCCAAACGAAAGAAGAGGCTTTGAGCCGGTCCATCTATCCGTTGGGTTCCGGCAGTGATCACGCCGTCGGATCCACTGACGTGGGGTCTGTCAGCTGGGCGGTCCCAACGGTCCAATGCCGCGTGGCCTCCTACGCGATTGGAACCCCTGGACATTCCTGGCAGCTTGTTGCGCAGGGAAAGGCGAGTGCCGCTCACAAGGGGCTAAGGCTTGCGGCAAAGGCGATGGCAAGCGTGGCAGCCAGATTGATCGAGGACGAGGCGATGTTAGAACAGGCGAACGCGGAACACTTGGCATTCCGCGCGAACAACCCGTTCGTCAATCCGCTTGGTCCAGAAGTCATGCCGGCGCTTCCTCGCGCCCTCGACTGAGACCAGCTACCAAGGGCACCGGCCGCGGAAATTTACAAGCGTGGGAGGTGCCCTCGCTGACGCGGGAGCACACGCTATTGCTCAAATTGTGGATGTGGGGCGTGAACACGTCTCCCTAGGAGTATGCAGGGTGTCCGTGCCGAACCCGTTCCTCTACCCGCTTCGGCTCACACAATTAGCCGACCCTGCGGTCTCCCAAGACCTTCCGATCTCAACAATAGGTCAGCTAGTGCTCTGCTTGCTTTCGTCTCGCGTCCTTTTTTTCGGAACAGAGCAAATTCCACTTGCGGTAATTCAGGCAGGTTCTCACCGGTCGTCAGCGGGACCAGTTCAGGCGTCGTGAAGTTTGCGGCTAACGGAGTGACCGCGATCCCAGCTATCGCCGCCGCCCTGATTCCAGATAACGACGGCGATGTGTAAACGACATTCCAATCGCGCCCAGCACGATTGAGTTCGTCAACCGCTATGCATCGATAGAGACATGGCTTTGGGTAAACGGCGAGGGGAACCGGCTCATCAGATGCCAGCTTAAAATCCGGCGACGCGACCCAGACAAGTTTCTCGCGAAACACAAACTCCCCCTGTTCGTCACCGATTTTGCGTTTTCCGAGCACAAGATCGAAGTCGCCTGCATCCAGCCGCTCCACAAGATTACCACTCAGTCCGACGTCGACGGATAGGCGCACATTGGGATGGATCCGTTTGAACCGGGCAAGAACCTGCGGAAGCGAATAGGTCGCGAAGTCGTCGGAGGCGCCCAAACGCACCTGCCCCTCTAGTTTAGGGGCGTTGAAATGTTGCTTCGCGTCGTCGGCCAGCCGAAGGAACTTTCGTGCGTAGTCGATCATGATCTCCCCGTCCTCCGTTAGGGCGATAGCTCGCGTTGTGCGGCGCAGAAACGTGCGGGCAGCCTGCATCTCCAACCGCTTGATCTGGTGGCTAACCGTCGATTGGGTTGAATTCAGACGCTCCGCGGCGCGGCTAAAACCGCCACACTCAGCGACGGTCACAAACGTTCGCAAGAGTTCAGTTTCGAACATAGCGCGCTCCTCCCATAAAACGGCGTTGTTAATAAGTTATATTGAATAAATTCATTTCCGCAATGAAAAACTACCGTCTACGTTCCGCGGGGATGAGGTGGGCTTTCTCGCAAAGGTCGGCGTCGGCGAACGAGCCTCAGCAGCGCGAGCATGCCAATTCAATCTGGAGGCGGTAATGAATACGAAAGCAACCAGTTCCGCGGATAAGGGACCACTCTCAGGAGTAACGGTGCTCGACTTCTCTCGCGTGTTGGCGGGCCCCTACTGCACTATGATCCTTGCCGACCTTGGAGCTCGCGTTATCAAAATCGAGAAGGTCGGCAGCGGCGATGATACTCGCGCCTTCGGTCCGTTTCTTGAGGGCGAATCCGCTTACTTCATGTGCTTCAATCGGGGCAAGGAGAGTATCGTCCTGGATATCAAATCTCCCCGGGATCGCGAGCTTCTCGAACGGCTACTGAGCACCGCTGATGTTGTTGTCGAGAATTTCCGACCGGGTGTTCTTGATAGGCTCGGCTATGGCGCTGAACGTTTGGCGAAAACGCATCCGCATATCGTCTATGCTTCAATTTCCGGTTTTGGGCACACCGGCCCATTAAGCGGCCTTCCAGGCTATGACATGGTGGTACAAGCCATGGGTGGAGTCATGAGCTTAACAGGTTGGCCGGATGGCCCGCCGTCTCGTGTTGGAACGAGCTTTGGAGACCTTGGGGCGGCGCTGTTCGCCACGGTGGGGATCGTATCGGCCCTGTTGAAGCGTACAAAGAATGCGCAGGGCGCTCAAGTTGATATCGGGATGCTAGACTGCCAGGCCGCGCTCATGGAGACGGCCTTGGCGCGTTTTGATGTGGAAGGCATGGTGCCGACGAGGACAGGGGACGGCCATCCGTCTCTTGCTCCATTCGAGAGCTTCGCAGCGAGCGACGGTCGAATGATCATCGCCGCTGGCAATGATACATTGTTCATGTTGCTCGCGGATGCGCTCGGTGCGCCAGAATTGGCCATCGATCCCCAGTTCGCAACGAACGACCTTCGGTGCCGAAATCGGCCCGTGATGGTCGAGGCGATCGAGGCGCTCACCAAAAAGCGTTCTGTCGCGTCTTGGATCGACGAATTGAACGGGGCGGGCGTACCGTGCGCTCCAATCAATACGATCGATAAACTGCTCGACCATCCGCAGTTGGTCGCGCGCAACATGATCGTCAGCATCCAGGGCCAGGGACCCGCGACATTCCGGACCGCCGGCAATCCCATAAAGATCGGGGGCTATGCCGAACCGGACCCATCCGTTCCTTTGCGCGCGCCAGGGCTAAATGAGCACCGAGAAGCCATTCTCTCCGAATTAATGTCCGCCAGCGGCGCGTATGCCAGTGCGGAAACAGCAGACGACAGTGCCCGCCATAGCGTAATGAGCAGGGAGTCGTCCGCTCGGCTCAATCAAGGGTTCAAAGGAGAAGATGCGGAATGACATCAACCGTTTCCAACCAACAACATGAGGATCGCGCATCGCGTGCCGAGGCAAAAGCTAATAGCCGAGACACGCCTGCGGTCGTGGCTGCAAAGTATGAAACGATCATCGTCGAGACACGGGAAAGGGTTGGTCTAGTTACGCTGAACCGTCCAAAAACACTCAACGCACTGAGTAGCCAAGTCGGCGAAGAGCTGTTGGATGCGCTGAAGGAATTCGATCGCGACGAGCGCATTGGCGCGACCGTAATTTCGGGAAGCGTTCGCGCATTCGCGGCGGGTGCCGATATCGAGGAAATGGTCGAGAAATCCTTCAGTGAATTTTACATGAGGGATTTTTTGGCGTCGTGGGATGAGATCGCCAATATAGCGAAACCTATTGTCGCCGCTGTGAGCGGCTATGCATTGGGCGGCGGCTGTGAGCTTGCCCTTGCATGCGATTTCATTATCGCGTCGGACGATGCTCAATTCGGTCAGCCGGAGATAAAGTTGGGGATCCTTCCGGGTATCGGTGGATCTCAGCGATTGACGCGAGCTGTCGGAAAATCTCTCGCGATGGATATGATACTGACCGGGCGCAATATCGGCGCCGAGGAGGCGAGGCAGGTCGGGATTGTCGCCCGTGTCGTTGCCGCAACAGACCTGCTTCAGACGGCTTTGGAAGCCGCCCATACAATCGCATCCTACAATGCGCCCGCTGTTCGCATGGCAAAGCAGGCCGTAAATCGCGCGTACGAAAGCCCGCTCTCTGAAGGACTGAAGTATGAGCGACTTCTTTTCCAGGCAGCCTTCTCAACAGAAGGGCAGAAAGAAGGGATGGTGGCTTTTCTGAATAAACGGGCTCCCGTTTTCAGAAACAAGTAGAGGCGGTCATCGCGCGGTCGCTCGTCCGCCGGGCGGGAGCTCTCGATATGGTAAGCTCGCAAAGCGACCTCATCTCCGCATATTCCTTCACCAATAAATGAGCACGCGCTCCGCTGGCATTGCCGGGCACTCTCGGTGCGTCTGCAAGACACTATGAGGAAGCCGCTGATGAAGCGTCATCGCAACGTTAAAATACTTGCTACCCTTGGACCATCCTCCAGCGACGAAGCGATGATCGAAAAGCTGCATGTGGCCGGTGCTGATGTTTTCCGCATCAACATGAGCCATGCCAGCCATGACTTGATGCGCAGTCTGATCCGGCGTATCCGCTCCGTCGAAGCGCGCTCCGGCCGCCCAATTGGTATTCTCGCCGATCTGCAGGGCCCAAAGCTGCGTGTAGGTCAGTTTGCCGAGGGCAAGGTGGAACTGAAGGTGGGCCAGACCTTTACACTCGACAGGAACCTGGCGGCCGGCGACGCAACGCGCGTTTTCTTGCCGCATCCGGAGATCCTCGAAGCGGTCAAGCCGGGCCATCGCCTGTTGATCGACGACGGCAAGCTTACCCTTCGCGCTGAAAAATGCGACGGCGACAGCATCGTCGCGACGGTCATTGCCGGCACAAGGATTTCCGACCGAAAGGGCGTCAGCCTTCCCGACTCGCTGCTGACCGTCGGCGTTCTGACGGCTAAGGATCGGGTGGATCTGGATGCCGTTCTTGCGACCAACAATGTCGATTGGGTGGCACTCTCCTTCGTGCAGCGCCCGGAAGACGTTGCCGAGGTGAGCAAGATCGCCAAGGGCCGCGTCGGCATAATGTCAAAGATCGAAAGGCCGCAAGCGATTGAGCGCATCGAGGAAATCATCGCGCTGTCCGACGCGCTGATGGTGGCGCGAGGCGACCTCGGCGTCGAAATGCCGCTGGAATCCGTTCCCGGCCTCCAGAAGCAGTTGATCCGAGCCTGCCGCGTTGCGGGAAAGCCGGTCGTCGTTGCCACGCAAATGTTGGAATCGATGATCACGGCTCCAGTGCCAACCCGCGCTGAAGTGTCCGACGTTGCAACGGCTGTATTTGAAGGCGCAGACGCAATCATGCTGTCCGCCGAATCCGCTTCGGGCGACTATCCGGTGGAGGCTGTCGCAACAATGGCTTCAATCGCAACCGAGGTCGAGCGCGGGCCGTATTATCCGGGCATCATCTACGCGCAGCGCGCTCAACCTGAGGCGACCAGCGCTGACGCGGTTTCGCTTGCCGCGCGCCAGATTGCCGAGACGCTGAAGCTGTCTGCCATCGTGTGGTACACCTCCTCAGGCGCGACCGGCCTTCGCGCCTCACGCGAGCGTCCGAATGTGCCTATCCTCGCGTTGTCGCCGATCCTCACCACGGCCCGCCGCCTGGCGATTGTGTGGGGTTTGCACTGCGTCGTAGCAGGCGACGCGATCGATCTCGACGGTATGGTCAGCAAGGCTTGCCGTATTGTCTGCGACGAAGGTTTCGCTGGGCCGGGCGATCGCATCATTATCTCCGCCGGTATCCCCTTGGGTACACCTGGTGCGACCAACATGCTCCGGATTGCCCATCTTCAATGAAGGACCAAACGGCATGTGACACGGCGCCAGGGCCTGTTGTAAACCCCGCGTGCACATGCTGTTTCTGGCAAAATAAAATCATCGGTATTTGGACCGCTGGGAACTGCCATCACGGCATGCGGGGTCACTAGGTCCTTCATCCCTGCCTCACAGCGCAAAATTCCAGATGGTCTGCGATCGGCGTCTCCAGTGAAACGCAACCAGCCCGGGGCTCCTGTTTGAGATCAATCACTTAAGGCGATTGTCAGTGCTCCCGTTCGCGCTCATATAACGGAATAATGAATAGATCTTATTGTAATAATTCATTTCTACAATAAGAAAACCCGCCCTAAACTCACACCATAAGCAAGGGAGAAAGAGATGCTTTCTGGGTTTAGGGACATTGCTGTAGACGTCGACGGCATTAGAATTAATGCCGCGATTGCGGGCAATGGACCTCCTTTGCTGCTTATGCACGGTTACCCGCAGACCAATGCTATGTGGCATAAAATAGCGCCGCGGCTTGCAGAACACTTCACGGTCGTGGCGAGCGATCTTCGCGGCTACGGAAAGTCGGAGAAGCCGGAAGGCGGAGTTGGGCACGTCAACTATTCCAAACGCGTCATGGCGCTGGACCAGGTGGAGTTGATGCGGGCGCTGGCTTTCGACAGGTTCTCGGTCGTTGGTCACGATCGTGGAGCGCGGGTCGCACACCGTATGGCGCTTGATCATCCTGGTGTCGTGGATCGGATGGCATTGCTGGATATCGCGCCGACCGAGACGATGTATGCGATGTCAGACAAGCGTTTCGCGACCGCGTACTACCACTGGTACTTTCTAATTCAGCCGTTTGACCTGCCTGAACATCTGATCGGGCTCGCTCCGGACTACTACTTGATACACAAGCTGAAAGCCTGGAGCCGCGTGCCCGATGCTTTTTCGCAGGAAGCTATCGCTGAATACGTACGCCACTTTCGCGACCCCGAGGCCATCCACGCGTCCTGTGAGGATTACCGGGCGTCCGCGACTATTGATCTTGAGCATGACGCCGCCGATGCACACAGGAAGATACCACATCCGCTCTTGGTCCTTTGGGGCAAACTGGGCGTGGTGGGGCAACTATTCGACGTCGTCGATGCTTGGCGTGAAAGAGCGGACGATGTTCAAGGTGCGGGATTGGCCTGCGGCCATTTCCTCGCCGAGGAGGCGCCTGAAGAGACGCTTCAGCTGTTGACTGATTTCTTGCTTCAACCAACCAAAAAAGGGGAATGAAATGACTCTGCGCAGACCATCACGCCAAGACATCATCACGTTGAGCAGCCAGACCAACGTCAATTTGACGGAGGCCGAACTCGACGTAATCCATGAGTTGGTCAATCTCAATCTGGACACCTATGACGAGCTCGACCAAATGCCGGACCCGGTGCGTGAGATTACGCCGGCTGTGCGAATTCCAGGCGCGCGACCAACTCGCAACGAGGATCCTCTAAATGCTATCGTTCGGTATGTGGACGTCAAGGCCGTCGACAGGACGAAAGGGCCGCTGTCCGGCAAGAGAATTGGCATCAAGGACACGGTCAGCGTCGCGGGGATCCCGACGACCGCCGCATCGCGACTTCTCTATGACTACACACCGGATATCGACGCGACGGTGGTCAAGCGTATCCTTGAAGCAGGTGGGCACATTACCGCCATGCTCAACACAGACGATTTTTCGTTTTCAGGCGCCGGGCACACGAGCGCGTATGGCCCGGGGTTGAACCCCGCCGATCCCAAGTATCTGGCTGGCGGTTCGTCATGCGGCTCGGCGTCCGCCGTTGCCACCGGCCTCGTTGATATGGCTCTTGGGGGAGATCAGGGCGGATCGATCCGTATGCCCGCCTCCTGGTCCGGCATCGTCGGATTGAAGGCCACACATGGACTGGTTCCCTACACGGGAATTGCCGGCTTTGACCCGACCATTGACCATATCGGTCCGATGACGCGTACCGTCGAAGATGCCGCACTGTTCCTGTCGGTTATCGCGGGCAAGGACGAAACCAGTGCCGACCCGCGTCAACCAACGCAAATTGAACGCCAGGATTACAGCGGCGCTCTGACGGGATCGATCAAGGGCATGCGTATCGCCGTGGTCGAAGAAGGTTTCCACACTCCCGAGTCGATGGAATACGTCAATAGCACGGTACTCAAAGCTATCGAGCACTTGCGTGGCCTTGGCGCCATCATCGAAACGGTATCCGTGCCCGAGCATCGTACTGTCATGCCGATTTGGACAGCCGTCGCGGTTGAGGGCGGCCTGGACGCGTTCAATCACGGTCTTGCCCCTTATGGCACCAAGGCCTGGTACAACACGCGGCAGATGGCGGCGATGTCGAAGGCTATGAAGACAAATGGCGGAGACTTTTCGCCGACGACGAAGGTCGGAGTGATTTTGGCGGCGTATATGAAGCAGCAATATCACGGTGTCTTCTATGGTCGCGCGCAGAACCTCTCGCGCCGGCTGACGAGCGCCTATGATCAGGTGCTCTCCAAGTATGACCTCGTGGTCATGCCCACTACGCCCCAAACTGCGCACGAAGTGCTTCCAAGTCCGGAAGTCGATCGCCGCGCGCATATTTCGCAAGCACTCAACATGCTTTGGAACACGGCGACCTTCGATTTGACCGGCCATCCGTCGATCTCGGTTCCTTGCCGTGACGTCAGCGGTATGCCCGTCGGCCTGATGTTCACCGGTCGAGCGTTCGATGAAACGACCGTTTTGCGGGCCGCCCACGCCTATGAGGTCAGCCGTTAACGTCTTTGGAAGCACCTCCCGCCCGCTCTAGGCGAAGCGGGAGGAGCATATCGCAAAAAGGGATATGATCATGCTTACGACCAAACGCCAATTTCTAAAGATCAGTGCCGCGACCGCGGGTGCGCTGGCTACGCCGACATTCTTCACTAAAGGCGCCATGGCAGCGGATACGATCGATGTGGGGGTTGTGTTCTCACTGACGGGCGGAACATCCATCATCGAGAAGTCTCTGGCGGATGCGACCCTTATGGCAATCGCCGAGATTAACGCCCAAGGCGGTGTCCTTGGTAAACAAATCAAAGCTATTCAAGAAGATGGGGCGTCGGATCCAAAGACCTACGCCGAAAAAGCGTCGAAGCTCGTCGTGCGGGACCGTCTCGGAACTGTCTTTGGCGGCCTGACGTCCGCGAGCAGAAAAGCTGTTTTGCCCATCTTCGAAAGACGCAACAGTCTGTTCTTCTACCCAACTTACTATGAAGGGTACGAATGCTCGGACAACGTCATCTATGGCGGCGCTGTACCAAACCAGCAATTGTCGAACTTTATTCCCTGGATTATCAAAACTCTCGGCAAGAAGAAGTTCTTTATCGTCGGCTCCAACTATATCTATCCTCAGGAAATGTCCAAGGTCTGCAAGATCTTGATTGAGGAAAACGGCGCCGAATGGGTGGCGGACGAACATCTTGAGCTGGGCGACTCCGAATGGGGCGCCATGGTGAACAAGATCAAAAACTCTGGTTGCGACGCTGTTCTTTCGAATGTCGTCGGTGACTCGGTTGTGGCCTTCTACCGCGAGTACAAGAACCAGGGGCTGACGCACGACAAACTTCCAATCTGCGCCACGGTTACATCCGAAATAGAAATTGCCGCTATGGGCGCCGAGTATGCTGTCGGCGGCTACACGTCATTTCCCTATTTCCAGGCGATTGACACTGATGCCAACCATTCATTCATCGATCGCTACCGGAAGTTCGTGAACGACCCCAAGGCGGTCACCCATCACGCCATGGAGTGTGCCTATACAACCGTGTTCCTTTGGAAGCAGGCGGTTGAAAAGGCCGGCGACATTTCTCCAGACCCCATCCGCGAGGCCATCCGCGGTCAGGAGTTCGATGCACCGGACGGTCGTGTGAAGATTGAACCACAGAACCTGCATACGTGGCTCACACCCCGTATCGCCCAATGGCAGGCCGATGGCCAGGGCAAGATCGTCGATGAGTTCAAAGAACCGATCATGCCACTGCCCTATGCCGCCTATGGCGAGACGACGTCAAATCTCTTCTGCACTCAGAAGGGTCTCGATCCGGCGAAGTTGAAAATCTAGTTCAGGCTGCTGGCTGCCCCAGTGGGCAGCCGGCCAACAGATTGGGTGTCGTCATGTTGGATGCAATATTTATCGGATTGAGTCTGGGCTCGATTCTGCTCTTGGTAGCTCTCGGTCTTGCGATTACCTACGGAGCTATGGGTGTTATCAATCTCGCGCACGGCGAGATGGTAATGATCGGTGCCTATACTGCGGTATTGGTTCGTATCTGGCTCAACCTCGGTCTACTGGTGGCAATACCTATTGCCTTCGTCGCCGCGGCTTTGATGGGATATGTTATCGAACGACTGATCGTGAGAAGGCTTTACGGACGATTGTTCGATACGCTTCTGGCGACCTGGGGGGTTTCGATCCTTCTGCAACAGGCGGTGCGTCTGGAGGGTGGTCTGTCATTCTTCGGAATCCACATCGCCGGGCTCGGTTCGGGTCTTCAAAGAGTTGATCTACCGTCGTGGCTGATCGGTGCCGTCAACATCGCGGGACTGGATCTCAACATATACCGGTCGTTCATCATTCTAGTCACACTCGCGTTGACCGCTATCACGTGGGCGATCCTCTATCGCAGCAGTATCGGGATGCAGGTTCGCGCCATCATGCGAAATCCACGAATGGCCGCGGCTTCAGGTATCGATGTGAGCAGGATAAATTCCCTTACCTTCGCTTACGGATCCGGACTTGCTGGGATCGCGGGAGTGATGATGGCTGGCTTCAAGACCGTTTTTCCAGACATGGGGACATCGCTTGTAGTGGATGGTTTCCTGGTCGTTGTTGTCGGTGGCGTCGGAAGCCTTGTGGGTTCTGTTGTGGCGGCAACGATGCTCGGTCAGATCAACGGTATGGTTGCCCTTCTCTCTAACGATGTCGTGGCGCGGGCTGTCGTGTTCGCTGTCGTTGTCGCAATCATTACTTATTGGCCGAAGGGCCTGTTTTCCTACAAGGGGCGCTGAGATGATCACGTCGAGAAGAATAGAGGTCCTTTGCTATATTCTGTTTGTTATCGTCGTCATGGCGTTGCCGCTTTTCCTGGACGACTTCGGTTTAAACCGCATCGCGAAGTTTCTGGTCTACGGCATGCTTGGGATCGCGATCGCGCTTTCTTGGGGTTACGCCGGCATCCTTAATCTGGGACAGGGGCTGTTCTTCGGAATGGGCGCCTACATGCTGGCAATGTCGTTGAAGCTCGCGAGCCCGACAAGCCTGGCGCAGGGTTCTGACAAACCGATTCCAGATTTCATGCTCTGGAATGCGGAGCCGGGAGCGCCCACGGAACTCTGCTGCATCACCAAGGTATCGTTTCTCTGGCTGCCGTTCCAGTCGCAGACGTTTGGTATCGTCATGGGTATCGCGCTGCCGCTCGTCGTCGCCTACCTCCTTGGAAATCTTTTGTTCCGTAAGCGGATCGCCGGGGTGTTTATCTCGATCGTTACTCTCGCGCTTGTCCTTCTGGTGCGACTACTCGTGGTCAATATGCAGTCGCTTACCAATGGCTTCAACGGTCTGACCGATCTTGGTTGGCTTACAGTCGGTGGCTACGAGTTCGATGCGTATTCGAGCACTACCTATTACCTGGTCGCCGCTATATGCTGCATCGCGTTGGTTGGCTCTCGATTGCTAACTGAAACGCGTGCGGGCCTAATCCTTCAGGCCATTCGTGACGATCAGAACCGGGCCCGCTATCTTGGCTTTGATGTACCGGTATATCAAGTGTTCTTCTTCTGTGTCTCAGCAGGCATCGCCGCGATCGCCGGAATGCTGTTCGTGGTGGTGACCGAGTTCGCGTCACCAACTTTTCTCGACCTGTCGTTTTCGATCACTATGGTCGTATGGGCCGCGCTGGGCGGGCGATCATCCTTGCTAGGCGCTTGTATAGGCGCAATCCTGATCAATGTCATCGAGGCGGGTGTAAGCGAGACCGACGCCCTCGTGGAAGCGTGGAAGGCCATCATTGGTTTGATTTTCATCCTCGTCGTCCTCTTCCTTCCTCGCGGACTTGCCGGTCTTGGGAAAGACATCGCTGACCGTCTGACGCGCCGGGACAACAAAAATGGTGCAGCCAATGTCAATGCCGGGCAGGAACCGACACTCATAAGGAGGAATGCGTGATGCCAGTCGCACTCTCTATCAAGGATCTCGGCGTCTCTTTTTCAGGCTTTAAGGCGGTCGACGGTGTTTCGACTGAAATTATGGAGGGGGAGCTCCGCGTGCTGCTCGGGGCGAACGGCGCCGGCAAGACAACATTGATGGATCTGATCTCCGGCAAGACGGCAAGCAGCCAGGGCCGTGTGTCACTCTATGATGTCGAGATCACGAATTGGGATGAGCACGCGATCGCGCGTGCTGGAATAGGCCGAAAGTTTCAAATCCCAACGGTATTTCGCGACCTCAGTGTACGCGAGAACCTTCTTGTCGCGAGTTGTCAAAAACGGGGCGTGTTCGCCAATATGGGCTTCCGTTTTGGCGACGAGGAACAGGCGAGAGTGGATGAAACTCTTCTGATGATCAATCTCTCCGATAAGGCGGATTGCCAGGCGGCAGTGCTTAGCCATGGCCAAACTCAGTGGCTGGAACTTGGCTTGCTGATTGTTCAGAACCCCAAGATCCTTTTGCTGGATGAACCTACCGCTGGAATGACGCAGACCGAGACCCAGCGCACCGCCGAGATCATCAACCGCTTGAAAGGCAAGCACACTATTCTGGTTGTTGAGCACGACATGGCATTCATTCGCGAAATCGCTGAAATCATCACTGTCATGCATATGGGGCGCGTGCTGGCGGAAGGTTCTATCGCAATGATCGAACAAGATCAGAAGGTCAAGGATGCCTACCTCGGAACGCAGAGGATACACTGATGCTACATCTCGCGAACCTCGATAGTTTCTATGGACGAAGCCATATCTTGCACTCCGTCTCCCTTTCGGTGATGCACCCGTATATCACCGTGGTGCTGGGGCGGAATGGTACGGGTAAGACGACGCTGTTCAACACCTTGATGGGTTTGACCGACCGCGCCACTGGAATGATTCATTTCTTTGGCGAGGAAATCGCCCATAAGCCCAGCCACCAGAGGGCACGTGCCGGCATGGCGTATGTTCCCCAGGGGAGAGAGATCATTCCGGATTTTTCTGTGAAGGAAAACATCCTGATGGGCACCTATGCGCGCTCAGATGGTCGCACAAAAATCCCAGACGTCGTCGGCGATCTTTTTCCATACCTCATGGACAATCTTGAGCGCCCCGGAGGCCTTTTGTCAGGTGGCCAGCAACAACAGTTAGCCATCGCGCGCGCGCTGGCTTCGGATCCCAAGCTCCTACTGATGGACGAACCTACCGAAGGAATTCAGCCAAACATCGTGGCGGAAATCGAGCACCTCATCGTCAAGTTAAATAGCGAAGCGGGTATCTCGATCCTCCTCGTCGAACAGAATGTCGAGTTTGCTCGACGCGCGGGGCATTTTTTCGCAATGATGGAAAAGGGAAGGATTGTGGCGTCCGGCAAAATGGACACCCTCTCAGACGACCTTATTCATCGTCATTTGGTGATCTGACTGATGCTTGCACGAGAGCTTCTGGTGAATTGTTTTCAGGCCGCTGTACGGGCGGCGGATCCGCACGCCATCATACCGCGGTTTTTGCCACAACGGCCAAGAGGTCGAACGATCGTGGTTGGCGCTGGAAAAGGGGCGGCGCAAATGGCCGCGGCGTTGGAACGAGCATGGGAGGGCCCTTTGAGCGGCGTCGTCGTTACCCGTTATGGCTACGGCGCGCCAACTGAACGGATAGAGGTCATTGAAGCCGCCCATCCCATTCCGGACGCAGCCGGTCTGCGGGCCACACAACGCCTCGTTTCGGCTGTGTCAGGTCTGACGAAAGATGACCTCGTCATCGCGTTGATCTGCGGCGGCGGTTCCGCGCTCCTACCATCACCCGGGGGTGACCTCACATTAAACGATGAAATAGCCGTGAACACGTCCTTGCTGCGATCGGGCGCGCCGATCGAGGTCATGAATGCCATCAGGAAACACATCTCGACAATGAAAGGCGGAGGATTGGCGGCAAGCGCATACCCCGCCAAGGTCGTTTCGCTCATTGCCTCGGATATTCCTGGCGATTGCATTTCGCTAGTGTCTTCTGGGCCAACGGTCGCGGATAGGACGACCCGGATGGATGCCCTTGCCTTCATCGAACAATATCGGATCGATCTGCCGGTATCTGTCATGATGCACCTGCGGTCGGAAAGGGCCGACTCCTTTGACCCGGATGACCCTCGGTTCCAGGGCAATGAAGCCTTTTTGATCGCATCCGCGGCCGGATCGCTCGAGGCTGCGGCGGCCGAAGCTAGGGTCAGGGGTATTGATGCGATCATCCTCTCGGATTCCATACAAGGGGAAGCTAGCATTGTTGGCGGCGTCCATGCCGCCATCGCGAGGGAAATCGCATTACGGGACCGCCCCTTTAAGAAACCAGTGCTGCTACTATCGGGTGGTGAGACGACGGTAAGCATGCGTGGGTATGGAAAAGGCGGAAGAAATAGCGAATTCGCACTCTCGCTTGCTATTGAGCTGGACGGTGTGTCCCGCGTGACAGCGCTTATCGCGGACACCGATGGTATCGATGGTTCTGAAGACAATGCGGGTGCGTTCGCCGACGACAAGTCGGTGAGACGAATGCTCGATGCGGGTATTGATCCGCGTGCGTGTCTCCTCCAGAACGATTCCTGGACGGCTTTTGAGCGGGTTAATGACCTCTTCGTTGTCGGCCCGACTGGCGTCAACGTCAATGATTTCCGGGCGATTCTTATCGAGTAGACGCTCGGAGTTCTCGTCGGACAAAAGATTGTGAAGTTGTTGCGCGAAGGAACGCTCCCATGACGTTGCACTACACTAAACCGGTCGCCCGTATCCGCGATGAGGGGCGCCGTCCATGGTACGGGCTGGTTAGCGCTGGGCCGATATGTGGTCACCTGCGCGCATGTTGTGGACGAAGCGTTGACGCGGAAACGGGTAGGGTGGATCTGCCATTGCCATTGCCATTGCCATTGCCATTGCCATTGCCATTGGCTGCCGGCGCAAGCGTTGCGCTGGTTTGCCGATCGTCATATCGCCGAAGACGCGCGCTCAAGCAGCTGAACAAAAGCGGCAACGTCTGCCGCAGGCTTTGGCTTTCGCGCGCAGCGAATTGCCGGTCGTGCGGTCACAGTCTGTTTTCTACTGGGGTATGAATCGGGAAAGCATTATTCTGAGTTGCAAGTTCTCGGCGTGAATCCGCTTGGCCAGCTCGGCCTTCAGGCGCTTGTTCTCTGCGTCAAGGGCGGCGATTTCGTCGATCATATTGATTTCGGCGGGTGTCGTGGGTGCATCCACCTCAACACCAATACGCTTCGGAGCGCCTATGCGCGTGACCATGCGCCCCCGTTTGGCACGTTTTGGTGGAGCGATCGTCGACGCGACCTTTGAATCCAGTTCACACTTCGCAATCTCTGGAACTGAAGACAGACCGACGCCCTCTTCAGGATTTGCCAATCCTTCGCCAGGACCCTCGGGCGAAGCGGCTGTGATGGAGCCCGAAACACTTTGCACTTCGAGTTTGCTGCGCGTGTCGGAAATCTGGGCGTCCGCGAAGGGCGGCGCACTGTCGGTATGCGGTGCGATAAACAGTTGAGATGAGTCTGTTTCAACTTCGCGGGCCAGGGCTTTAAGGTCGGTATCTCCCCAAATGGAGTTCGAGCGCGCCTTTGTTTGCCGCCGGCTTGATTTGAATTCAATGACGAATTTCGGGTGTCGCGATTTCATGCCTTGTAGTCCCTAACACGCATCGTACGAGCCGGCGGTATCGAGCCCCGCAGCTGCAATTTGGCGACAGATATAGCGCATCTTCACCCGCTTCAACCAACCTGCCCGCTGATCGAAAGGCGAGGGGACTTGTAAGGCCATGAAACTGACAACGATCTCAATGGCTCACGCCAACCCAAGCCTCTTCTTCAGTTCCGCGTTTTCCGCGCGCAGTTTTTCGGCAAGAAGCACACGGAGGCGCTGGTTCTCCGATTCAAGTTGGATGAGATTGGCGAGATCGTCTCCACCTGAGCTAGGCTCGTCTTTGGTCTCAGCAACAGGCATCACGGTTCGCTTCCACTGATAGTAGGTTTGTTCCGAGATCCCGGCGCTCTTGATCGCGTCCTTGATTTTCGTCTTGCCGCCACTGACCTGTTCTTCAATCAGCTTAAGCTTCGCAAGCTTTTCTTGTTCGGTGAGTCGAGCCTTAGCGGGCGCTTTTTTTTCCGAAGTCTCCTGCGGGACCTGCCTTTTTACCCCGGCCGCTTTCGCCTGCCTTGGTGAATTGTTTTGCTTGCGTGCAGCCTTCACTGGCGCATTCCCGTCGACGACAGGAACAATCGATTCCATTGCATTTTCGTCAGCCATCATACGTTCCCTCTGTAGCCGTAATCGTTCTCAACGGAGTGAATTGCAGAGTCAACACACCAAAGCGGCTCTTTGTTGCCTATCATTCGGTAGGCGAGCCATTTCAATATGGATCGGGAAAGGGGGTGAGATCGCCGCGGTCGTAAGCGGTGTCTGAAGAAATCCTTCGGAAGAAGAAGTTATAAATCAACGATATGCGAGAATGTTGTGGCCAATTGATAAATGGTCGGTCGGTAAGGACGCTCTCGCCGCAGGTCCTGAATTCGTTCCCTTCGGCCTCCATCAAATTCTTCGCTAGGAATGCCAATCTTTCCTTCGGCGGTTCGACCGTCACGGGTGAAGCCTTCGTCAATCGCGGTGTCGTTAGATCACGACGAACAGCGATCTTCACCTCGATTGTTCCTATCGGCAGAGGTAGTAGGTGACTCTAGGAGCTCTCCACCGCCGCTTCGCGAAGCGCGATCGCTCCAATGGATGCCGGAGTGCAAGCAAGCCCAGGCCACCTGAAAGGGTTGGCGATTGTGTCCGCCACTCGCGTTGAAAATGGAGAGTGGTTGCGACGTCTAACGTTTGAACGAAGTCGACGGGTCCTCCGCGCGCTTACGATACGGTTGTTTGGGTGGTTTTCAGGCGTTGTGCTTTGGCCTGGCGACACAACGAGTTTCTGTTGATGCAGGGGCGAACCATTGATGGTCGAGCACGTTGTGCCGGGCCGCATTCACTACGCAGGGATCCACCCTTGAAAACATGCCGCGAGTTCGCCGATCGACGTCTTCTGTTTTCCCGGCTCCACAGCTAGGCCGCATGGCTGGATTGCGGGAGACTGATCGCGGTTATCACAGAGGAGTCACCCGGCGGTTCGCAAGTCTCGTTCGCTTCGTTTAGTGCGAACACCTCGATAGGTTCACCAAGCCCGCGCAACGGAAACAGGCCCATGCGCTCCAACCCGGTATAGCAGCGTGCTTCATCCGCGAAGGCACCGGATACCAGCACTGAGCGTCCGATTTCCTTGGTCAAACTTTCCAGCCGCGAGGCGATGTTAACCGCCGGGCCGATTACCGTGAAATCAAGCCGCTTACTGGATCCGATGTTGCCATACATGACGTCTCCGACATGGACGCCGATGCCGTAATTCAGCATCGGCCTGTTCCGGACATGGTTCTGTTCGTTCAGAGCGGCCATGTTGCCTCGAGCCTGCCTGATGGAATCGAGAAGGTCTGCACAGGCGCGCGCGTGAGTGAGGGGAAAAACTGCGAGAAGCCCGTCACCCAGAAATTTCAGAATTTCGCCCCCGTTCTTCTCTATCGGCTCCGATATGGCATCGAAATACGCGTTCAACATTTCGATCACATCGTCGCGTTGCCAAAGATCGGAGATTTGTGTGAAATCCCGAAGGTCGCAAATCAAGATCGCCGCGCTAACGGTAGCGCCGCTTCCGCGAGTGGTCGCGCCCGCGAGTATCTGCTCGCTGGCATGGGGACCGACATAGGTTTCAAGCAACGTTCTCGCGAGAACGTTTTTCAACCTTATCTCGGTTATCAATGAGAGCGCCGGGACCAGGTCTTTCAGGAACGCGAAGTGTTCCAGTTTGAAGCCGCCTGCCTCCCTCGTCGAAAAACTCACGAAGTGTCTCCTGCCAAGAGTATGGTCCATCGGCCAGGCAACGTAATCCGTGGAGCCTTGCTCAACGAGCTCATTTAGAAGAGGCCAGGAGCGCTCAAATGGTCCCTCTTCCAAACGTTGTCTAACTTCGCTGGATCCCTGGTAGATCTCGAATGCCGGGCTCAGGAGGAATTCTGGGGTCTTCTCCATGCCGTAGTCAAAGGTATGGATCGTCGCCTGCGCGTTTCCAGCATGCCAGAATATCCGCGCGCCCAGCCATTGCGGATGATAGGTGCGAAAATGTAGCGTTGCGCGCGTAATCGGAATTCCGGCGGCGTTCAGTCGCTCGCAAAGATCGACGAAGAGATTATCAATATAGCGTTCCGTTCGCGTTTCATTCATCAACCAGTCGAGAACGCTATGACGCTGATGAGGCCACTGACCGTCTCCAGGAACGAAGCTCAGATTTGTGGGGGTCGTGTTCATGAAACACTTTCTTGGTCTGTGTCGAAGAGGCGCCGTGCGCGGTCTTTCCGAAAAGCGATGGAGCTTTGTTTGGCGCCGACGATGGGACCCCATCGCCGGCGATCATCGGTGCCCGGGTCAAGCGGAACAATTGGACCCGCTTGACGTGTCAGCTAACGGTAAGCCGACTCTCCATTCGTCGTCACTGTGCGTGACTTGGTGCCCAGTTTCTGGATGAATGTGTAGAAGGCGGGGGTGAAGATCAGGCCGAAAATCGTCACGCCGAGCATTCCGTAGAACACCGCAGTACCCAGGGACTGGCGCATTTCCGCTCCAGCGCCCGTCGCGACGACAAGCGGGAAGACACCCAGGATGAACGCGAAGGAGGTCATCAAGATCGGGCGTAGGCGGACCTGGGCGGCGGCGGTGGCGGCTTCTTCGGGTGTATCGCCATCACGTTCACGTTGGTGAGCGAACTCGACAATGAGGATCGCGTTCTTTGCCGCGAGACCGACCAGCACCACGAAACCGATCTGCGCAAGAATGTCGATCGGAAGTTCGCGAATGCTCAATCCGGTGGCGGACGCCAATAGGCACATCGGCACGATCAGAACAATTGCCAGCGGCAGTTTCCAGCTTTCATATTGTGCCGCCAGCACGAGGAAGACGAAGAACGCGGCAGCGGCGAAAACCGCGATCGTCGGAATGCCCTGCTGCTTTTGCTGGTGGGAGAGTTCCGTCCATTCGATCTCGAAGCCGGGAGGCAGTACCTGTTGGGCTAACTCTTCCATCCTTTCAAGCGCCGTGCCGGAGGCGACGCCCGGTGCTGCGGACCCCAGGACGTCGGCTGCTGGGTACAGATTGTAACGCGGCTGACGGTAAGGCGCGGTGCTGTCCCGGAAGCTCGCAACCGCGCTGATCGGAACCATGTCACCGCTTGCGTTGCGGACTTTTAGTCGGCCGATGTCGTCGGCGGTTTTCCGGAAATGCTGATCCGCCTGGGCGACAACCTGATACGTGCGGTTCAGATAATTGAAGTCGTTCACGTATTGCGAGCCGAGATAGAACTGCAATGTTGAGAAGACGTCACTTGGCGTCAGGCCGAGTTTCTGCGCCTTTTCACGATCGATGTCGGCAAAGAGTGAGGGTGCGCCGGCATTGTAGAGCGTGAACACTCCAGCGAATGCCGGATCTTTGTTGGCGGCGGCCACGAGAGTATTCGTTGCGTCGGCAAGTTCCTGAGCCGTGTGGTCCCCACGGTCCTCCACCATCAACTTGAAACCACCTGCGGCTCCTAGACCCTGAACGGCAGGAGGGTTGACCACGATGACGACGGCGTCTTTGATCCCGGCGAGGGCTGCGCGGACTTTCGGAAGCATCGTCGCGGCAGTGATGCCGGGAACGTGCTTGTCATAGAGGGACGGCAGCGAATAAAAGATCGTTCCGACGTTCGGGGCGATTGTGTTGGTTGTGACGTCAAGGCCCGCGACTGGGGACATGTGCTCAACACCGTGGACTTTCAGAATGATTTCCTTGACCTGGTGGATAACCTCGTCCGTCCGCTCGAGACTTGAGCCCGGTGGGAGGATCAGCACAACAGCCTGATAGCCGATATCCTGTTCGGGAATGAAGCCTTCCGGCAGTCGCGACATCTGGAAACCTGTCAGGCCGATCAGCCCGATGTATGCGATGCCGACGATCGCTGTCGCGCGTACAAGCCTTGCCGTCATCTTGCCATAACCCGACGACAGCCATTCGAAGCCCGAATTGAAACGTCCAAAAATGCTGTCGACGACGCGTTTAACACCGCGCGACTTTTGATGGGCGTGGTGTGACTTCAAGAAGGCAGCGCAAAGAGCCGGGCTCAGGGTCAGCGAGACGATGAGGGAAATTAGCGTCGATGCCGAGATGGTAACCGCAAACTGCGTGAAGAACAGGCCCGAAATCCCGCTGATGAAGGCCGACGGAACAAAGACGGCGCATAGTGTCGCTGCGATGGCGACCAGTGCTCCGGACACCTCGTCCATCGTCTTGTGCGCTGCTTCCCGCGGCGACATGCCGAGAGACATATTCCTTTCGACGTTTTCGACCACGACGATCGCATCGTCGACGACAATTCCCACCGCAAGGATCATGCCGAACAGCGAAAGGTTGTTAATCGAGATACCGAGCACGGAGAGAATGATGAATGTGCCGATCAGTGAGATCGGGATTGCGATCACGGGGATGATTGTCGCCCGCCAATTCTGAAGGAAGATGAAGACCACGCCCACGACCAGAATGACCGCGATGATGATTGTCTCAATGACTTCGTGGATGGACTGGCTGACGAACGTCGTCGGATCATAAATCCTCATGTAGTCCATGTCTGACGGAAATGATTTCTTCAGTTCCGCCATCTTGTCCCAGATAGCGTGTTCGACCTCGACGACGTTCGCACCCGGTGTGGCAATGGCAAACCAAGGCGCGGAGGGGTAATGGTCGGCGTAAGCGATTGAACCGTAGTCGATCGAACCGAGTTCCACACGAGCGATGTCACGGATGAAGGTGACGCGGCCAGAACTGTCGGACTTCACGATTACGTCACCGAATTGTGCAGGCGTAGTCAGACGACCGAGAGCCTGAACGTTGATTTCGTAGGCAGCATCGGTTTGAATGGGTGGTTGGTTTAAAACGCCGGCCGAAACTTGTGCGTTCTGGGCGCGAAGCGCTGCAAGGATCTCATTGGAGCTAACACCGACTGCCGCTGCCTTGTCAGGATCCACCCAAATCCGCATGGCGTACCGGCGCTCCCCGAAGACCTGAATGTCCGCTACACCAGGAAGACGCGCAATCTGGTCGCGAACTTTCAGCATGTAGTTGGACATGTATTCGACACTGCGTGTGCCGTTCGGGGAGTAAAAATGGACGCCGAGAAGGAGAGCCTGGATGGTCTTTTTCACCTGCACGCCCTGCGCCTGAACTTCGACCGGGAGCCTCGACAACGTGTCCTGCACACGGCTCTGCGTCAAAAGCAGAGCGGTATTCGGATCCGTGCCAACCTTGAAGATCACCGTGATGGTGAGTTGGCCATTGCCCGTCGACTGGCTGCTGATGTAGTCCATTCCCTCGACGCCGTTGATGGCCTGTTCGAGCGGCGTCGCAACTGTGCGAGCGACAACTTCAGCGGACGCACCCGGGAGCCTGGTTACCACTTGAATGGTCGTGGGTACGATATCCGGGTATTGGGCGACCGGCAGAAACGTCGCGGCGGCAAGCCCGAACACCACAAGGAAGATGTTGATCACTGCGGCGAACCGCGGGTGCTCAATAAAGAAGTGGGAAAGTCTCATAGCTCAATTTTGCCTTAGCTGTCAGTTTGACGCGGTTTGGATTTGCAGATGCTGCTGTGTGACAATCACACCGGCGCGCGACGAGTGCTGGCCGTCACGCGGATCCGTAGATCCTCAATCTGTTTCGAGGTGCGGCATCGCTCCATCTCTCAGGACGATGTGTTCGGCCGGATGAGCACGGACGGAGGCGTCGCGAACGACAAGGTTAGCGTGGGCGACAGAACCGCCGCCACGTCAGCGGACCGCGAGCGTTCGAGATATCACAGTCCCGCTTCCCCCAATGGATCGAGCGAGCCGCGTCTGTTAGCTTGTGACTATTTCGGGACTACGCCAAAGCGGCTACCGCTTGGTCGAACGCGGCGACATCTTTGTAGATGCGGGCAAGGATCATTCCACCCTCTAAGGTGGCCATCACCTGGAAGGCGCGCGCCTGGGCGTCCGTACCCCCAATCCTTTGCGACAAATCCTCAATGCAGCGTTGGAAGAATGCAAGGATCACGCTTGCGACTTCGGGCGCGAGGCCTCCGGCTTCGGCGCCGAGTACACCAAAGAGACACATCCGGCCATCTCTGCTGAACGACGACCTGAAGGCTTCACGATAGGCGGCAATCGCCTCACTCGCGCTTTCGCCTGGCTTTGGGGCGACGCTCAGGAAGAAGCGGTCCGCGTAGCGCTTCGCCACAGCAGCCGTCATCGCAGACTTCGTCGCGAAATGATGGTGAACGCTCGCGCTCTTAATGCCAGCCTCGGCGGCCAAATCGCGAAAGCTGAATCCCGCGTAGCCTGCGTCCCGAATGTGGTCTTCGGCGAGGTTCATAAGGAGGCTTGCTGTATCTCTCATAACCTTTTCTGTCCTCGCTTCAAAGTTCCAGCAATCTCGGCTGCCTATCTATCGTTAGATATACAGCTAAGCACGCAAAAGGAAAATCCCTTGTCGATCTTCATCTAACCATAGTCAGTAACCCTTTCTGACATCAGTCGGCTCCAGTCCTCCTCAGTGCTCAGTTTGTCGCGGTCTGGATCTTCTGGTCTTGTGGAGTGACAGTGGCGCCGGCCCGAGCGATAGGAATGCCGGAGACGATGATGCGGTCGGAGGGCTCCAACCCAGAATGGATTACGCGCAGACCGTCTCGCAGATCACCGATCTCGACCTGTTTCGGGGTGACGATATTGTCCTTTCCGACCGTCAGGACGACATGCTCAGACTGATCGGGTAGGACAGAGGCGTCAGGCACGAGAAGGGCAGGAGACGCGGGAGCGATGGGAACGAGGACGCGGGCAAATCCGCCGGGCGTCAGCAGACCGTCAGCGTTCGACACGGTCGCGCGAGCGTGGATCGTGCCGCTCGAGGAATCGAGCGCGTTGTCGATAAAATCGAGCGTGCCGACATGGTTGAACTCCTTTTCATCGGCGAGGGCGATCTTGACCCTGGCTTCAAGCGTATTGTTGCGCTTCTGGCGCTCGCGCTGGAAGATCAGATAGTCAGACTCGCTCATGTCGAAGTTCAGATATAGCGAGTCGGTAGATACGATCGTCGCAAGCAGGGTGGTCGGGCTAGTGGCCGCACGACTGCCGGCAATCAGGTTGCCTTCGGACACTTGGTGCGTGCCTATGCGTCCGGTAAATGGCGCGGTGATACGTGTCCGGTCAAGGTCGAATTGGGCATCACCAATATCGGCCTTCGCAGCATCGACCGCAGCCTGCGCCGCGCGCTGTTCGGCGACCTTCTGGTCGGCGTTTTGTGCGGTTCCACCGCCATTTTTTTTCAGTGCGGTGGCACGCGCTGCTTCAATAGTGGCGAGTTCCAGACGTGTGCGTGCAATTGCAAGCGCGGCATTCGTCTTGATGAAGTGGTTTTGATAGGGCGTTGGGTCGATCTGGAACAAGAGATCGCCTTTTTGAACAACATCGCCATCTTTGAAAGCGATCTTTGTGAGCGTGCCGCCTACCTGAGCGCGCAACTCTACCTGCTGGGCGGCGGAAAACTGGCCAAGAAGAGTAAGTCGCTTGTTGATGTCGCGTTGAACCGGCGCGCTGACGGCGACAGTTGGAGGCGTAACGGCGACCGCGGCCTCGGTGGGTTCAGCAAGGAACTGAGGTCCAAGGAATACAACGCCTGTGACGACGGCGATCGCGATCAGCGATACGGTCCAGGTCGTGGCACTACGTTTCTTGATGGGATTGTTGGCGTCATTGACCGTCTGTTGACCGGGCTTGATGGCTGAAGAGGGGAGGTTATCCGTCACTTTTAACGTCCTGTGGATGAGATCAGGTGCGCCGTCACTATCTATCGATAGGTTGGTTACCGCCAGATAGTGAAGGAGGCGGCGCGAGTCAAGACACTACCTATCGATAGAGAGGGCGGTTTGTGGTGAGATTTGAATATGGCACGTGGCGCTCATCGCGAACGGATCGAAGGCTCTGACGAGGGGTGGTGGCTCTTCCGCAGGGGCGCAATCCTCCGCTCAGCGCGCGCGCTGGGCCGAGTTGATGGTTCGGTGGCTCCAACGACGTCTTTATCACGTCGCTGCAGATCGTCGACAAAAACCGGGGGATCCCTACGGACTGACGCTGACCCAACCAGCCGCCGATGGCGGCATCGATTTCGAACCGAGATTAACTGGCATGTTTTCTCGCTGGGCTTCGATGCACGTCGATGTAGCGCGAGAAAGCATCAGCCAGAGGACTTTTACGAGGAAAGTGCCTGAAAGGTCATCACGAGGCAAAAGCGATGTCACGATTTGCTGACTCCGGTCAGTTGGATTTCGGTGTCACGGCAATCTGGAAAATGGTCCATCGCGACATGATCTGACGCCGCTCTTCTATTTGAGCGCAACATGCCGTTGCACTGACCGCTTCGCGGATCCTGTACCTGTTGACGATGCCACTCTCGTGAAGCGTCGCCATATGAGCGCTTCAGTGATAGAATGACCCCGCACGGTCGCGGTGTCAGGCACCTCAATTGCCTGGCTTCATCCGGCGAATCTCCTGAGGGGGAGACAGCCATGGCAACTGCAAGAGCAGAGCGGCGGCTGGCCGCGATCTTGGCCGCTGACGTCGTCGGCTATTCCCGCCTCGTCGAACATGACGAGGCTGGGACGTTGTCGGCCCTCAAGGCTCTGCGCCGGGAGGTGATCGATCCGCTTCTGGCCGAGCATCAGGGCCGTGTTGTCAAGTTGATGGGCGACGGTGCGCTCGTGGAGTTCGGCTCGGTCGTCGATGCCGTCGCTTGTGCGGTCGCCATCCAGAAGGGGGTTACCGAGAACCAGGCCGATATCTCGGCGGAGCGACGCATCACCTTCCGGATCGGCGTCAATCTCAGTGACGTGATCCACGAGGATGATGGGGATCTCTATGGCGATGGCGTCAACATCGCGGCCCGCCTCCAGACCTTGGCGGATCCAGGCGGCATTTTCATTTCCGGCACTGCGTACGATCACCTCCCGGGCAAGCTTGACTGCGGCTACGAGTACCTCGGCGAACGCGCGCTAAAGAACATGGAGCGGCCAGTGCGACTGTACCGCCTTCTTCTGGAAAGGACGACCGCAGGAACGGCATCGCCCAGTCCCGCACTTCCGGAACGACCATCCATTGGCGTGCTGCCATTCAACGCCATGGGCGCCGACCCGGAGCAGGACTTCTTCAGCGATGGGCTCACCGAGGACATCACCACCGCGCTGTCCAAGCTCAAGGGCTTCTTCGTGATAGCCCGCAACACGATGTTTACCTACAAGGGAATGCCCGTGGATGTGCGCGCCATCGCGCGCGAACTCGGGATCTGCTATATCCTTGAGGGGAGTGTCCGCAAGTCCGGTAACCGGGTGAGGGTGACTGCACAGCTCATCGATGCGGCCTCCGAAGTCCATCTCTGGGCCGAGAAGTATGACGGCGACCTCGGGGACATCTTCGTCATTCAGGACGAAATCACCGCAAGTGTCGTCGGTCGCATTGGGCCGGAACTCCTGGCGGCAGAGCATGCCCGCGAAAGCCCCAAGCCGCATCATGGCCTTGATGCCTGGGAGTGTGTCGTGCGGGCGGTGTTCCTGTGTTCCCAGTTGTCTGAGGAGAGCAGCGGCAAGATGCTCCCCCTGCTCGATCGGGCAATCGGACTGGCACCCGGTTATGCGCAGGCGCTCGCCATGAAAGGTTGGATTACCATGTGGCGCGCGTTCCAGGGGTGGGAGGACATGGGACATGCCCTGACGCTTGCCAGGGATTTCGTCCAACAAGCCATTGCCGCGGACGATAAGGAACCGTGGACGTACCTTGCGCAGGCGATGATAGCTTTTGCGACGCGTGACAATGTCCTGGCTATGGCAGCGATCACCCAGGCTGACGCGATCAACCCCAACTCCGCGTTTGCACATGGCCAGTTGGGACTTGCGCATGCCAACGGAGGTCGCGCGGCTGACGCCATTCCTTGCATCGACTACGCCCTCAGACTGAGCCCGCGCGAGGCTTTTCTTGGCGACTTTCAGTTTTACTACGCCATGGCCTATTTCCAGGGCGCGAACTACGAACTTGGATTGAGTTACGCGCGGGAGGCGCATCGCTTGCGTTCTGGCCACGCGGTTCCGCTGGTCATCGGCACAGCCTGTGCCGGACTTCTGGACAACCATGAGGCTGCCACAGACTTGCTCGGACGGCTCAAGTCGCTAGTTCCTGATATCTCTCGGGACGCGGTCAGAGCAACATCTTCCTTCGTCCGCGGCGAGGATCGGGCGCGCCTGATCGAGGGACTTGCCCGTGCCGGACTGAATTGACGGGCTGGATTGACCTCGAGAACCGATCGCTTACCGGAGGCGTTCCCGCCAGCACGTCGCGACGCCTGCCAAGATTGTGACTGGTCATCGACCGGCTTCCTTAATGCCGCTGCGAAACCCACCACAAGCTTCATAACCGTCGGCGTCGTGGATGAGGCGATGACGAAGGACAGGTGGTAAAAGTTCCATAAGGTATATTATCTGACATGTGTGTGTAGCCGCAAAGTTGAAGTGTCCTGTTTCTGCAAAGTAAGAATGTCACTCTCCCCGGGTTTTGATGACCTGGGAGATTGCGGATGGGATTGATAGCGATGAGCGAGCGCGACCTGCAGCGGATCGAGATTCTATCGAAAGTGATGGCCGGCCGGATGACGCTGGTGTCGGCTTCGCATGTGCTTGATCTGAGCACGCGCCAGGTCCGCCGTCTTCTGGAGCGGATGCGTACCGGCGGTGCGGCGTCGATCCGGCACAAGGCAATCGGCCGGCCGTCGAACAATCGGATCAGCGACGGTGTTCGGGATTACGCGGTGACGCTGGTTCGTGAACGTTATGCGGACTTCGGTCCGACGCTGGCGGCCGAGAAGCTTGCCGAGCGCGATGGATTGCGTGTGTCGCGCGAGACGTTGCGCGGCTGGATGTCGGAGGCCGGGCTTTGGCTGTCGCGCAAGCAGCGTCGCACGTTTCATCAGCCGCGGCTGCGACGCGAGGCCTATGGCGAGCTGGTGCAGATCGATGGGTCCGAGCATCGTTGGTTTGAGGATCGCGGGCCGCCTTGTTCGCTGCTGGTATTTGTCGATGATGCGACTGGTCGATTGATGCAGTTGCGCTTTGTGCGTTCGGAGAGCGCCTTCACTTACTTTGAAGCGCTGGCGCTGTATCTGCGCGATCACGGGGCACCGGTCGCCTTTTACTCCGATAAGCATTCGGTGTTCCGGGTGGCGAAGAAGGATGCCAAGGGTGGCCAGGGCATGACCCAGTTCGGACGTGCACTCTCGGAACTAAATATCGAGATTCTTTGCGCAAATTCGAGTCAGGCCAAGGGGCGTGTCGAACGGATGAATCGAACACTGCAGGACCGATTGGTCAAAGAACTGCGACTGGCTGGCATCGACAACATGGAGGCAGGCAATGCGTTTTTGCCCGGCTTCATGAAGCACTACAATGCGCGGTTTGCCATTGCCCCTGCCCGGCCCGATGACCTGCACCGGCCGATGAATCTGGCACCGGATCGACTACACGAGATCCTGTGCAAGCGCGAACAGCGTTATGTCGGATCGCAGTTGACGTTTTCGTTCGAGCGCAAGCGGATCATGCTGGAGGAGACTGAGGTGACGCGTGGTCTGGTCGGACGTTATGTCGAGACCTATGCCTATGCTGACGGACGCCTGGATGTGCGCTGGAAGGGGTATTGCCTGCCCTACACGGTGTTCGACAAGGACCAGCGAGTGACACATGCGGCGATTACCGAGAACAAGCGGCTTGGCGATGTGCTGGCCTATATCAAGGAACGCCAGGATCAGCCGCAGCCGCAGCCGAAGGTGAAGACCAACAGTGCCAAGAATGACTATACGCCGCGTGGCCGCAAGCCTGGGCCAAAGACGGATTTCATGAACGATCCGGCGGTGATTATGCGGCGCACGAAGGCGTTATCGCGACCTGCTGCGGAGTGAATGGTCGATCGCATAGTCTCAAAGCTAAAGCCGAAGGGGTGCGTCTCACCCGCCCCCTCCCTTCCCTCGCAACCCGGCCCAGCCGGTCCGGTCGGGGGCTTGCCTCAGTGCAAGTGGACATGTCGAGTGTCGCATTTCTAAATGGCTGAAGACGCGCCCAAAGTGACATTTCTACTCTGCACAAAAGCGGACATTCCAACTTCCCCGCCACAGTGTGTGTAGCCGGGTACATTCTATTCTCAAGTGCGACATGCCAATGATTTCAATGGCTTCACCTTGGAGATTTTGGCATGTTCCGACGCTATTCGCAGCTGAATCTGGCCGATCGACGCCGCCTCTTCCATTTCGTCGAACGCAAACTGCCGATCAAAGAAATGGCGCGCGAACTTGGTCGTCATCGATCGACGATCTATCGTGAGATCCGGCGCAACACCTTCCACGATCGCGAGCTGCCCGACTATAGCGGCTACTTCCCAACGGTTGCTGACGATATCCGCAAAGAGCGGCGGCAGCGTTTGAGGAAGCTTGTGCGGCACCCGCAATTACGCGAACTGGTGATCGCGCAGCTGAAGGCACTTTGGTCCCCGGAACAGATCGCCGGTCGTCTGCTCGCCGATGGCGTGAGCGCCGTGCGGGTCTGCACCGAGACGATCTATCGCTTCATCTACGGCAAGGAAGATCAGGCGCTGGAACTCTATCAGCATCTGACGGAAGGTCGCCGCAAACGCCGCCCCCGCGGCTCGAGGAAACCGCGCGACGGCACTTTTCCTGCTGCCTGCAGGATATCGCAACGTCCTGATTTCATTGATGATCGTTCGCAGTTCGGGCATTGGGAGGGCGACTTGTTGATCTTCCAACGTGACCTGGGCAACGCCAACGTGACCTCACTGATCGAACGCAAGAGCCGCTACACCGTCATGATCAAGAACCAGAGCCGGCACTCACGACCGATCATGGACAAGATCATCGAAACGTTCTCTCCCTTGCCAGCCTTTGCCCGGCAGAGCTTCACCTTTGATCGTGGCACGGAGTTTGCCGGATTCAGGGCTTTGGAAGATGGCATCGGCGCGCGGAGCTGGTTTTGCGACCCCAGTGCGCCGTGGCAGAAAGGTGCGGTGGAAAACGTCAAGAAGCCGAGCAACTGGCTGCGGCGGAGCTGGCGACGGAAAAGAACTCGTCCACCATTGTCGACACCGTGGATTTGAAAAACGTTCTTTGCCAGGTCTGTTCCAACTGTTGCAAGCTCAGACATGGAAGGCTCCTCCATTCGGGACAACGACACCCAAACTATGCGGGAATTCGCCGGCGGAAGCAGGAGCCATCCACACCATCAGTCGAGAACATCTGGCAGTTCATGCGTGAAAACTGGCTCTCGAACCGCGTCTTCAAATCCTCCGAGGATATCGTTGACCACTGCTGCAGGACCGCCCCTGGAAGATCATGTCCATCGGTCGGCGGCAATGGGCACATGGGTTCTGATCAGTGAGGGTTGGTATCAGGCAGCCGCAGGAGCGAAATCGGAAGCTTCTCCACCGCGCGGAACGTCTCGCCCGATGGGACGATGCGCGGGGGCAGCAAAGCATGCACCCCCTGGGCGGCAAGAGATTTGCATCGGGCGGGTTTGAACCAGCCAAGCCGCATAAACTGCGCAATGCCCCGTGCGTCATTCTCGTCGGGCTTCACCGGTATCGTCTTAAAGGCTGCGGACCGATTGAACCGGGTACATTATCAGTGACAATTTGTCCGGTCATCTCAGTGCTCCTGATAACGGATTTCTTTAGTTTTGCGGCGAAGGCACGGGTACCGGAGCTGTCCCGAGTTATGTGTTCCCAGGCGAAAAGATGCAATCCGCGCCTCGCTATACCGCGATCTGCTATATCAGGCTTACTGCGGCTCCAGCAGATTGCAGAGTGAACGGGACAACCCGACCGGTGCGGGTGAGTTCGGTAGTCCGGCGGCGCGGCTTCGTGCTACGCTGGCCAACTCAACAGCCTTCCTGATTGCGGTGCGATGGGGGTCAAGCACAGGAAGTCTGGAAGTTGCCATGACCTCCGGAATTTTGTCGATCAGCCCGGCGCCCCCAAGCAAAATACGGCTTGCACCCAATGCCCGTGCAGATTTTGTCAAAAACTCGGCTATCGACCTGTTACTGCCGTCGACATGTTCAACAGATCGCACGCCCGCGATCTTATCTGCGATTCCTAGATTTTGGATTAGTTCATCTAGCATCGTGCACCATAGGCTACCGCTGGTCGCTACCAGAGTTGTACCAGGTTCGGCCGCCGCCGCGCGCAGACCACCTTCGGCAAAGCCTACGACAGGAAGGCCTGTCAGTTCTTCGAGCGCCTCTCGTCCAGGATCGCCGAAACATGCTAGAAGAACCGCGTCCGGCACGAATTGATCAACGATAAATTTGGCTGCTGCATCCAGAACCGCGTGTGTGGCAATGGCAACGCCGCATCGGGTTGAAATGTAGTCGAAGCCAAAGTCGGCCGTGACAACATGTATCTCGACGTCTTGACCGACTTCGTCCTGTACGAGCGTTTTAATTTTCTGACTAACCTGTGTTGAGGTGTTCGGGTTGATCACAAGCAAACGGATCATGGAAACGGTCCTTTTTTGGGGGGGGAAATCAGTGCGGTTATAGCGATGCTAGTGCGCTTGCCATACGTCCCAGCGCTTCCCTGAGGACCGAACGCGGGCAACCAACATTCAGGCGGATGAAACCTTCTCCGCCCGGGCCGTAAACGCGTCCATCGTAAAGGTTGACGCCACCACGCTCGACGAAGAAGCGGTGAATACCTCCGACCCTTGCATCCAGTTCTCGGGCGTCCAACCACACCAGAAACGAAGCGTCTGGTCGCATTGGGTTTATGCCAGGAAGCGCCGTCGCGGCCGTGTTTAAAACGAAATCTATGTTGTCACGGACATACAGGGTCAGCATGTCGAGCCAATCATCACCTGAAGTGTATGCGACCTCCAGAGCCAGTCGTCCGAAGAAGTTTGCGTTCAACATGAACGAGGCCTGCATAACGTTGAACAACTTCTCTCGGCGCTTAGGGTCAGCAACAGAGAGCGTCGCTGCTGGTACACCAGCCAAGTTGAATGTCTTAGTAGGAGCAGTGCAGATGAAGGATTTCGCTGCTGCAGCTTCGCTGATCGACGAGAAGACAATGTGACGGCGTTCGTTAAGCCGGATATCGCAGTGAATATCGTCGGAGATGACCAGAATGCCGTGACGCTCACAAATCGCGTCAAGGCCCTCAAGTTCCTCGCGGGTCCACGCCTTTCCGACCGGGTTGTGGGGGTTGCACAACAGAAATGCGCGCGCGCCATTCGCCGCTTGGCGCTCAAAATCGTCCAAGTCGAGTTCATAGCGACCGTCTACAAGCTTCAGGCTGTTGATAAGGACAGTCCTGTGGTTGTCGCTGATGACTTGAAAATAGGGCGAGTAGACCGGCGCCTGCACAATGACGCCGTCTCCTGGCTGGGTGAATGTCCGCAGGATTGCAGCGACGGAAGGCATGATGGCTGGAGCAGGTAACAGCGTTTCTGCGTCTACGGCCCAAGAGTGCCGGCGCTCAAACCATGATTTGACGATTTGGTAGTGATGAGGGTCGCGCATGGTGTAACCGTAGATCCCATGATCGACAGCCTCGCGCAGTCGCGCAATTACCGGTGCCGGGGAACGAAAGTCCATGTCGGCGGTCCAGAGCGACATAAGCCCCTCACCTTCGACGCGCGGGGAAAACTCGTCCCATTGATTGGCCCATTTCGCGGATCCGAACTGACTGCGATCGTGCACAATGTCAAAATCCAACCCCTCCGCGACCAGTTTACTGGTCGTCGGCACGCCTGACTGTAAGTACGTCATTTTTTTAGGTTCCTAATAACTACGACTGCGTGTGGCGCGTTTGTGCGGGACCGGAACAGTCACCTCAAGATCTGTCGCAAGAACTGCTGTGCGCGTTCCGATCGGGGACTCGTGAAGAAGTCGTTCGGCGTCGATGCCTCGACAATCTCCCCACGATCCATGAAGACGACGCTGTCGGCCACTTCTCGGGCAAAGCCCATTTCATGTGTGACGCACAGCATTGTCATGCCCTCGGAGGCCAGCGATGTCATCGTGTCCAGGACCTCTTTGACCATTTCCGGATCGAGAGCCGACGTCGGCTCATCGAAGAGCATGACCTTGGGCTTCATGCATAAAGCACGCGCGATAGCAGCCCTCTGCTGTTGGCCGCCGGAAAGCTGATCTGGAAAGCTTCCGGCCTTGTCGTCGATCCGAACCCGCCGCAGATAATCCATCGCGACTTCTTCGGCCTGCCATCTGGGCAACTTCTTCACCCAGATTGGGGCCAGCGTGCAGTTCTCCAGCACTGTCAGATGCGGGAATAGATTGAAGTGCTGAAACACCATGCCCGCATTTCCACGGACACTGTCGATGTTTCGCAAGTCCGCGGTCAACACGGTTCCGTTTACGCTGATGCTGCCGGTCTGATGCTCTTCCAGCCGGTTTATGCAACGGATCATTGTAGACTTGCCCGATCCGGAGGGGCCGCAAATTACGACACGTTCCTTTTGCTTTATGGAAAGACTGACGTCCTTTAGCACATGAAATGCACCATACCATTTGTTTACACCTTGCAGCTCAACCGCCGCTTCGAAGTGGGCTGGTGACGAGACGCCGAGTGCATGATTTGCTATGTTGAGCATCGCCAATTCCTATGATTTGTGACCGCGGGCGAAGTGACGTTCGACAGACTGCGAATAGCGGGACATCCCGAAGCAGAAGACCCAATAGACGATCGCGGCGAATAGATATCCGGTGGAGGAGATCGTTGGCCCCGCCCAGTTGGGATCAATGCGGGCGGTTTCGACTGCGCGCAGGAAATCTGCAATGCCGACAATCGCCACAAGCGTCGTATCCTTGAATAGTCCGATGAACGTCGAAACAATGCCGGGAATAACGATCGTGAGCGCCTGGGGTAGGATGATGAGCCTCATCATCGTGAAATATCCGACCCCGAGTGCCTGAGCGCCTTCGTATTGACCTTTGGGGATCGCCTGCAACCCGGCTCGAACGACTTCTGCCATGTATGCGGCAGAGAAGAGTGCGGTGCCGATCATAGGACGCAACAATCGGTCTGGTGTCAGTGCCTCGGGTACGAAGAGAGGCATCATGAAGTTCGCCATAAACAAGACGGTGATGAAAGGCACACCGCGGACGACCTCGATATAAAACACGCAGACAGCCTTGACGATTGGCAATTCCGATCGCCTGCCTAACGCGAGGAGGACGCCCAACGGCAGCGAGAACACGATTCCGACGACCGACATCAAAAGCGTAATCATCATCCCGCCCCACAGGGTGGTGTCGATGATTGGCAGGCCAAGTGTTTCGACACCCCGGAGCAGAATGAAGCCGACGATGGGAAACACGCCAAAGAACAAAAAGGCCGCCAAGTTTCGGTGAGGCGCATTCCGCCAAAGAAGCCATGCGACTAGAGCAGCTCCGATTGCTTGGGTAAGGTTGACGCGCCAGCGTTCAGTGGCGGGATATGCTCCGTATTGCAGGTAGTTCAGCTTTGCGCTGATGAAAGACCAGCACGCACCATCGGGATTGGCACGGCAGGCCTCGCTGTCACCGCTCCAGACGGCGTTGATAAACGCGAAACTTACGAACTGAGAGACAAGCCAAACCGCCACTGCAGTGAAACATATCGTCAAAAGGCTGGAGCAAGGGCTTGAAAAGAGATTCTTTCGCGCCCAAGTGGCCGGGCCAGGCCGGATGTCGGCTGGGGGCGCGGCAGCCGCGATGTACTCATGGTGGAAGGCGGGCTCGAGGAGAGGAGCTGTCTCCATTTTATCTCTCCAGGAGCGCAAAGCGCTGATTGAACGCGTTCATTGCTGCTGATGTAAGGAGGGAGATGACGAGGTATACCGCGAGCGTTATCGCCATAACCTGTACTGCTGCGCCCGTCTGGTTAAGCACCGACCCCGCAAAGACCTGAACGAGATCTGGGTATCCAATAAACACCGCTAGCGAGGAGTTCTTGATCAAATTCAGATATTGGCTGGTCAAGGGCGGAATGATGATCCGCATGGCCTGAGGAACCACCACCAGACGCAACGTCTTGCTCTGCGGGATTCCGAGAGCGTGAGCCGCCTCGGTTTGTCCCTTTGACACTGCCTGTATACCGCCGCGAACGATCTCAGCGATGAACGATGCCGTGTACACGAAAAGGCCGATAAGGAGCGCCGCGAATTCAGGGTAGATCTGCTGGCCGCCTCTAAAGTTGAAACCTTTGAGTTCGGGATAGGTGAAAGACATCGGGCTTCCCGTTGCGACACAGGCCATCAAAGGTAGCCCTATGAGCAGAAAGATGCTGACGATCAAAATGGGGAGTTGCTTGCCAGTTCGCCTTTGAACACTCCGCGCATAGACACCGAATGCGACAACGAGAGCCACGGCCGCAGCTAATGCGACGCCAACCAAGCTCGCTCCAGCCTGAAACTCGACAGCAGGCAAGATAATCCCGCGGTTATTCAAGAAAATTCCGCCGGGAAGGGCGATGGAAGACTTCGGCGCCGGCAGCGGTTTAAGGACGGCATTGTACCAAAAGAGAAGCTGAAGTAGCAGCGGGATGTTGCGGATGACCTCGACGTACGAAGTCGCAACCTTGGCGACGATCCAATTGTTGGAAAGACGCGAGATGCCGACGAGGAAACCGAGCGCTGTAGCCAGAACGATACCGAACGCGCTAACAAGAAGTGTATTAGCCACACCTACCCAAAACGCCTGACCATAGGTGGACAGTGTGTCGTAGGGAATGAGGGTCTGGTTTATCTGGAAGCCGGCTGTCTGCTTCCAGAAGTCGAACGTCAGCGGGATGCCGCGTTGTCTCATGTTGGAGACCGTCTGGATTGCGACGCCCGCTACGATTGTCGCCAGACTTAAAGCCAGTGCGACCTGGTATATGATCCCACGAACCTTCTTGTCATGGATCGAGATAGTCCTGCGCATATGCGCATGCTGAAAAATGTCAGCCATTGATTCCTCCCAACGTTCGAGGAGGCCACTAAGGGTAGCGGCCTCCGCTACTCATCACCGGATGGGAGGCGCGTACTGAAGGCCGCCGGCGTTCCAAAGCGCATTAGCGCCGCGCGCGATCTTCAACGGCGAGTCTTTGCCAATCGAGCGCTCGAAAATCTCAGAGTAGTTGCCAACCTGCTTGATAATATCCTGCGACCAGGATGCGCCGAGGCCTACATCCTTGCTTAAGCTTCCCTCCACGCCGAGAAGGCGGCGGATATTGGGATTGTCGGAATTCTTCATCTCATCGAGATTCTTCGAGGTGACGCCGGACTCCTCGGCCGCTAACATCACGTTGAGGGTCCACTTGGCGATATTCAGCCACTGGTCATCGCCCTGGCGAACGGCAGGCCCAAGAGGCTCCTTCGAGATGACATCAGGGAGAACGACGTTGTCATCGGGGTTTGCCATGCGGATACGCGCGGCGTTCAAACTCGAAGTGTCTGCAGAAAAGACGTCGCAACGCCCCTCTTCATACGCCTTGATGACAGCCTCTTCGTCGGCAAAGCCGACCGCGCTAAAAGTCATGTCGTTGGAGCGGAAATAGTCAGCGAGGTTTAGCTCGGCCGTTGTACCCTGGGAGACGCAGATCGATGCACCATCGAGGTCCTTCGCCGATTGGATGTTTTCGGACTTGCGCACCATGAAGCCCTGACCATCATAGAAGTAAGTACCTGCGAAGATTATACCGAGTGAGGTATCGCGCGAGGACGTCCAGGTCGCGTTATGAGCCAGAATATCGATTTCCCCGGACTGGAGCGCGGTAAATCGATCTTTAGCGTTGAGGGGGATGAACTTCACTTTGGTTGCATCGCCGAGGACGCCGGCAGCCACAGCACGGCAGTAATCGACTACGAAGCCGGTCCACTTTCCATCGTTGTCAGGAACGCTGAAACCGGCCGTCGCCGGGTTCGTGCCACACGTCAAGATTCCCTTGGACTTCACATTATCCAATGTTCCTGCCCATAGATTGGATGAATACGTGGCACACGCCGCGACGAGAAGTCCAGTCACAAATTTACGCATTGAGAATCCCCTTTTTTGTTTGGACATTGCATAGGGAGCGTGCCGTCGCATGCGTTAATTTGTCAAATTTATTGTCGTCATGAAGAAAATGAGCCTAGTTCATGATTGGTTTACTGTCGCCTACCTTTTTTTCGATAATATGACCTCGTTTTTCCTTATCTGGGCGGCATGGTAAAGTTCGGTTATTAGGCGGCGCAACCAAAGCGTTCCCTGATCGGCTGCCATCTGGCGATGGATGACGAGGTTGGCACTCACAGATGAAATGGGGATTGGGGGGGGGAGGAGCGAAACCTCACTTGTCTCATCCAGCATCTGAAGGATCCCGTCCCCACAATGCGTGATGAGTTCCGTGCCGCGCAAAGCCCATGGCATGACAAGATAATTTGAGATGGTGGCGACAACGTTTCGTCGAAGTCCTCGCTCGCTCAGTGCAGGGTCGGCTAGACCTTCGGACAAGCCATCGGCCGAGATCTGCAGATGGGGAGCAGACAGGTAGGTCTCCAAGCTCAGCGGATTTCTGGCAATTTGGCTCCCGCTCCAGACTGCACAAAGCAAGCGATCTTGCCCAAGTTCTACCTTAAGCAGGCTCGGATCGTCCTTAACGTTTGCGCCGGTCAACGTGCAATCCACCTGCCGAAAGTAGTCGGTACTCTCCCCCTCCACTCGGTTCGCAGGGATCACATTGAGCGTGGCGCGGGGCGCTTGCTTTGAGAATTCCTTGATCAGTCCGGGGATGAATATGATCGCATGATAATCTGTTAGCCCAACCCGGAACTTCCGCTCGGTAGTCGCTGGATCGAAAATCTTGTATCGCCCAATCGTTGCGCGAATTCTTCCGAGTGCATCTGATAGGTCTGTAGCGAGCTCAAGGGCTCGGGGAGTGGGCCGCATAACGCCGCCATCCCGAATAAAAAGTTCATCTTTGAAAAGAATCCGCAGCTTAGCGAGGGAGTGGCTGACAGCAGACTGCGTGCGTCCCAAGGTCTCGGCTGCCCGCGTTACGCTCCCTTCCTGCATCAACACATCGAAAACTCGGATAAGATTAAGGTCGATATCGTCTGAAGGCATCGCCAACTCCATGAATTAATCTCATGAATTATAGCCGTACATCAAAGCACCTTCATTGCAATTGAAGTTGGCATAAGGATTAGCCGCCCGGAACAACTCCGGCGAATGGGATGTTCCCAGCGCACCGATCAGGGCCGTCATTGGCGGTCTCGCAAGGGCTGGCATAGAAACCGGGAGGCCTAGCAATGCAACCAATCCTGTCGCAATCATCGCACCCAAGAACAATCAGGCAAGCGGCATCTGGAAGTGTCACATGATCCAGCCACCTGCAGCGGCAAGCGAGAGCGTTAGGGCGAAGCTTTCGGTAGTAGCGCGTTCTTTACGGACTATCAGGCATAAGATGCGACGGTGTGTGAATGGGTGACGGCAGAAGCGCGATCGAAGTGGGGCCCGACGAGCCTGCGCCACCGGTGGAGGTCGTCGGATTTCCGGTAGCTGACCATATGATGGTCGACCGTCTCGCACTTCACGACAAGGCGATTGACTGTTGGCGTTTCGATGACCTTTTGCAGGAACAAGCGATGGCAGCCTTCGGCACGTAGAAACTGGGGATACACTCTAATTCGTAGTGCGACATATGAGCCGGATAGAGATGCGACAGTTGTCGACCCGTTACGAATTAACCGAACCGATCATCAAAAAGCAACGAGCCGCGCCGCCTGTTCCACCGCGACATCGTATCTCTGGGGGCCAAGCCCGCAGATAATGGCGGTCGCGGCGAAGGAAATGTGGGAATGGTGGCGAAACTCTTCCCGGCGGTGAACATTCGTGATGTGTAGTTCGATGACAGATGGGCCCAACAAAGGCCTTGAGTGCATCGTGTATCGCGATCGAGGTGTGGGTGAGCGCGCCGGCATTGATGACGATCGCCGAAGCCTCCTGGCCGGCCTCGTGAATCCAGTCGATGAGCGTGCCTTCGTGGTTGGATTTCCGGAAGACGAGCCCGTGGTGCTTGGCCGCCTCCGCCTTGCGGCAGTTCGCCTCGATGTCCCGAGCGCTGACCGATTGGTCCGCCTGGGCGATATCTCCGGCTTCCTTGCACACGACGTGATCGTTGCTTTTCTACGTTCGCAGGAGCGTCATTTCACCTGGTCCTGGATCCACTGCAGGAACTTGCGGATCGCCTTCTCACTCGCGCGCCGTTCCAGGTGGACGAAGTACCACCCGCCGGGTTGCATGACGTCTGATGGAAGTGGGGCCACGAGGGTACCGTTTGCCATGTCTGACTCGACCAGGAACTGCGGCACGACGACCACCCCCTGTCCGTTGGCCGCCGCCTCGATCGCAAGCAGGTTGCTGTCGAACAGCGGCGAGGATTTTTGCGAGAGGTTGCTCGCCCCGACGCTGGAGGCCCAGATTGCGGCATCCTCAGTTGTCCCGCTGACCGACAGAAATGAGAAATGTCTTAGGTCTTCGGGCGTTTTGATGACCTTGGCTATGGCCGGTGAGCAGACGCCGACCAGTCGCTCGCGGCGAAGGAGCGTGTATGTTTGGTTCGGACGATTCGGTGCTCGCGTATAGATGAGGCCGATATCGGCCCGGTCCGCGTTGAACTCCCAATCGAGAAGGCTCGCGTCGAGATTGACCGCGATCTCTGGCGAGGACGCCTTGAAGGTCTGCAGGCGCGGTATCAGCCATCGGACGGCAACGGTGACATAGACCTGCAGCGTCAGAGAGGTTGGCGTGTTCGTCTGACGAATGAGATCGGTGGCGAGCGCGACCTTGTCGAGTGCATCCTGCACGACGGGAAAGTAGACCGCTCCGTCCTGGCTGAGTTCCACGCGACCGGGAAGCCTGAGAAACAGCGGTGTGCCGAGATTGCGCTCGAGCGAAGCCACCTGATGGCTGATCGCCGATTGGGTAACGCGCAGCTCTTCTGCCGCCGCCTTGAAGCTCAGCAACCGCGCCGCAGCCTCGAATGCCCGGAGCGTCGTCAAGGGAGGCAACGTGCGTCGGACCATGCTCTGAACCCACATGAATTTTGCTCATGTAGACGTTAATTCTAATCGTTTGCAAGGAGCTGGCCCCATTTTCATACTCCCTAAATAACCTAAAAATGGGGAACCGAAATGAAACGGGATCTTATGAAAACCACGGCCCTTGCCGTGGCAATGGCCGGCTGTTCGCTTTTCACAACCGCCGTATCCGCTGAGCCAGCTTGCGTGCGCGTGCTCGGCTATGAATCCGACGGCGAGAAGCAGACGATGGATCCGGCAGCCTTGATCGGCACCGACAGCGTCTACCACATCCGTTCGGTCTACGAACCGCTTGTCGATCGCAGCAACACGATGCAGCCCGTACCTGTGTTGGCCGAATCCTGGCAGTCCAATGCCGATGCCACGGAATGGACGTTTCACCTGCGCAAAGGCGTAAAGTTCCACGACGGCTCCGACTTCGACGCCAAGGACGTGGTCTACTCCTATCGGCGCCTGCTTGACCCGGCGATCTCGCCCGGCGGCTTCTCAACCCTCGCTTTCCTCGATGCAAACGGTATCACCGCTATTGACGATTACACCGTGCTCTTCAAGGTGAAGGAACCGGTCGTCGAACTACCGATGTTGATCGCAACCAAATATGCATTGATGGTAACAGATGGCGCTAAGTCCGAGGATCTACGCACCAAAGGCAACGGCACCGGCCCCTTCGTGCAGGAGACCTTCGCCATCAACGGTGCGGTCCGGGTGATGCGGCGCAATCCGAACTATTGGCGTTCCGGCTTGCCGAAGGCCGAGTGCCTTGAGATCACCACCAGTCTGGAATCGACCTCGCGGCTTTCCGCACTCCTGTCAGGCACGGTCGATCTATCGCTGACCGTGGATCCGCCGAGCCTGATCACGCTCAAGGATAATCCGGCAGTCGAACTCGTCGCCACACCGGGTGCGACCTCGCTTTATCTCGCCGTCTGGACCGACACGCCGCCCTTCGACAACGTCAAAGTGCGCGAAGCCCTGCGGCTGGTGATGGACCGGCAGAAGATTCTCGATACTGTGCTGCTCGGCTATGGCGAGGTTGGCGGCGATACACCGATCCCGCTTTCCTCGCCGGTCGGCCTCGGTGTGCCGGCAAAGGCGGCCGATGTCGAGAAGGCCAAGGTACTTCTCGCCGAAGCCGGCCACCCTGACGGTATCGACTTCGATCTCTATACGTCGGATTCCTATCCGGGCATGATGCTGCTGGCGCAGGTCTATGCCCAGATGGCCGCCGAAGCCGGCATCCGCGTCAATGTCATCACGTCTCCGGCCGAGGGATACTGGGATACTGTTTGGCTGAAGAAGCCGGCGGTCATCTCCTACACCAGCGCCCGTCCGGCGGCGGAAGCCCTGACGCTTTCGCTGAACAGCAAGTCCGAATGGAACGAGACGCACTGGAAGCGTGACGATTTCGATGCGCTCGTCGTCAAGGCCGGGCAGACGGCGGACGAAACGGAGCGCAACAAGCTCTATCGCGACGCCCAGCGGATCGTCGCCGATGAAGGCGGCATGATCCTCCCGGTCTTCACCTCGGTCGTCGCAGGCCTGCGCAAGGGCTGCTCGGGCTACCGGCCGAATGTCGATGTGAACCGCATCGATTATGCGGAATTGACCTGCGGCGACTAAAGCCGCCGCCCCACCTCTCACGACAACCCATCCACGGGACAAACCGTCCGCGGCACGCCCCGTGCCGTGGAAGAGGATAGCTGCATGACGATTTCCGCCCTGATGACGTTTGTGAATTGCTTTGCCGATGCGCTGGATCGCGATCTGCGAGCCGTATCTCGATCACATGCCGCCCGGTTGCGCCGGATTGCCGAACACCTGCCACCGGTCGCCACCGTGCCGGAGGGGCGCGTGCCGATCCAGGCGGCTTGCGAGCACGAACTCGCCGCCTATGGCGAGACTTCCGCGCTTGCACGCGCACTTGGCGCCCTGCTGCCTGCCATCCATATCACCCGCAGCAAGAGCTATCTGGCCAATCCACCAAGCGACGATTTCGGCGAAAACTACGGATACGGCGTGATCTGCGGACCGGACAATGGCGTGCCGGCCCTGATCCAGGATCCGGAGATCGCGTTCGGGCTAATGTTCCTGGGACCGGAAACCCACTATCCGCTTCACCACCATCCCGCAGATGAACTGTACTACACGGTCACCGGCCCCTCGTTCTGGCGGGCGGGAGATGCCGACTGGGAGATGCGTGGCATCGCCGAAACCATCCATCATGCACCATGGGTGCCGCATGCTACGCTCTCGGCCGACAGGTCGTTGGTTCTTCTGTACATTTGGGAAGGCGATCTGGAGACGGATGCGGCCTTCATTCCCGATCCGCTGACCGCCAAGGCGGCCCTCGTCTCAGTCGGAGCGAACCCGAAATGAGTGTAGCCCGCCTTCTTTTTAGCCGGATCCTGTTTTCGGCCCTCACCCTGCTTCTGGTCTCGATCCTGATCTTTCTGATCCTCGAGGCCCTGCCGGGAGACGTTGCTACCCGTATTCTCGGACGCGACGCAACCTCCAAAGCGCTGGAGGTGTTGCGCAGCCAACTAAACCTCGATCAGCCCGCACTCGTGCGCTATTTCCAATGGTTCGGCGATTTTATGCGCGGCGATCTCGGTGTGTCGATCGCAACCGGCCGGCCCATCGCCGACGTTCTCGCGCCCCGCATCCTCAACACGCTAGCTCTCTCGCTCCTCGCGTTTGCGATCTACCTGGTGCTGGCGCTCGTTCCGGCCGTCATCCAGGCGGTCAACCGCGGTAAGGCCATCGACAACGTCATCTCCGTGATCACGCTGCTCCTGCTCTCGTTGCCGGACTTCCTGCTCGCGACGATCCTGCTCTTCCTGTTCGCAGTCGCCGTGCCGATCCTACCGGCGCTTGCGACGATCTCCGAGACCAGCACCTGGCAGGAGACGTTGCGCGCCATGGTTCTGCCCGCAGTGACGCTCGCGATCATAATGGCCGTCTATGCGATCCGCGTGCTGCGCGACAGCCTGATCGAAGTTCTACGCTCCGACTATGTGCGCCTCGCCGAGCTGAAAGGCCTCCGCCCGAGCGCCGTGCTCTTTCGCCACGCTCTTCCAAACGCCATTGTTCCGGCGCTCAACGTGACCGCGCTGAACCTCGGCTTCCTGATCGGCGGCGTGGTCATCGTCGAGCGGGTATTCTCCTATCCGGGTTTCGGTACGTTGCTGATCGATGCGCTTCAATTGCGCGACATTCCTCTCATCAAGGCGACGGTGATGATCAGCGCGGCCGTCTATGTAGCCGCCAACCTGGTAGCGGACGTCCTGGCCGTCCTGCTTCAACCCCGCCTGAGGACAAACCGATGACCATGACCACGTCCAATCTGCCTGCACGATCCGCTTGGTTCGACAAGGCGCTCTGGCGTGCGACGCCCGGCCCCTTCAAGGTCGGAGCGATCATTCTCGTCGCCCATGTGCTGTTCGCGATCGCGGGCGCCTTCTGGACGCCCTATGGTTTTGCTGAAATGGGCGCCGGCCTGCCGCTTTCCGGCGCGTCCTTTCAGCATCCGATGGGTCTCGACCAGATCGGCCGTGACGTCTTCAGCCGCGTCATGCATGGCGCACATATCGTGCTGCTGCTCTCCTTCACCGGCACTATGCTGGGCATGGTTGCCGGCACCACGCTCGGGCTGCTCTCGGGCTATATCGGCGGCTGGTTCGACGAGATTGTTCAGCGCATCGTCGAGGCGATGATCAGCATTCCCTTCCTGGCGCTGGCCCTCGTGATGATCATCGCCGCAGGTCCGGCGTTTGCCGGCGAGCCGGTGCTCATCGTCTTCGTCGTCGGCCTCGTCTATGCCCCGCGCATCGCCCGCATCGCACGCGTCGCAGCCATGGAAATTGCCACGCGCGAATATGTTGCGGTGGCGGAGCTGCGCGGCGAAGGCACCTGGTCCATCGTCTTCCGTGAGATCCTTCCCAATGCCGCAAACGTGCTGCTCGTCGAGTTCTCCCTGCGCCTCAGCTATGCGCCGATCCTGATCGGCGCGCTCGGCTTCCTGGGTTTCGGCATCCGTCCGCCGACGCCGGAATGGGGCCTTATGATCAGCGAGAACCGCAATCTTCTGATCGCCTCACCCGTGACGGTGTTCGGGCCGGGCCTCGGCCTTGCCTCACTTGTCATCGGATTCAACCTGTTCACCGATGGCCTGTCGCGCATGCTCGGCCAGCGGCCCGTCGCCGGAGCGTAATATGAAAAAGCTCATCGAGATCCGCAATCTTAACATCGCCTATGGCGGCCCGTCCGGCTGGACCAATGTCGTACAGAGCGTCTGCTTCGAGATTGCCAGGGGCGAGGCGTTCGGGCTCGTCGGGGAGTCCGGCTGCGGCAAATCTACAGTCGCCTACCGCCTGCTCGGCTATGGCACCATCAACAGCCTGGTGCAGACCGGCGAGGTGCTGTTCGACGGCACGGACCTGCTCAAGCTTGACGCGACCTCGCTGAGGCGTCTGCGCGGCAACCGCATCGCTGTCGTGCCACAAAATCCGACGACCTCACTCAGCCCCAGCATGAGGGTGGGATCACAGATCCGCGAGATGATTGCGACGCACAAGGCGCTGCCGGACGGCATGACGATGGAGCGCCGCATCGTCGAGCTCTTCTCCCTCGTCGGATTGCCTGATGTCGGCCGCCGATATCCGCACGAACTGTCCGGCGGCCAGCAGCAGCGCGTGGCAATCGCCATGGCAGTCGCCTGCAATCCGGACCTGCTAGTGCTCGACGAACCGACGACCGGCCTCGATGTCACCACTCAGCGCCAGATCATCCAGCTTCTTTCCGATCTCAGAGCCCGCATCGGCATGGCGATGCTCTACGTAACGCACGATCTTGCGCTGCTCGCCCAGATCGCGGACCGGGTCGGCGTCATGTATGCCGGCCAGCTCGTCGAGGTCGCGCCGTGTGATCAATTGCTGGCTGCCCCAGCCCATCCCTATTCGCGCGGTCTCATCGCTTCGATCCCGACCGTGGATGATACCAATAGGCGGACCCAGGGATTGCGCGGCGTGTTGCGCCGCGACCAGATGCCTACCGGCTGCAAGTTTGAGCCGCGCTGCGACTTGGCAACCACCACCTGCCGCACCACTCCGCAGCTGCTAGAACCGCTTGAGGACAGGCGAGCGGTCGCGTGCATGAGATGGCAAGTAGCTGCGGCTCATCAAGCGGCTGATAACCAGACAAGGCCGAACCCCAAATTTGCGGCAAAGCCCGAGAGGCTGCTCTCGATCGCCGACCTCAATCTATCCTATAGGTCACCCGGCATTTTTGATCGGTTCTTCCGCAAAACGCCCCCGCCCGTCGTACGCGACATTGACCTCGAACTGCGGTTTGGTGAGGTGGTTGCGCTCGTCGGGGAATCCGGAAGTGGCAAATCGACCATTGCTCGGGCGATCAGCGGCCGTTTGCCGCCGCTCGCCGGTCTGATTAGTCTTGACGGCAGCCTACTCGCTCCGGCGCTAAAAGACCGCACCGTCGAGCAATTGCGGCAGATCCAGTACATTTTCCAGAACCCCGACGCGTCGCTGAACCCCCGTCGTCGCATCCGTGTAACCCTCGCTCGACCGCTGGATCATTTCGGGCGCCAAGTGAATGAAAAGACGCTCGAAACTGTGCTGGAACACGTCGGCCTGCATGCCGGATATCTCGATCGATTTCCGGAGCAGCTTTCGGGCGGCGAACGCCAGCGCATCGCCATTGCTCGCGCGCTACTAGTTAATCCCAAGGTCTTGATCTGTGATGAAATCCTGTCGGCGCTCGATGTATCGGTGCAGGCTCGAATTGTCGAACTTCTGCGCTCCCTCAAGGAAGAACACGCCGTCGCGATGCTCTTCATCTCGCACGACCTCGCCGTCGTACAGAAGCTCGCCGACCGGGTCGCGGTGCTTTATCGCGGCGAACTGATGCAACTGGCCGATACCAACACACTGTTGGGCACGCCCCTCCACCCGTATACGGAAATGTTGCTGGAGGCGGCCCCTGGTCTTAGAAAGGATGGGCACGTCTCCCGGCCGCCGGCAGCGCCCACCTTTAAGGCAGTTCCTGGGATCGGCTGTCCCTTTGCTGGGCGCTGTCCGCGCCAGCCCGGCAGCGTCTGCGCGGACACACGTCCGCCCGTTCATGAAACCGGAAATGGCTTTGTCCGTTGCCACTTGCCCGTTGACGGCCTTGGTAGGCACGCCCGCACACCGGAACGTGCACGATCTTCAGCCGTCGAAGACACGCGTCTCCAAAGCCTTTGACTTCGGCGCCGCATTTTCTGCCTTCCTCAGCTAAGCAACCGTGACCAGCGAACTATCTACCGGAACAGCGCCATTACGTTTTCCGAGTTGGAGTTCGCAATTTGGAGTGCTTGAATCCCCAGTTGCTGCTGCGTTTGGAGTGCTTTGAGACGGGTGGACTCTTCATTCATATCCGCGTCAACCAAACGCCCAACACCCTTGTCGATTACATCCATGAGGTTTTGGGCGAAATCAGACTGCAAGGAAACACGTGACTGCAGGCTCCCGAGCGTTGCGGCGGCGTCTGTGGATCTAGACAACATGTCTTCAATGCTTGCTATGTAAGCATCAGGCGATGCCACACCAGCCGTGACATCGATTCCCAAAAAATCAAATGTCGTCGTGTCGTCAGACGGTAAAGAGGGCGATGTCCCGGCTTCGACCTTATGTACGTTGTCGATAGAAAACCATGAGTTAATGCCCTGATGAGGCCTAATCGCGACATCCGGGGTTATTTCAATCGAGTTTCCTTGAGCAGTAAAATTAAGCCCTTCTCCCGCAGTTACGTAGTTCAAAACAGATGCGAAGGCAGTTGAACTAGAAATAACCCCACTAGAACCACCTAGAGCGGCAATGACATCAGCATGTGTCACCGAGTAGTTATGGTAGGTTATCATATTCGTGCCGATCATCGGCGCACTCAGGTCGAAATTAAAACTAGCACCATCAACCACCATAAATGGTCCGGTGAAATTAAATTTCTCCTTTGCGTAGGAGTTGTTATTCTCCTTGATTGGAGAATAGTCCAAACCAAAAGAAAAGCCCGCCGCTAGGGTTGATGAAACATTGTTTATCGCGATGCTCTCCCCAACATCTGTCGACGACGTAGAGATAAAATCTAGGCTAACCGTCCCATTATACTCGGCTGCGTTGCTAGCTATCGGAAGTGACTTCGCCTGAAGCGCAGCATCAATGACTGACTTAAGTGCGTTACGGTTATCAATGGATCCGTCACTTCGGCCGAGCGTGGCGTTGATTGTCGCCTGATCAATGACAATTGTCTCAGTGCGGCCGGGACCATAGATGCTCGCGTTCGCGGTGACTTCAAAAGACAAACTATCCGCCGAACTAAACGTGACTGGCCAAGTGACAAAAACGCCAGGATAACGAATGCTGCTATGTGCGAACGCCATTATCGACGAGTTTAGCAGCCCGCCTACATCCCCCAGTGATGACCGGATGGGGTTTCCTCCCGGATCGCCCACATCGTATCGCGCCTGCAAAATCGCGCCGCCGGTTCGATTGAAAAGTGCAAACTCGGAGGACAAGGCTGTCATCATTTCCGTCGAAACGGTGCCATCGCTTTTCCTGACGAAAGCCGAAACTAAAGAGGTTTTCGAGGTGTGGAGGTCAACATCAACATCTAACCAGTTTTCGCCATTAAAAGCCGACGATTTGGTTATGCTCACAATCTGCTGCTTCAAGTGATCAAGTTCTTTTTGAATTTTTTCTTGATCTACGCCAGGTTCCTTCGATGCGACTAGTTTAGCCTTGAACTCCGAGAGAACAGCTATCACTGCTTCCATACCAGAGTAGGCGACATCGACCTTCGCTGCGCCTAAACCAAGTGCATCGGAAACCGCCGAGATCGCCTTGCTATCGGAGCGCATTGTAGTTGAGATCGACCAATAAGCGGCGTTGTCAGCAGCAGTTTGAACACGGAACCCGGACGACACGCGACCCTGTGTCATTGACATATCGGAATTTATCGAACGCAGAGTTTGGAGCGCAGAAATTGCTCCCACATTCGTAAGAATCCTGGTCATCTTAGCACACTGAAAAATTGATTGGGGTGCCCCTCATGGGCCATAAGGTTGCGAGCATTAAGCCGCCATACTGGATAATGAAATGTTAACGACGCAATATTTCGCAAGCAAAACCAATATTTTAGTTGATTCTTAATTTCGGCGCTTCTGATATTTTGTATCCTCTCGGGGCTGCCCGTCCCGGCAAATCAGTGTGCCCTTTACGCGTCGCGTCAGGGCGGCAACCAGGGGTCAGGACAAGAGCAGATGGGGTGGACCCGTCCTCCCCAACGGCATCGCAATGTGCCAAGATGATGTGGGGTAGGCCACAGGACAAAGAGGACGGCGAGATGTGCTCTGCTCGATCGCATCACCCACCGGGTCAAAATCTGTCATCGGCCGATGAACATTCCGCTTCTGGGGAGTATTGATCCGGTATCGAAAGAAGGAGCTAAAGCCGGGCGACCCCCTGCTTGTTACGCGAGACAGCCTCGCCCGCTAGACCATATCGGCGAAGTCGAAGTCGTCGATGTCTTTGGCGAGGGGCAGCGTGGCGATGCTGAGTTGGTAGCGAATGGAGCATGGCTGCTTCTCGGCAATCTACGATTGCAAGAGATCGCCGACAATGCGCGGCGGTTCGGGCTGCCGTTTGATGCCGTTGCCCATGACCTCGTCGTAAGCGCTGCGCATGCCGTAGAGCTTCAGCGCGCTCATCAGTTCGACAACTTGCGTCCGGTCCGTCCTATGCTCCTTAGCGGATACTGCTGATCGAGGGCCAAGACAAACCGAGCCAGCTCTAAGTAATCGCCGAGCGCCGCCCGTCAGATTGATCTGGAGATTTGACCGGACGCTATCATGGTCGCTTTTCCAACGTTCCAGTGGATGCAACCGCACGTTTATGATCTGAGTGGGTGCCACGGCTTGCGCAGCACCCATCAATATTGAAGCGCGTTGTTACCGCGTTGGGATTGCTCGTGGAAGCAGCCTTGCGAACGAAGGATGAACCGTCGTTAGCTAACCATGAGGCCACCGACATAAAGACGGATCCGGGCGGCGGCCGCGCGGATACGCACTTGCTCTGACGGCAGAGCAACGTCGCGGCCAACCTTCATTCGCAACCGGTTCGATCCGACGGTGACGTCCACAACCCTCAAACTGCCGTGATCCTCGACAGAGACAATTGATGCGGGGATGCCTCGTTCCTCTCCCTTTGCGAACACAATGTGCTCAGGTCGGATACCAAGGACCACCTCGTCACGCGGCGCGATTACCTCGCAACGGCTGCCCGCCACGACTGGCACACCGGCGAGTCTGAGGTCGCCATCACCGCGTTCTGCCTGCACGAAGTTCATCCCGGGTGAACCGATGAAGTTTGCGACATAGAGGTCGCGCGGCCTTTCGAACAATTCCTGCGGCGTGCCACGCTGGACGACGCGGCCAGCATTCATGACGAGGATTTCGTCCGCAAACGTCATTGCTTCGTTCTGGTCATGTGTGACGTAGACGACGGTGTGACGCGTTTGATCATTTGCCTGTTTGATCCTGCGGCGAAGGTCGAATTTCATGTGCGGGTCGATGACCGTCAAAGGCTCGTCCATAAGGAGCGCGGCCACATCGTCGCGCACGAGCCCTCGCCCGAGCGAAATCAACTGCTTCTCGTCAGCTGTAAGTCTTCGTGCGGATTGATCGAGGCGCGAACACAGGCCGAGGAGTTCCGCGATCTCCCCTACCCGGCGTGTAATGCGGGGCTTGTCCCAGCCACGGCAGTGAAGCGGAAAAGCGAGGTTCTCAAAGACGGTTTTCGATTGATAGACAACAGGGAACTGAAAGACCTGGGCTATGTTGCGCTCCGCGGTTTTGACGCGGGTCACGTCCGTCCCTCCGAGTAGCACTCTACCGTCCGAGGGCGTGAGCAATCCGGAGATAATGTTCAGCATCGTCGTCTTGCCACACCCGGATGGACCAAGCAACGCAAAGGTCTTGCCGTCGTCGAAGTGAAGGTCAGTCTTCTCCAGTGCATAGACGGCCGTGCCATAGGAATGACCAATCTGATCGAGATGGATAGCAGCCATCAATTTTCTCCTCTTCCAGGTGCGCGAACCAGTTTGCCATCACCGTCAGGGGCAAAAGCGAAAAGCCGTTCAGGGCTGAAGGACAGGCCAATTTCCGATCCGTTGGCAAGCTGATGAATACCTTCGAGCTGCAAAACCGCCTCCCCCAACGACGTCTCCACATGAAGGAACGTCTCAGATCCCGAGACTTCGGAGAATGTCACACGCCCGGCGACGCCGCCGGTCTCGATGGGTTCGATTTCAGTCGCGCGGATGCCGAAGCGATAGGAGCCGGGAGGCAACTTTTCCAGGTGCTGGGACACAGGAAGATTTACGCCACCGTCGAAGATCATCCGGCCCGCGTCCAACCGTCCCGAAAGGATAGTCATGGGCGGATCGTTGATGATGCCGGCGACAGCGACATTGGCGGGCCTTTCAAAGACATCCGCTGGCGCTCCCGTCTGCAGGATGCGACCTTCGTGCATGACGATGATCCGGTCGGCCAACATCATTGCCTCTGCCGGTTCGGTGGTGTTGTAGATCACCGTGCCTTCGCTCTGGCTCGTTAGCAGTCCGCGGAATTCCTCCCGCAATTGTTCGCGCAGCTTGTAGTCGAGATTGACCAACGGTTCATCGAGCAGGAGGATATCAGCGCGCCGGACCAGCGCGCGCGCGAGCGCCACACGTTGCTGCTGTCCCCCCGATAACGCGGACGGCCTGCGTGCCGCAAAATTCGAAAGCCCAACCATGCTAAGAGCCGCGTTGGCGCGACTGCGTATGTCGGCTTCCGGCACACGGCGCTTGCGCAGCGGAAACGCGACATTTTCGAAGACGGTTAGATGTGGATAGTTGATGAACTGCTGGTAGACCATGGCAACATCCCGTTGCCATGCGGGCAGCATGCCGAATTCCTGTCCATCCCGCTCCATCTTGCCGCTATCTATCGGCTGGAGGCCGGCTATCGCCCTGAGCAAGGTCGTCTTGCCGGCCAGTGTGCGGCCAAGCACCGTCGTCAGGCTGCCGCGAGCAAAACTCGCTGACAGGTTATCAAGATGGATCTCGTCATTGCGGGCAATGCGAAGGTTATCGAGAACAAGGGTCATCTCTGTCTCCCTACCGGATCGCGCCGGCAAGCGTGCCGCGCGAAAGGAGCCGCTCGACGAAAATGGCAATGAGGATGAGCGGTGCTACGGAAACGAGCGCCGAGGCCGATAGACTCCACCACGGCGTCACCGAAGAATTCAACGAAACCACGGCAACAGGCAGAAGCTGTGTGTCCGTGAAGGTCAACGTGAAAGCGAAGAAGAAGTCGTTCCACCCGAAGATCAGGCAGAACATGCTCGCCACCAAAATGCCGGGCTTGGAGTTCGGCAATACGATACGCCAGAAAGCCTCGAATGGTGTGCAACCATCAAGCATCGCCATTTCATCGATCTGGCGTGGCACGCCATCGAAGAAATCGACCATGATCCACACAGCGATCGGCAGCAACAGTGCCACATAGACGAGGATCAGCCCGATCCTGGTGTCGAGCAATCCCAGAAACTGCAGCATCAGGAAGAACGGGATCGCCAGAACGATCGGCGGCATGATGCGCTGGGAAATAAAGAAGAAGATGATGTCGGTGTTTTTCACGATGCCGGCGCGATAGTCGAACCGCGAAAGGCCATAGGCCGCGAGCGTGCCGAGAATGATCGAGATCAGGCTGGCGCTGCCGGTCACGATCAGGCTGTCCATGTACGGTTTGACGATATCGATGCCACCCGACCCGCCGAACAGGCTGCGCCAGCCGTCAAGCGAAGGCTCAAACCCGACATAGGGAAGATAGGTTGGACCGCCGGTGACGCCGTTGGCCGTCTTGAAGCTTGTGGTCAGTGCCCAGAGCAACGGCGCCACGACGAACGTGCTCCATAGCGTCACGGCCAGATACTTGAGGATCGAGAGCATCAGGCGCTCCTTCCAATGAAAATACGAACGAGGAGCTTGGCGATGATCGTCAGTAGCACGATCATGATGACCAGGTACGTGATCGACAGCGATGCGGCATAACCAATCTCAAAATCGCGCAAACCCTTGATGTAAATGTAGTAGCCCGCTGTTTCCGTGGCCGTTCCCGGTCCGCCAGAGGTCAGTACGTAGACAGTCTCCATGATCTTCGACGCCTCGATCAATCGGATCACGACGGCGCCGATCGAGACGGGAACCAGGAGCGGAAAGGTCACATTGAAGAAGGTCCGGATCGGACCAGCACCGTCGATGGCGGCTGCGAGGAACGGCTCACGGGGAAGACTGAGAAGGCCGGCAAGGAGGAGCAGGAACATGAATGGCGTCCACTGCCAGATTTCAACGATCATGACTGCCGCCATCGCGTAGTTGGCAGACGTCAACCAAGGATAGGGCCCAAGGCCGATCACCCCGAGCACATCGTTGGCGGGACCAAGAGACTCGTGAAAGATCGTGCGCCAGATCACCGACATGATGACGGGGGTCGTCATCATCGGGACCAGGAAAAGGACGCGGAAGAAGCGCCGCAGGGCAATCTCTCGCCAAACCAGAAGTGCCAGCGCGAAGCCGAGTGTGTATTGGACCAAGACGGAACCGACGGCCATGCCCGACAGACGCAACATTGCCTCCCAGAAGCGTCGGTCGCCAATAACGTTTGTGTAGTTTTTGATCCCCGCCCAGCCAAGTCCGGGCGAGATCGCGTCCCAGCCAGACAGCGATACGCGGACGGTGAAGAGCAGTGGAAAGAGAATAATCGCCAGCAGCACGAGCAGCCCCGGCAGCAGGAAGGATAGCTTGTAGAAGCGAAACCCGGTGTGAACCATGATGCGCCTTGTCCCCATAGATTTTCAGGCATTCGAAAACAGGCAGGGCGGCACGCCGCCCCGCCTGTCGTGTCACATCCAACCGAAGTGGATCAGCGACCGCGGTCTTCGAGTGCGACGACGTTGGCGTAGGCCTCGCGCACCTTGTCCACGCCAACCCTGTCAACGATCTCCGTCCATTTCACAGCCACACCGTCGAGCGCTTCCTGCGCACTCTTTTGTCCGGCCATGGCTTCAGACACACCGTTGGCGAGCGTCGACATGAACTGATTGACGCCAGGCACGCGCAAATCGAAGACGCGGTTGGTGCTCTCATCCATGCCACTGAGTGTTTGGACGTAGGTTTCGGCCACTTTCCGTTCCCAGCCGAGCTTGTCCTGCCAGAACTTTGGATCGAAATGGGTCCTGCGATAGGGGTTAACGCCGAAACGGCCGATCTGTAGGTCGAGGGTTGTGTTCGCCTCATTCGAAAAGAAGCAGAGATAGTCGAAGGCCATGTCCTGGTTTTTCGATGCTTTTGCGACGGCGGAGGTCCATCCCCACGTGATGTACGGCGGTGCATTCGGCATTTCGAACTTGTCCCAGGTCTTGGTCGTGCGGTTCCAAACTTCGTTTGCGCCGGGAAGCGGAGCGGCGGCGACCTTGTTGCGGATCGGACTGTCTTTTTCCTGTGCCTGGATGAAGGCGTCATCCCAGGAATAGCTCATCAGAGTCTGACCGCCACCGAACGAGAAGATTTCGTCGCCGAGGCCGAAATTCGCGCCGCCGGGCGGGAACGCCTTCTGCGCATCAATGAACATTTCGAGAGCCTTCACCCAGCCCGGATTGTTGATCTGCGGCTCCATGGTTTCGAGATCGAAGAAGAACCCACCCTTGACGTTCGGGTTCTTCGCATAGGCGGCGGCACGGCTGATAAATGCGGAGAACATCAGGTCGTCGCGTTTGGTCACCTCGGCGCTGCCGAAATGCGGCTGGCCGTCGCCGGCCCAATCCCACCCCGAGAAGAACTTCGCAATCGCGTTATATTCTTCCCAGGTCTCCGGAACCTTCAGATCCTGTCCGGTTTCGGCCTTATACTTTGCCTGCATCTCGGGATTGTCGAAGATGTCCGAACGGTACTTCATGTAGTGCCGGTCGCCATCGACCGGATACTGCACCATTTCGTTGCCCCAGGTCGCAACGTCCTTGTAGTTTGTCGTCACGTCATCCAGACCGCTGAGCTCCTGGTAGGATGCGGGAACGGGGGCGAGGAAGTTGTGAAGGTCCCCGATCCAAAGAGACGGGTAGAAGAGCACGTCGTAGGCGGCCTGTTGCGTCTGGAACGGGATCATGATGCGCTGGTAAAGGTCGCCGAAGGGGATATGGACGACATCCACCGTTGCACCTGTCAGAGCTTCGAACTGCTTGGCGTGCAGGTCGGTCGGCTCTCCGATCACAGGAACGGCATGGCTGATGATCTTCAGCGTGCGTCCGGAATAGTCCTTCTTGTCGATCGTCTCATAAGAGCATGCGCCCCGTACGTCCTCGGCCTTTCCATATTTCGCGTAGTCGCCAAACTGGCTGTAGTCGATTTCAGCCGCTTGCGCGCCCGATGCGATCGTTGTCGCCAAGGCGCAAACCGTCGCGTACAAGAAGTTCTTGTGTCTCATGAGTGGTCTCCTCCCACAGGTTGCTGAGATCAAAGCTTGTTTGAATGAGCGGTTCGGGAGACCAGGTTCTGGTCTCCCGACCGAGAGCATCCCGCCTTCAGACGGGATCACTTGAGGGCAGAAAAATGTCCTAGAATCAGAGCGGTAGAGCGTCCCGTGTGCGCTGTATCAACGCACGGCGGAATTAGCGTCAGGGGATCAGCACGGCGCGCCCATGAATCTTTCCATCCCGAAGATCCCGAAGAGCCTGATTGGCGTCAGCCAGCCGGTATTCGACGGTGGTAAGATCCACGAGACCGCGATCGGCAAGCGCCATCAGCTCGGTCAGTTCCGCCCAGGTGCCCACCAGGTTGCCGATGATGTTCTTTTCGGTGATGACCATATCGACGGTCGGGATGCGAATATCCTCGCCGTAGCCGACGACGTAATAGCTCCCCATCGGGCGGGTCATGGCGAGGCCTTTCAGCGTCGTTCCCTTTTCCCCGACGAAGTCGATCACGGCTTCCGCCCCCTGCCCGCCGGTCAGTTCCAGCACGGCCTCGACCTCGTTGCCGTCTGCCTTGACGAGCTTGTCCGCCCCGATCTTGCCGGCAAGTGCGAGCGATGCGTCAGAAATGTCGACCACGATGACGTCGGCTGCGCACATCGCCTTCAGGCACTGGATGCCAATGTGGCCGAGGCCGCCAGCACCGATCACGACGCAGCTTTCTCCGGGCAGCAGATGCCTTGTTGCCTTCTTGACGGCGCGATAGGCGGTCAGGCCCGCGTCGGCGTAAGGGGCAACTTCCTTGGGCGCGAGCGTTTTTGGCAGCGGCACGATGTTGCGCTCAGACGTGCAGAGGTACTCGGAATAGCCGCCGTCGCAGTCGAGGCCTGGAAATTTGCCTGGACCGTGCATATCGAAGCCGCGTCGGCAGGCAAGGCATGTGCCACCGGAAATCTTGGGATGGACGATGACCGGGTCGCCGACCTTGATTCCCTCGACTTCCTTGCCGACCGCTTCCACCCAGCCTGCGTTTTCGTGGCCCATGATGAGCGGTAGGAGGTTGTTTCCGTCAGGATCCATGTGCGGGCGCCATACGCCTTCGATAATGTGAAGATCGGTCCTGCAAACGCCTGCGCCACCAATCCGCACGATCACATCGCTCGATTTGGTGATCTTTGGATCGGGAACGTCCTGCAGCGACACCCACTGGTCCGCTTTGAGGTTGTCGTCATATTGCGTCAGCACTTGTGCCTTCATGCGTTCTCTCCGTGCACTTGCGAACCACTCGTCCGCATTCCGGTCTATGAAGAGCAAGGCGCGTGCCAGATAACATAATCTAGTAAAATCAATTGGTTATTTGGATGGTGTGCCGGAAAAAATGTACATGTGGTGGACGTGTGTCCGTCGCAAACTGTTCAGTTTCTGTCTATTGCAATCTTCGGCGGGCCACCCCTATGTATCGGGACGGAAGCGCATGAGGAGGAGACATGCAGCATCTTTCAGGGATCGATCGTGCTCGCAGCGCGCTCGAAGGTGGCAGCCGTTTACCGGTGGGCAGCTTGCCGGCTGTCGTGGCCGACAGCTGGCAGCGATGCCGGGATCTGGGGCTTGATCCACGCTCGCAGCCGCGCAGCAGCGTTATTCCATTCGCCGATGTCAACGTTCGCCGCGAGAAGACTGCGGCACTGCGTCGGCTGGCGCTTGCCGAAATGCAGCTTCTTCATTCGCAGATTGCTGGTTCAAACTTCATGATTGCCCTTGGCGACGCCGAGGGCGTCGTGCTCGACACAATCAGCGACGAGCGTTTCGCGGAAAGTGCTGCAGGGCGCGCGATCATACCGGGCAGTCTTTGGGACGAACGCCTGCGCGGCACCAATGCGCTCGGACTGGCTGCGGCAAGTCACAAACCCGTCGCCATCTACGGTCGCGAGCACTATTTCAGTTGCCATGGTCACTTGAGCTGCATGGCCGCCCCGATCCTCAACTCCCGCGGGGTGACGATCGGCCTCCTGGATGCCTCCTGCGCCAATGAAGCGAGGCAGGAGCATACGCACGCGCTCGTACGCATGGCGGCAGCGCAGATCGAAAACGGGCTCATCTACCAGGAGTGCGCCGAGAGCTTCATCTTCGCTTTCCACCCACGCGTGGAGTATCTCGATACTTTATCGGCCGGCCTGCTGTCCGTATCGCGGGAGGGGGCCGTAATTTCGCTCAATCGGCCCGGGACGGCACTATTGGCTGGCCTTCCGGCAATCATTGGCAATCACTTCGACGATCTGTTTGAAGCAGGCTTTGGTGCGGCGATGGATGGGCTCCTCAATGGAGGCGTGATCCGCATCCGGGACAAAGCTGGAAGCGGCGTCTTCATGGTCTGCCGCCAGATTGGTCTGCGCAAGGCGGTGATCGACGCGAAGCCCGCTGCCAGACTGCCTTCTCTTGTGCGCCCTGTGGGCGCTCCCGAATTCGTATGCGACGACCCGGTGATCAAGCGATCCATGTCGGAAATTGCCGATGCGACAACTCTGAGAATGCCGGTTCACATTACCGGTGAAACAGGGACCGGAAAAGAACTCATGGCGCGGCATGTGCACACTTTGAGCAACCGGAAAGGCGAGTTTGTTGCGGTCAATTGCGGTGCGTTGCCAGAGAGCCTTTTCATTGCCGAAATCTTCGGCCATGAGCGCGGGGCATTCACCAATGCACGCAACGATGGCTCGCCTGGCCTGGCGCGCGCCGCCGACAAAGGAACGCTGTTTTTCGACGAGGTCGCGGACATCCCGCTCGCTGCCCAGACCTCGCTCCTGCGCTTTCTCGACAGTATGGAGGTGCGATCGATTGGCGGACAGAAGACCGGCAAAGTCGATGTTCAGATCGTGTCGGCAACAAACCGTGACCTGCAAGAAATGGTGACAGCCAAGCTGTTTCGAGCCGATCTACTGTATCGCCTCAACGCCTATACAGTTCGCCTGCCGGCGCTGAAGGCGCGCGCGGACTTCGCTGGTATCGTCAGGCACTTAATGCATGAGTTGGCACCCGACACGCCAATCACCGACGCGGCTATTATGCGTCTCTCCATGCATTCCTGGCCGGGCAATATCCGTGAACTGAAGGCGACATTGCAGCGTGCGCTCGTTCGCCGCCACATGGACTATGTTGATGAGCATTCATTCGATAACATCGCCTCAGGCGCAACTCGGGACGAGGATACCTGTGTCAGCTGCCAATCCCACCCCCTTGATAGCAACAAATGCCGCGAGATCCGCTCAACTTTTCGCATGACCGGCGAGAACATCTCAAAAACCGCGCGCATACTCAAACTGTCGCGAACCACAGTCTATAAACACATCCGCTAGGACGCCTCCTGTGTTTCTCAACAAGCACTCCAGTGAGGCCATATCACTCGTGGGTTTGGGATAGACGATTTCAAAATCGTGGCGAGCCTGGGCAAGCGCTTTCCGCCTGATGCTCCGGTTTCGCCATAGTTCCGCCAGTACAAGGCCGAGGGCGTCCTTCCCACCCACGCATTGAGCCGCGCCTCGAATTTGGTAGCCGGGAGCTTGAGAAAGCAGCTTTACTTTACCATCCCCTGTGTTAGCAAATGCCATTGGGAGAAGTGTAGACGCCGATGCCGCGTCCGCAGAGGAGAACAATGAATTTCCTATAAGCCACTCGGGAGAGACCGGGGACGGCGCCGACGGAGCAATTCCCCAAGAAACTCTCAGGCAAAAGGACCGTGTGGCTGGAAAATCTGGAGAGTGGCAGCAATGCCCACCGAAGGGGATACCGTTAATACGGGAAGCTCTCAGGTACCGAGGACAGATGGGGACGTAACAGGCCGGATGGCCTCACGAAACTGTCCAAGGAGACATAGCATGCCTCACGTAGCCATAATTGGCGCCGGTATTACTGGCATAACAACGGCGTATTCCCTGTTGAAAAGGGGGTACAAGGTCACAGTATTCGACCGTCAAAGCTACCCTGCGATGGAAACCTCATTTGCTAACGGCGGCCAGCTTTCGGCCAGCAACGCAGAGGTTTGGAATCACTGGTCCACCTTGTTCAAGGGTATGAAATGGATGCTATCAAAGGATGCTCCGCTTCTGCTCAACCCCAAACCATCCTGGGCAAAGTACAGCTGGATCGCTAAGTTCATAGCGGCTGTACCAAACTATAAAGCGAATACTATAGATACTGCAAAATTGGCGATCGAGGCCCGGCGCCATATGCGCGATATCGCGGAGAAAGAGGGCATTGAATTCGATCTGGAGAAGCGCGGTATTCTCCACTTCTATCGTGACGAAAAAAGCTTTCGCCACGCACAGGAGGTCAACGGTCTCCTCACCGCGGCCGGGCTCGATCGTAGGTCGGTGACGCCTTCCGAAATTAGCGACATTGAACCCGCACTTACGGGCGACTTTTATGGTGGCTTCTTCACTCCGTCAGACTTTTCTGGAGACATACATAAGTTCAGCCGCGGGCTCGCGAAGGTTTGCCTGGGGAAGGGTGCGACTTTCCAGTTTGATGCGAATGTCGTGGGTTTTCGGCCGCATGGAAGCGGTACCACCGTTCGGTGGTCGTCCTCAGTTGGAAGCCAAGGAGGAGCAGGTCTGCAGGAGATAGCTGTTGACGGGGTTGTCATTTGCGCCGGTGTCGCCAGCCGGCAATTCGCGTCAATGCTGGGCGATAGGGTGAGCGTTTATCCGGTAAAGGGTTACTCGATCACGGTGCACCTGGATGGCCCGAAAAGCCGAGAAAATGCGCCCTGGGTCAGCCTTCTTGATGACAATGCGAAGATTGTAACCAGCCGACTTGGTCCAGATCGCTTCCGTGTCGCGGGAACAGCGGAAATCAATGGCCTGAATCTCGACATCCGCGCCGATCGGATAGAGCCCCTCGTTCGTTGGACGCGCCGGCACTTTCCCGCAATAGATACGAGTCGGGTCGTTCCCTGGAGCGGCTTGCGGCCGATGATGCCCAACATGCTCCCTCATGTCGGCCAAGGCCGGCGTTCCTATGTGTTTTACAACACCGGGCACGGACATTTGGGTTGGACCCTATCGTGCGCTACGGCCGAAATCATTGGGGAGCAGATAAAAACGTCGTTTGCCGCTTAGGCGGCAAACGAAAACTCTGCCACACATCGTGGAGGGGAGCCAGAGAGGCTTCCCTCCATAGGCGCAGATTCAACGCCCTTTTAGTTGAAGGGTCGTGTCGCGAGCAAGGGGCGACCGGGGTGGGCGGAGCCATCTGGAGCTTTTGTTTCAATCGTGCAAACTGTCTAAGTGAGGAAAAATGTCGAAGCCTGCAAAGATCAAACTCGAAGATTGGCCCACTCCGCTCGAGCCGTTACCTAGGCTTTCTTTGGCCTTGGGCCTGGACGAAGACGACCTGTGGTTCAAAAGAGACGATTTGACGGGCCTTGCTGGCGGCGGCAACAAAATCCGCAAACTAGAGTATACACTCGCTGATTTAGTCGCGCGCGGGGCCAAGACTGTCGTAACGGTCGGAGCTGCCCAGAGCAATCACGCGCGATTAACCGCCGCGGCAGGGGCGAGGCTCGGTTTGAAAGTGTGTTTGGTGCTAGCCGGAGACCCACCGCCTCAAAGTACCGGAAACCTCGCGCTCGACGGCCTGCTGGGAGCGGAAATCGTCTGGGCCGGGGACGTCGATGTTCCCGCACTGGAAGAGCGTGCGAGCGAGGAAATCCGCAGCCTTGAAAAGCGTGCTTCGCCTGTCGGGTATGTGCCGTTCGGCGGGACAAACGCAGTGGCTGCCTTGGGCTATGCGGATTGCGGGGAGGAACTCATGCAACAAGCGCCGGATCTGAAGCACGTTTTTGTCGCGCTTGGATCGGGTGGCACAATGGCAGGTCTTGTTCACGCCCTCGGTTCGGATCGCGTTCATGGAGTAGACACGGGCGCCGTTTCTGATCCGGAGACCCGGGTGAGGAGGCTGCTCTCGGACATGAGGCAGGAGGAGTTCAGCGCACCATTGAGAATTGTGTTGGATCAGGTTGGGCAAGGCTACCAACACCTGACAGAGCCAGTGGAGCATGCGTTGAAAATGGTGGCACGCCAGGCGGGAATCGTTCTCGATCCAACATACACGGGCCGCGCCTTCGCGGGCCTCATGGCAGCTGTGCGCGACGGTGTCGTTCGGCCCGGAGAGCGCACGGTTTTCCTACATACCGGCGGATTGCCTGGCTTTTTCGGGAGCCCCGATGCCCTTCGTTTTTCGTCGTCCCATTGATTGTGGTTTCGTCGAAGGCATCAGGAGACGGTGCATCTTTCGTTGCTTCAAACGATCACCGCCAACCCCAATGCGAGTGCGCCGACTCGTTCCCACGTCTTTTCGCTGATATTCGAGGAGAACCGCCCGCCTCAACGAAACCGCCTTTACCGGTCGATAGTGCCGATATTCAAAGGATATCGGGAAAAATTAACCGAACTTCGCGGTAAGTGTCGCTAAGATAGAAGAGACTTTTCCCGGATTACAAATGTAAATTCATCCGTGGACCGCCGGTGGAGTGGCGGTGAATTGCTCACTTACGAGAGACGCAGTAAGCGGGCGTGGGAGAGATGCGCGAGCGCCTCGGCGTCCGCCAGTTCCGCCTGTGGTCAATGTCCGTATCACGTTTGGTCTTTTCGCTAGCCCGTTAGTGGATTCGGGTCTTTGTGAACAACGCGGCGCGGTATCATTTTCGTTTGTACCAATGAGGTTCGTTTCATGAAGATCAAAAGCATCCGCACGACCCCGCTCTACTGCAGGCTGGCTGAGCCATACCACTGGTCGCATGGCATCAAGGAAGGCGCGGAAATCGTTCTTGTCGAGATTGAGACCGACACCGGTGTTACGGGGTTTGGGGAGATCCTCGGAACTCCAAACAATGCGACGAAGATCGCGGTTGTCGACTATTGGCGAACTTTTTTGGTCGGATCATCTGCATATGATATCAAGCGCTTATCCGCGCTTTGTCACCAATTGGGTTTCATATCCCAAGGGGCCGGAAGCGCACCGAGATTTTTTGCCCAGTGTTTTGCCGGCATCGAGATGGCTCTTTGGGACGCGCTTGGCAAACAGCATGGCGTGGCTGCGCATAAACTTCTTGGCGGTGCACTACGTGAGTCAATTTCCTACTTCGGCTTTATACAGGGAAGCACCACCGATGACCTTGCTCGTTGTGCTGAAAGCCTTTGCAACAAAGGTTACTCAACGCTCTATCTGAAAGTGGGTCGCGGGGAAAATGCCGATATCAGCAACGTCAAGGCGGTGCGTCACGCGATTGGAAATCGCCGCCTCCGTCTCGATGCGAACGAGAAGTGGGACATGCTCACGGCGAGCCGGATGATCAAGCTGTTGGCGCCCTATGATATCGAAATGATGGAGCAACCCATTTCCTCAGCTTCCGGACCGGAGGGACTAAGGCAATTGCGTAGCGGCTCCCCTATCCCGATTGCCGCTGATCAGGCCGTTTTTACGCTTGGTGACATCTACCGCACTGTGCGGAACGAGGCGGCGGATCTCATTGTTCTCGGCATTCATGAATCCGGCGGTATCGACGGCTTCATCAAATCAGCGAGTATCGCGGAAGCAGCGACAGTAAACATATGTAACCACGCCGTATTTGAAAGTGGAATAACCAGCTGTGCCTTCATCCAGGCGGCCGCGTGTATTCCCAACCTGGACGATGCGAACCAGATTACCTCGCAGCTGCTGGAGGAGGATCTGGTACGTGAACCGAACCTTGAACCGGTAGAGGGAAAGATATCCGTAGCGAACGGTCCGGGGCTTGGATTTGAGTTGAACACGGCCGCAGTGGAAAGGGCTTCGAAAGCTTACATCAGTCTCATCTGATGGCCGAACCTTTTGCCAGCGGTTCCCTTTGCTGGCAAACGGCATTCCTGGGGGGGCGGCTTGGCAACTTGAGGGCGCCTTCAGACTTCGGGAGATATCGCCGTGGGAGGGCATGCAGGCGCGACAAAGCCAGCGGGGTGCGGCGCACGCCTAGCGCGCGCCCCATTTTGCGCAGAAGGTCTGCCCGGCATCGCTCGGAACACATCGCGCGGAGCACAGACCATTCAGAACGCCGTGATTACCTATCATCAGCTCAGACGGCCCTGGGCGGATAGTTTGTGTCGATCACTCCCGACGGCAGAGATCATGTCGTTTCCGGTGCCCGTAGCGCGGGTTCGATGAGCGTGATTGTCAGCGCGATTTGGCGCTCAACCGCAACATTTTTCGCGCTTTCCGTAAGTCGCCAGTAACTCCACGTTGCATTGACCAGCGTGTAGAGTGTTATACCCAGATCGAAGAGCTCCGCGTCCTGCCATGGTGAGCCTAAGCGTTTCAGAAGTCTCACATAGTTTGAGGCAAACAGCCTTGCGTGATCCTGCGCAATCGGGAAAAGACTCTCGTAATAGTAGGCAGCGTTAACGATCGTCAGGTCGAGGCCGATCCCGAGTTGGTACTTCCACGTATCGCGTATAAGGCTGGCTAGCCCCTCGCGCCATTCGTCGGAAGTTATCTGTTCTGAGCCGTCCTCCAGAAATTTGCGAACTGCGGCGAGCTTTTCCTCGTACAACTCAGCAATAATGGCCTCTTTGTTGGGAAAGTAGTCGTAGATCGATCCGACTTTGACACCAGCGGCTTCAGCGACCGCATTCGTCGTTATTGCGCGTATCCCCTTTTCACGCATCACGCGGTGCGCGCTGGCTTTTATTTTCGATTTGATTTTGCGGGACCGCTCCTGAACGGGGGTCCGCTTAGATGCGGGGTTCGCTGCGTCCATCAGGTCGTCTCCAATGCCTCTTGTGCCGTTGGTCAGGTCTATAATCAGCTATCTCAAAAATTCCCTATTGCGCAAGCCACAAATCCGAGCAATCATTCGGATTAAGGGGTCAGGCGCTGGAGAGAGGCGCGTAAATAGGCCCCCACAAAACCGAGGGAACCAGACAATGCTCAACCGCCGTCAGTTTACGATTGCGTCAGCGATCACTGTGAGTGTACTTGCGCTGGGGGGAAGGCAGGCCTTTGCCGGACCGCAACAGCTTTGCCGCTTCAGACTAAGCGTTGACCCCGAAACCCTTTACAACGTTCAGACCATGTCGCTTGATGTAAGCGACGTGCTGGGAAGCTATATCCTTGAATCTCTGGTCTATTTGGATCCGCAGGGTAAGGCTCAGCCTTGGCTCGCCGATAGCTGGGAATATTCAGAAGAAGGCAAGGTTCTGACGTTCAAGCTGAAGGATGGGATCGTCTTTCACGATGGCACTCCGTTCGACGCGGACGCAGTGAAGTTCCACTTCGACGCTGTTCTTGATCCAGCCAAAGTCTCTCCATCCAAGGCGATCGTCGGTCCGCTCGAGAAGGTAGAGGTGGCGGGACCCGGCGCAGTCGTTTTCCGTTTCTCACGCCCTTATGCGCCGTTCATCAATTTGTTGGCGCAGCCCTATTTTGGCTTTAATTCGCCAACGGCCGTAAAGGCTTCAGGAGATGCCTATGGTCGCCATCCCATCGGCACGGGACCATTTCTCTTTGATCAGTGGATGCCTGGCACGCGCATCGAATTGAAGCGGTTTGACAAGTACCAGCCGAAACGGCCGGACGCGACAAACAAAGCACTTCCCTATGCCGAAAAAATCGTGCTGAACGTCATTGCGGAGGAAGGGGTTGTTACGTCCGCTCTCCTGACAGGTGAACTTGATGCGGCGGGCATCACCGCTGATTCCGCAGCACCTCTGCAGGACAATCCGCAGTTTGTCACGATCTCCAACGAGCACGCCAAGAACCTCATGTTCCTGGAGTTCGATTATAAGAAACCGCCCTTCAATGATCGAGCGTTTCGTGAGGCCATCAGCTACGCGATCGATCGCGAAGCCGTGCTGGCGGGAGCCTTTGGTGGTCATGGGGCAATCGCGTTGAGCCCGCTGTCGCGCGGGATTCCCGGGTATGACGACGCGGTGGCCAACAAGTATGGGACGCCATACGATCCGGAAAAGGCCAAGTCGCTGCTGGATGCAATTGGTTGGCACGACAACAATGGGCAACGAGAAAAGGACGGGCAGCCAGCAAGGTTCACGGTGCGCAGCTACGCCGACAGCGTCACGGAAAGAGCTCTTGCTGTCATCCAGGCGAATTTGGCGGACATCGGCATTGCTGTCGAGGTTAGTACGAGCGACTGGGGCACGTTCTACCCGGGTCTTCTGACACCTGATTGGGACATGGCTCTCAACCGTTGGACCTGGTCAGACCCGAGTGTCTTGTCGCAACTATTTCGGTCGCCCGGGCACCGGCAACTCTTGCCCGATAACCCCGCGATCGATCGGTTGTTGGATGCGGCCGACACAGAGTCCGACCCAACAAAACGCTTTTCACTCGTAAGTGAGGCCCAGAAGGCGATCCTCGAAGATCGTGTAATTCTCCCCCTGGTAACCGATTGGCCGATCACTTTTGTCCAGAGTAATCTTTCAGGTTACCACTTTGATTATCTTGGGTTCGTCTACTCTTCCGATTTCAAGCTCGAAGGCTGACTGACGTGCTGGGCTACATAGTGAAACGGCTGTCACTGCTTGTTCCGGTGGTAGCAGGTATCCTCATTATCACCTTCCTGATGAAGGTGATGATCCCCACGGATGCGGTGACCGCGATCTATCAGGGACAGGTGACAGGGCAAGCCGCGGATCAGGCAATCGCCGCCCTTCGTGCGAAGTACCATCTTGATCTGCCCTGGTATCAACAATTCGGCATCTACATTGGTGACCTCGTGCAAGGTGACCTAGGTGAATCGATACGCCTGCGTAAGCCGGTTATCGATGAGATCGGATACAGATACCTTAATACAGTCCTTTTGACCGCCGCCGCCCTGTTTATCGCGATCACGGTTGGGCTCACGACAGGTATCCTGGCGGCGCTCAAGCGAAATTCATGGTTGGATGTGACCGCGACGACCGTCGGGCTGTTCGGTATCTCGATGCCTGCGTTCTTCTTCGGTCTTCTTCTGATCTTGTTCTTCTCCGTCTGGCTGAAAATTCTGCCAGTTGTACCCCAAGGGCCCACAGCCATCATATTGCCGGCACTGGCCTTGGGGCTGGTGGAGGCCGCTCCGATTTCACAAATCGTGCGGAGCAACATGGTGGATGTCATGCGCCGAGACTTCATTGTGGCTGCTCGGGCGCGCGGTAACAGCGAAAGCGCACTCGTGTTTCGTCATGCGCTTCCAAACGCCCTGATCGCCGTAGTGACGATGTTAGCACTCCAAGTCGGAAACCTTCTGGGTGGCGCCTTCATCATCGAATCGATCTTCTCCTGGCATGGGATCGGAGAGCTTGCCGTCAAAGCCATACAATGGCGGGACTTCGCGCTCACCCAAGCAATAATTCTGATCAGCGCAGCCACCTATCTTCTGGTCAACCTTGTCGCTGACATCCTTTACGCCTGGCTCGACCCACGTGTGGAGTTACAATCATGACGGCGGCAACCTTAAGCCAAGACAAGGCACTGGTGCGTGTTCGCTGGAGGGATTGCGCGTCGAAGGCATTATCGAGCCCTTCGATATTGATCGGCGGGACAATATTATTGACGATTGTTCTCATCGCAATTTTCGCTCCATTAGTCGCGCCTTTCGATCCATTCAAGATCAATCCGATACAGCGCCTGAAACCTCCAAGTTTCCAACATTGGCTTGGCACGGACGAAGTGGGAAGAGACCTGCTCAGCCGGGTGATTTACGGAACACGTTACTTTCTCTTGATTTGTTCGGTCAGCGCCGCGGTTTCGGCCTCGGTGGGGACGTTGCTTGGGTTGATCGCCGGTTTCGGTTCCGCGCTCTGGAGCGGAATTATCATGCGGTTCATCGATGTCCTCCTCGCATTCCCATACATACTTCTTGTGCTTGTCGTGGTGGCCATCCTTGGCCCTAGCCTTTGGACTGGGATGGTCGCGGTCGGCATAGCCGGAATCCCGGGATACACGAGACTGGTGCGTAGCATCACGATGACGGTGAAGGGAGAGGACTATGTCATGAGCGCGCGAGCGCTTGGGGCAAGCGAAACCCAAATCCTGTTTGGGACCATTCTGCCCAATATATCTTCACCGTTGATAGTTTATCTCTCGTTCGCGACGCCGCTGGCCGCGCTACTTGCATCTGGGCTTTCATTTGTGGGGCTTGGTACTCAGCCGCCTGCTCCTGAGTGGGGGGTTATGCTTGTAAATTCTCGAAACTATTTGTTCTCCGCCTGGTGGGCCGTTGCCGCGCCGGGGATCGCGTTGTTCATCTCGATCTTCAGCATGAACATGCTCGGGAACGGTTTGCGAGACGTACTGGATCCACGCGGTTGAGGTTAAAAATGCAAATTTCGCAGAAGGTAAACCGCTCGATGCCAGGACGCCCGGTGCTCGAAATTCGAGGATTGCACACGCAGTTTCGGGCGGGTGCCAAGACGATAAATGCTGTACGCGGTGTAGATCTTACTATCGGCGAAGGGGAGATCGTTGGCTTAGTTGGGGAATCCGGATCTGGAAAATCCGTGCTGGCCCTTTCGCTTTTGCGCTTGGTTCAGTCGCCGGGCAGCATTGTCGCGGGTGAAATTCTACTCGAAGGAAATGATCTGCTGCAGATGCCCGAACGCAACCTCGCGAACATTCGCGGCAGGGCGATAAGCATCATATTTCAGCAACCGCAGAGTTGTCTCAATCCGGTGAAACGGATCGGCTGGCAAGTGGCGGAGCCTTTGATGCAGCAGAAGAGAATGCGTCGAGGCGAAGCATGGACCGAAGCAGTGGCCCTGTTGAAGTCTGTTGGCATTCCAGGACCTGAGGAAAAGGCATTCGCCTATCCGCACCAGCTGTCAGGCGGACAAGCGCAGCGAGTGATGATTGCAATTGCGTTGGCGCTAAAGCCCAAGCTGTTGATTGCCGACGAGCCAACGACAGCCCTAGACGTGACAATTCAAGCTCAGATCCTCGATCTCCTTCGTGATCGCTGTCGTCGCGATGGCACATCATTGTTGCTTGTCACCCATGATCTGGGAGTTGTCGCGCGCCTGGCGGACAGGGTCGCGGTGATGTATGCGGGCCAGATTGTCGAACATGGCCCGGTCGAGGCAATACTCCGCCATCCTCAACATCCGTATACGCGTGGTCTGCTGAATGCCGCGCCTCATCTCGGCATGAGCAAAAGCAGTCGATTGCGCGATATCCCTGGCACCATTCCGAACCTGGCCGAGAGCCCACCGGGATGTGTATTTGCCCCGCGTTGCGAACGGCGTGTACGACTTCTGGTACCCGAGTGCACTGAATTGATGCCTCCCATGCATGCGCTTGGCGACAATCAGTATGCGCGCTGCTGGCGACCATTGGACGAGGGCCGCCCGGAGGGAGGCACAACGCCGACAGGGATTGAAAGGGGGGCCGCATGAATCCGGAAGCGCTGCTTGAGGTGGACGATCTGCGTGTTCGCTACCCGGTGTATGAAGGACCGTTCGGGAAACGGACGGGCTATGTGAATGCCGTCGATGGGGTGAGCTTCGCCCTTAACCGGGGCGAGACGCTCGGGTTGGTTGGGGAGTCTGGGTGCGGGAAAAGTACGCTTGGGCGTACGCTGCTTGCTCTCCAGGAAGCAAATGGGGGCCGTGTGCTGTTTCAAGGTCAAGACCTTTTCAGCTTGTCGAGGCCCGACCTGAAGCGCGTACGTCGGTCAGCGCAATTCGTATTCCAGAACCCTCGGACGTGCTTCGATCCTCGTCGAACCGTAGGCTCGTCGGTGAGGATGGCACTTGATATCCAGAATTACCTTGACCCGCGCATGCGCGACGAAGCAGTCGCGAACATCTTTCTGAAGGTGGGATTGCGGCCGGAACATCGCTCGAGATACCCACACGAGCTATCGGGCGGCCAGTTGCAGCGGATTGCGATCGCGCGAGCCTTGATTTTGAGACCAAGCCTTCTGGTATGCGATGAACCAGTTTCGGCTCTGGATGTATCGGTTCAAGCACAAATCCTCAATTTGCTGAAGGACTTGAGAGACGAGTTTGAACTCGCGATGATCTTTGTATCTCATAACCTGGCGGTCGTTGAGTACATCGCTGATCGTGTCGCTGTTATGTACTACGGCCGCGTTGTGGAGGCTGGTCCTACGCGCGTTATATTTGAGAATCCTCAACATCCGTATACAAAGGCACTTCTGGCCGCTGTTCCATCGATCGATTTGGCTCAGCGTGACGATCCCTTGCCAAAGCTCGGAGACCCCCCCGACCCAACCCGGCTCCCATCTGGTTGCCGTTTCCGGACCCGATGCCCGATCGCGACAGCACGATGCGCCGAGGAAGAACCGGCGGACGTGAGGTTTCCGCATGGTCACACGGTCGCCTGCTTTGCCGCCAGCGCATGAACGCGCATTGCAATACCGATAATCGGAAATAGGAATGTTCAGATGACAAAGTGGTTAGGGGCCGCTCTTCAATACGTTGAAAAGTGGATGAGCTACCAGATGCAGCAGACGGCGCTGCCCGGCTGTGTGATTTCGGTCTGTCACGCTGGAAGCGTGGTGTTTGATTGCGCATTTGGAGTTGCCAATTTACGCACAGAAGAACCCCTCACCCCTCAACATCGGTTTCGGGTAGCCTCGCACTCAAAGACGTTTACGGCTGTCGGAATAATGAAGTTGTGGGAAGCGGGCCGGCTTCATTTGGATGATCGGATAGGGTCGTATGTCATGGGACTGCACCCGCAAGTCGCCGACGCCACGATCGCGGAATTGCTCTCCCATGGCGCGGGGCTGATGCGGGATGGTCGCCGTGCGCCGCATTGGCAGGTGGCCGCGCCGTTTTTCAGCTCCGTCGATCTGGCAGCTGAGCTCACGCAGCCGCCTGCGATCGAACTCAATACTCAGTTCAAGTACTCCAATCTGGGTTTCGGGCTCCTTGGGATGGCGATAGAGGCGATCACAGGAGAGACCTACAACGCCTGGACTGCCCGGGAAGTTGTAAGTTCACTGGGTCTGGAGAACACTACGCCGGATCTGATTGACGCCACCAGTTGCCACCCATTGGCCGCTGGACACAGCGGGCGGCTGGCCAAAGGACGTGGCGCCATCGACGGCTCTCACACGACACATGCGCTGTCTGCTGCGACAGGGTTCGTCAGTACCGCCCGAGATCTTGCAATTTTTTTCGCAAGCCTGTCGCCCTCGGCCAAGAACAGCGTGCTGTCGGTCGGAAGCCGCCGTGAAATGTTGCGTCCGCAGCGATCAATTGAGCACACGAATGCAGCTCTATATTACGGGTACGGTCTCACGATTGCGGAGGTTGACGGCCACACGATCGTTGGCCATCGCGGCGCATTCCCCGGTTTTATCAGCAGAACGGTGCTGGTTCCCGAATGGGACGTCAGCATTTCGGTCGTCACCAATGCGATCGATGGGCCTGCTGACGACTGGGCGGAGGGCATCGTCTCCATAATGCATCGCTTTGAGGAAGCAGGAACGCCAACAGAAAGACTGAAACACTGGGAAGGGAGATGGTGGACAATCTGGTCGGCCATTGACCTGGTTGCTGTAGGAGACAGAGTTCTTGTTGCCGACCCATCGACGGTCAGGCCCTTCTCCTACGCTGCGGAACTGGCAATCGTAGATCACAATCACGGTACGATTGCACTCGCCAATGGGTTTCACAATGAAGGCGAAGCCGTCGCCTTGGAGTTGGAAGGCGGAGCCGCTGTCGGGCTGAAACTTGGTGCGGCGGAATGGGTCGACAATCCGGGCAAACTAGCCATTGCGTTCTAGTGCTTGGTGTTTCCGATGCTGCGGCAAACCACGGCGCCTTTTGGCCTATGGGATTGAACCCTTCGCACGCTTAATCGTGTGCTCGTTTTTGCGCGTGCGTTCGCGTCGTTGAAGTGCCCGCGGCTGAAAGAATGGAGCAATCCATCGGATAGCGGTGGATTAGCCCAACACGGGCGTTACGGTTTGCGACGACGTTTGTGCGGGGAATGGTCATGCCCTTTGGAGGCCGGGAACCGTTTCCTGATTGAACGTCTCCCCCGGGCAAGCGTGTATTGCAACACGCCACTGCCCTTCCACGAACGTGTATCCAAGTTGAATTCGGCGGATGAGACGGTTGCGAAGGGCCCAGCGGCTCGCAAGCGCTTGCGGCTGATATTAAAGATTGAACGTGGCTATGGAAAACAGGGTACTTTCTCCACTTGAGCGGGCAAGTCTTTGGTGGCTCTCACGCGGCAAGGACGTCAGGGAAATCGCGCTTCTCCTGGGAAAAAGCATAGTCGAGATCGAGCATTGCATAGAGCGGGCGAAGCAAACACTCGGGGCAACATCAAGCGAGTAAGACTAAGCTCGGGTGCCAGGCGCGAGAGACGTGGACTGCATCGAGACGTGCACCAGCCATGCGCTGTGGTGCGTTTGGCACTCATGGGGCTGAGCCCGGCGCGTCGTTGCCCCTGATGGCTGTGTGTCGCCATTGCGCTTGCGATCGCTTGCCCCCTCTTTGGTGAATCCTACAACTACGCTGCGAAAATGTTGTCGCTAGGATTGAGCGTCCGATCCAAAGCGCAGTACAAGATGCCAAACGACCGAAGCTGCCCGCCTAAAGTCAATCATCGCAGACTGTCCCTGTCGTTAAGCGCGTTGCGCTCCGCGAAGCATCGCGAAGACGTTCGCCCCGCATTGAACGAACTTTGTTCTCGATACGACATGTCACATATGACTTTCCTTGTCGTTCGTAGCGGAGGCGCTTCGAGTTCGTTCCCCTATTACTGCACGACATATCCTGATGCGTGGACCGCGACATACCTCGATAGCGGTTATCTCGACATAGACCCGGTCATTGATGTCATCCGATGGGGTTTTCTCCCGGTCGACTGGTCATCTCTCGACCGAAAGTCAGGTGAGGCCCACCGATTGTTTAATGAAGCACGTTCCCATGGAGTGGGCTCTCAAGGCTTGACGATCCCGATCCGAGGATCGAATGGCGAACGCTGCCTCTTTTCCGTGGCCTCGACGCTACCGAGACGGGAATGGGCACGGCTGCGCGATGCCAGCATTTACGAGTTGCAGGTCCTTTCCCACTACCTTCACGAGACTGTGTTTCATGTCACGGGTTATCGGAGGATTGACCGCTATCGCAAACTCTCGGGGCGCGAGACCCAATGTCTTCAACTGCTTGCGACGGGTCGGATTTCCAAGCAGATAGCGGCGGATCTCCAAATTTCAGAACACGCCGTCAAACTGTACCTTCGATCGGCAAGGCTTAAGCTTGGCGCTGTTACCAGCCACAACGCCGTGGCCAAGGCAAGCCTCTTGGAACTGATCGACGTCTGAGCGTGTTCCGGCGCAAGCGCAGCCTTGGCCCCATTCCCGCAATCCTTCGCCTACCGATATCGGTAGATTGGCTGTCCCCTCCCCCCGGTTCACAAATGGCCATCTGAAACTCACGAGCGGCACCTGCGCAATGACAAGAGCTCGCGCAGTCCGCGGTCATGGAGGTGGCCATGGTGGATCAGCCAACGATAGAACACTGGCGCAACGCGCCGCGGCTTACCTCGTTTGCCGGTTTCTTTGAGAGAACCGCAAGCGGTGAGATCGGAGCCCCGGACCTTTCTGAACCAAAACTCGACCTCAGTCTGCTCGACTTCGACCTCGATGCTACCGTGTTTTCGGATACCCATAGGCATCTTTGGGGACACTTCGACAGCCACTACTTCGCGAGCATCCCTTACAGGCTGGAAGAGGAATGCCGTCTGGGAGCGGCGATACTCGCCTTTGCCCTGCGGACCTGGGCACGAAACGGCGCACCGGCATCGTTGTACACACTCGGCACTGGAACAGGCTGCCTTGCCCGCACGCTTGCCACACTCGGGAATGGGCGCATTGATGCGCTTTGCTGCAGTCCAACGGCCGCCAATCGGATCTCGTTTGACGCAAAGCGTGGAAGTCAGCATGCGCATTTTTTCCATGGGCCCTTTTTCGAGCTCACCGATGAGAGATACGCGACGGATCCGAACCTGTTTCCTTTCCGGGGGGGATTTGACCTCCTCTTCGAGGACACGACGTTTCAGATGTACGATCGTGACCGGACAAAACAGCTGCAGTTCGTTGTCCCCCGCATTCGTCCAGGCGGCATCCTCGTGCAGGTCCAAAAGCTCGCGCAGGATGATCTCGTAGCTTATGAAGAAAGAGAGCGCCAAAAGGACGAACTCTTCAAATCCCGCTTCTTCTCGACGGCCGACATTTCCAGGAAGAAGGACGAAGTCCTGAATACGATGACGGGACTTCAAGTCGACCGGACGACGACGGTCGCCGCTCTCGGGATGTTTTTTCGCTACTCGGTAATGACCTGGAACAGCGGAAACTTCTACACCATCGTCTCATCCAACTCCCGAGCCGCCATCCTGGAGCTGGTTTCGTCCATGCCGAAACCGGCGATCCCGCCCGGCTACTGCTACGAAAGTTTGCCGGCGGCCATCATCGACACCGACCTTGAACCATTGTCTCCCGATCTAAAGTGGCGAAGCGCCAACACCATGATCCCGCCGGTGCCAAAAGGCCTGGGATCCTGAGATGGGCGCTCCCCCGGCCGACGGACAGTTTTGCAAGGCAACGGACGTGCGCCAGGCGCTATCCGGGCTGATGCCGCATCTCGTCCCCTATTGGGAACGGCCGCTGAAGGACTACGCGGCAGCCGCCTACGATGCGGGTGCATTTCAGACGAAGAGCTCCGTCCGACATCATGCGATGGAGCTGCTCTGCCGATGCCTGGAGCGGGCAGCCCGGAGGTCCGGTTACAGCGTTCAGGAAGGCCGAAGGGCAATAGGCCAAATGATGACGGCGCCTGTGCTTCAGACCGGCCCGCATTGCCTGTTACTGATCGAGCCGGACGCCTTCTACACGCACTTGTTCAGCGTCTTGGGTCTGAATGCTCATCAGCACGAGTGGTACCTCTCCTACCACTCATCGACCGTCAGCTTCTCGGAAAAGGCAAAGAAGGGCCCCGGCTGGGTCCGATTGGACGGAGAAGCCCTGAACGTATTCGGGCTGCCTCGAAGGCGGATGGATTCATTCAGCATGTGCGGTTCAAATGGCCCCTATCGCTTCGCTTTCTCGAATGCTCTGGGCGTGTCGGCGCCGAACCGTTCCGCAAGCCAGTTGCTTGCCGTGCTTCCCTCTGGCGAATTTCGATCGGCTGCAGATGCGATCAGGCACGCCAATCAGATACTGTGGCGTCGCGACCTTCCCTCGCCCATCAAGTTGCTGCAGCTCGATGATTTCGACATCGCTGATCTGATTGCCGATCACCTGGATGATACGTCGTCATGGATGGCGGCCCATTTCGTGGGGAATGGCGCGGTTCCCGAGAGTGTTCTGGGGGCGACGGATCGACTGAATGCTGGGTGCTGGAAGGGGTGGGTTCGTCGAACGACTGACTTCTTCTGGAGATTGGACAAAGGCCGGATTGTTCCGCTTCGCCTTTGTAGCGGCGTGCTCAAAGCGAAGAGCGCGTCGAACTTTGAGGTCAGGTACATACCGCAAGAGATCGCAGAGGCTCTGAGGCGGCGCGAGTTGGTTCCAAGTCTTTACACCGTCTTTCTGGTGACTTCCGTCTTGCCCGGTGTGCGGGTGCTTGGAGGATGCCGGCAAGTCGTTTACTACCCGCTGATGCGCCACCTTGCTGCGATCGGTTTTGCGCAATCGGGTGAATTGGGCCTGCTGGCTGACCTCCGAAGCGACGATCGGCCCGGACTTTGGGGGCACCGCGTCTTAAAGCCTTTGGGCACCAACCCTTCGGCTGAGACTTCGGCACTGACCGATGCCACCAGGCTCCTTAGGCAATATGCGGAGACGCCTTTGGTGCAGGCGGCCGGCGATCTCGCAAGCTTTACCAGGGATCCGGACTGGGCGCATCTATCGCAGTATTTGGCCGATGGGCTCGCGCCCTCCCACTCGAGCGAATGGCGGTGGGCTGGATCGTGATTGCAATGTTTGTCTGGATGAGAGCGGTACGGGGGATGGGTTACGTCTACTACGACCGGTCTTTCGGAGGTCGATCGTGCCGACAGAAGATAGAGTGGTCATCAGACGCTTGTCCGGCAGGGACGTCGATGTGTTTCGACGCTTGCGCCTGGAGGCGCTGTCACACGAACCTTTTTCTTATGCGAGCGTGTTCGCGGACTGGGTCAATCTCTCCGACCGCCAATGGCGCCAGCATTTGAGCCAACCGGTTTTTGTGGCGTTCGTTGATGGCCGCCCCGTCGGTATGATGGGGCTCAAGTTCGAGACGCCCAGGAAAATGGCCCATCGCGCAAAGCTTGTTAGCGTCTATGTCCAGAAATGTAGCCGTGGGACTGGCATTGCCGCAAATCTCTTGCGTGATGTGACCGAGCATGCGCTGGCGCACGGCATTCTTCAGCTAGAGCTCGCCGTGCACGCGGAGAATGCAGCGGCAATACGCTTCTACGAAAACCAAGGCTTCTTGACGGTCGGTCGCGTCCCGAACGGCTTTATCGGCCATGACGGGAAGCAGGACGAATTGATCATGGTCCGACGCTTGGCGCCGCCCTACGGGCCTGGCGAAATCTTATGCAAAGCCGTACCGGGATCGGGAAAACAGACCTTCCTTCCGGACCTATCCCCTTAGTAACGTCCTTAGGCAGCTTTCCCGCGTCCAGTGAGCCGTCTGGATGCGGCGCTCGCCCCGCCTTAGTGGCAGGGCTTTTTCTAATGTCACCAAACTTAGGTGGCGCAATGAGAAAGCTCTTTCGAGCAGCGAGTGGGCATCCGTTTCAGCGAGCCCTCTTTTGAAATCAATAAAGCCTTCGCGCGGCGCAATGGGTGTCTACTGGAACAACCGTAGAGGACCGAACCAGGCGACCTGGAAACGAGATAAGAGCAACGGGTCGCCGGGACAGCTTTCTCGGCCTTGACCACGGCGGGTTGATCATGGTCCGACGCTTGGCGCCATCCACGGGTCCGGCGAGATTTTATGCAAAACTGTACCGGAATCGCCAAAACAGACCTTCCCTCATGCCGTGTCGCCTTAGTAACTTCGTCAGGCAGCTTTCCCGCGTCCAGTGAGCCGTCTGGAGGCGTCGCTCGCCCCGCCTCATTGGCGGGGTTTCTTTCTATACGCCGAGCAATGGCGCAAGAGGGTCGGAAAATCCTGGCTGCTCGGCTCTGTTGATGATGCTTTTAAGGAAGGGCCCAACGTGCGAAACAGACGCCGCGTGCCGATACGTTTATTGTTTTCTCGGATCCACAATGACCCAAACGACCGCATTCATCGTCGAGCTCATTAGAGCCGCCAATGAGATCGAGAAGCTGACGCCTTACGAAATTAGTCGGCTCCTCGACAGATCGGTCGATACGATCCGCGATATGCGCGAGCAGGTTGGCGATGTAGGAACCAGGCGCGCGCACGACGTGGTGATAGACTTGGGGGTAGCGTCCGCACGCGTGAGGGATCTGTCGAATGAGGACATCCGGGACACGCTGATCGATGCGGCTGATATTATCAGGGCGCTCCACATCATACTTGCCAATAGGCAATGAGGCTCCAGGTTTCCGCTCCAAGATGTCGGGGCTTCACAAGACTAAAAGCGGAAATCTGGTTGGTCTGCGGCCTCGGTTGGGTAGGTCAAGTTGTGTTCAAGGCTCATCGCGGGGAGGTATTCGATGAGATATGACTGGACTGGTGTGCGGGGGCGCCGCATGAAGATTGCGCGCTACGGTGCCGCAGTCACCCTCGCAGCCGTTTTGTTCACTGTTGCAGTACAGGTCAGCAACAAGGGTATTTGAAAGAAAAAGGCCTCTTCCCGAACAAGCAGGAAGAGACCCGGCGTCTGAGCGTTCGACTTCACAGACCCGGACATAATGACAGAGGCTTCGGGAATTTGTAGCCCTCTCACGAGAATGTGCGCATTCCGCGCCTTAAACGTTCAGGCAGCTTTTTTGGACGGTTGGACGGCCATGCGTCGCTCAAAAAGCGGTCGATGGCGCCCGGATTAAGGTGACCAACCGCGTCTCGCATACCACCTCGACAGAGGCGCATCCTCGCCGTAGCCGCCGAGGGTATAGGCACGCTGGAAGTTGTTATGGCCAAGCGAGGAGCGTATGAGCGACCTCGATCCTATGACCTGGCAGACAGTCGTGCGTGGTATGAAACCGGATCGGTCGGCCGTTGACGAGAGGAGCGTCCAGATCGGACTGCAGCCCGATCGCGGTTTTCCGCACGGCCATAGCCCTCTTGACCCCACGGCGAGCGATATCCGTCCTCGCATTCATAACGTATCCGAGCATCATCGCCGACGGCAGGGCGTTGGAATATTGACCGGTCACGAACCGCATCAACCCTTCATCGACATATTCACCGACGAGCCCCCGCACTCCCCGCATGTAGGGAACGTTCAATCGCTTGCATTCACAAGCCAAGTAGACGTCTTCGTCATCGCCGATCGTTAGGACGAAATCGATGTTGCCGGATATCGAAACGTTGCCGTGCACATCCTCGGCGAGCAGCGTGTACTGATAGACTATTCGCCCCGGCACCAGTTTTGTTCGGATCAACGACCGGACGAGGTGCTCAGTGATATGATCCTCGTGAGTCATCGTATCTTTTATGGCTTGAAGCGGCGCGATGCAAACCGGCCACGCCGCCTCGACCGCGACGGCCATCCGCTCTTCCAGGTCGCGAAACTGGGGGAGCCACGCATCCAAGTTACCGACCAGCATGCTCAACACCATTCTGGCTGTTGCGGGCGACGGCTGCACTGAACTCAGCCGCAATCTGTTCAGCATCGGCAAGGGCCGTCGATCTGAGCCAATGGCGCAGTTGCATGGGCTTCACGAGATACATCTCGCTTCCAATAACGAAACGGAGGTCAGGCACCAACTGAACATTCCCAGGCAGGCGAACCGGCAGGTTCGCCTGTATAGAATGAAGACACGACCCAACGTCAACCAAGGCATCCTCGGTGTAGGGACCTGATTGCGCGTTTATCGTCAATTTCAGGACGCCGACATCGCCCGACTTGGCGGCGAGCGAAGCCTCGATCGGCTGCCGAAAATATGGCTGGAGCGCGTCGCATAGCGTTGCAGCGTATTCTGAGCGGTGTTCGATCCTGCAGTTGTCCCAGATCTTTTGCCTTCCGGCGCTACGTCGCGGCTGCATCGCGGGAATGATGTACTGGAAAGTATCGTCGATCAGCGCGATTTCGTGCTTGTCGAGGCCATAATATTCGAAAACCAGCTCGTCGATTTCCCGAAGAGGGTCGGTTTGCAGCGAGAGCAACGCTTTCGCGTTTGCAACTTCGCGATCGATCAACTGGACTATCTTTTCCTCTGCCTTTGCGGCTTTCGCGGGATCGGGCATGTTCTCCGGCGCATCGAACGGCAGCTTGAGCAATTCCGCCTGATGGACCTTGGCGCGATCAGCGCCGAGGTTGGCCGTGTCATGAAAGTATACCCAGGCGGCAAGACTGCTATTTAGGACAGCTGTCAAAACCTTTGCCGAACGCGTCTGCTTTTCCGGAAATGCGATAGCCTGGATAGAGTCCTGGAAAACCAGGCCCTGCTCGCTATAGGCCGCGCGTGCGCGGCCGGTGGAGCGCTCGACACCCTGCGGAATGAGAATATGCGGCGCGCTAAATCCTTCAGGGAAACCGGCGCGATGGACGACAGATGTTGGCCAAGGGTCGGTCTCGATCTCGCGAAGAGCAATGGCGCGAAACGCGTTCGCGTTCAGATATGGATGGAGCTCAACGACCGGCGCGATTTTTGTGTCATACTCGGGATCGTCCATACGATCCTCTTGCGCAGGCTTGAACCCCTGCCCGATGACCCAATCCGTCGCGCGATTGATGGTAGCCTTTGCCTTTTGGACGCTTTTGTATTCCCGGATGAAGGCACTCAGTGCAGGAATCGTCCTCAGGTATTGGAGGAGCTTTTCTTCTGGCCCTCGCGTCCACAGTCGCCGCTTGAACAGTGTCGGGTCTTTGCCGACCAGATCGGAACGAAGTCGAATGCGATCGGCCCGCGACAAGGTCATCAAGCGCTTGAGCCGCAGGTTCAGATCTGCCTTTGGCACCCAATATTCAAAGCGGTAGGGCAGCTGCTCGGCGCTTGACGGCGCGTAGAGCAAGAAGGTGGTTGGCCGCTGCGCTCCATCGAACAATTGGAAGCAAAGATCCGACAGGTTTATGACCCGCCTTATCCGCGTCTCCCGCAAGAGGCGCCGTCGCGCTGCTTGCGCTTCTTTAGAGGTGTTGTGAAGAACGCCCATGGCCGGCAGTAAAAAGGCGATGAGCCCGTCGTTTTTGACGACCTTCAAGGCCTTCCAGACAAAGCCCCACGCGATATCCTTCGCAGGATCGGGATATCCGTTGCCCTTTGCCCAGGTCTGAGCCGTCGTGACCTGACCGCTGCGGCCCTTCCACGGCGGATTGCCGATGACGGCGTCATACCGCGGTTCGTCCACCGCTGCGAAAAAGTCGGAGGCCGGCAGGAGCGTATCGCCATAGAGCGAAGGCAGGAGCTTGCCGGCCTTAAGCAGCGCCGGCAGGTCTGGTGGATTGGACTGTTCGAGCAGCGCGATGTAAACGGAGAAAGCGGCAACCCGAACGGCCGAGGGGTTGATGTCTCTGCCATGTAGCCGGCGAGCAATGGCCTTCAACTCTCCCCACGCCGCATGATGCTTATTCTCGGTCCGGCAATGGTGCGCAACGAGGCGCTGGAACAGCCGAACGAGAAAAATCCCGGACCCGCATGCCGGATCGCAGAAAACGCCGCGCATTCGCTGTTCGTCCGACAGCTCGTCCCACAATTGGTTTACGACGACGTCGGCCAGGAACATCGGCGTATAGAACGCACCATCTGCGCTTTTTTTCTCCGCTTCTTCCTTGAGAAACCGATCGTAAACCGCGCTGATGAGACCAATGGACATGTATTGGAAATCATAGCCCCACAGGCGGCGTTGCCCGGATGCCATTTCCTCGCGTCCATGCCGGAAACGTGCAAGCGTTCGCAGGTGCCGCACATCCAGCTTTGGTGGAATGGAGTCACCGGTTTCAAAGGCGCAAGGCGCATTGAAGAGATTGCCGTTGAAAGCCCCCTTCAACCAAACGAACAAGGCCTCGAAATGGGCGGGCGTATCTGCCTCAAGCATTTGTGCGAGGCTGGAGCACGTCTGGTTCGAAGCATCCTGAAACACGGCTTCCTTGATGATCTTGCGATCCTCTAGGTATGCGATGAACATCGTCTGCATCAAAAGCGCTTGGGCTGCTTCCCCGCCCAAGTCATCGCGCATGTCGCGAAACGCATCCAGGAGGTTTGATAGCAGAACGCTGTCGACCCGATTATCCGGGTCGAAGAATTTATCGTTTTCGAACCAGAACCGTCCTGACTCGGTGGAATCGATCAATTCCCGGAGTTTCAGGGCATCGGAGACGAGCGAGAGTGTCGCAACCAGGCGCGGATCGGTACGTTGTCGTTCTTCGCGCTGGAACGGCCTTTGAACCAGCGAATAGGCGACCAGCTCGTCCTCTTTAAGGACGAGAAGCAGGCTCATGAGACCCTGATTCCAAAGAATCCTGTGCAAGTCGTCAATTTGCGCGACAGACGCGTTCGGTTGGTTGAGGAAACCGACGGTCGGCACTCCCTCAATGCAAAATACCGCGACGAGCCCCAGATCGCTCAGCGCGAAACGTATTGCCTCCGCGTGCGGCCCGGGCCCCACCTCTGCGGCAGACATGTAAAGCTCAGGCGCTGTTCGCCGATCAAGAGCGAGCGCCTCCAGCCAATGCGGACCCAAGCTATCGACCACGCCATGCCCCCCCGCGGCCCATGTAGGACGCACCTATAGAGCTGTTCTTGGAACAAAACAAGAACAGACAATGGGTGAGGCTCGTCGCTCCTTTCACTTGTCCAACTCCAAAACGCCTTGTGGATCTCCGGCAAATTTCCCCGATCTCGATGCACCACGAGGCTTCTTTCTGGTGGGCGCGACACGCGCAAAGGTCGGGCTGAAATCAAGGCCGTGGCTCGACATTTCGGCGAGGAGGCTGGCGATAACTGCGAGGTGAATAGGTATCTCGCCCTTCTTCTTGTTATTTGAGATAGAATTCGGTTGCATTCCCATAAGATCCGCGAAGCGCCGGACGGTGAGTCCCGCTTTGTTTAGTTCTGCTATGAAATCGTCATAAGTCAAAGCGAAAACTACCCACACTTTAGTGAGCGTAACACATAAAATCATGTGCCTACAACGGCGGATACGGGGCCGTTACGTGATCGGAGTCTGATTCGTTCGAAGGGCGCAAGGTTCTCTGGAAAACGGCCCCATGCTCTTCCCAAGGTAGCGGGCGCATGGATGGTGCCATCATCGTCACTGGACATATCTACGCGCATCGTCACCCACTGAGAAATTGAAGATCGCTCTTGCCCACGTCACGAACAGCCGATAATTTCCAGCCCGATTCAACTTCGCCGTGCGAAAATAAATTTTCGCCTTCGACATGTCCTTATGAAGCGTTGGCGGTCCATCGGAAATTGCTCATGAGCTACGACCTATCACGGTTTTCAACACAATCCTTTGAGCGTTTCATCCAGGCGTTGGCGGTAAAAAAGTTTGGCGCGGTAACTCAGATTTTCGGGATGGGCAAGGACGGCGCGCGAGAAGCGACCTTCAACGGGAAGATCGCGATAAACAACCAGGAAATCTGGGACGGGTATACCGTCGTACAGGCGAAGTACCAGCAACTACCTGGAAAATCTCCCGAAAATGTCACTTGGCTTATCCGCCAGATTGATCTTGAGCTGAACAAGTTCGAGGACAAAAATCGAAACCTGAAGCGTCCGGATTACTACGTTCTGGCGTCAAATGTGCGCCTCAGCGCTGCCGCGGCAGACAGCGCCGGCAGTGGCGAAGGCGGTATAGACAAGGTTGAGGGGCACCTTCGACGTCGCTGCGAGAAACTTGGAATGAAGGGGTGTGCACTGTGGCACGCCGACACGCTGCAGGCGCTTCTCGATAGCGAGCCCGCTTTCAGGGCGGGTTTCGACTTCTGGGTCACGCCGGGAGACGTACTGACAGAGGCGCTTGCGAGGCTTAAGGATGATTCCGTAGAGGCTTTCTTGCCCACCTACCTAAGGAGCCATTTTCGCAAGGCTCGAGACGTCAAGACTAAAGATGCCGGTCAGACGACAAGCAGGCGAATTTTTCTTGACGATATCTTTATCGATCTTCCAGTCGATCAGTATTCCCTGTTTTCGGAAGAATTCGGCCTTGTCTTCGAACAAGAGGTCGAAGGTGCTGCAGAGCTCCAGCCGGACAGCGCCGACGATTCGGAGACACTGGAAATCGACCTTGACGATCTGCATGATGATCAAGAAGGTGAGCCTCCAGCCACCATTGTGCGCACGGTTGTAGAACGATGTGCTGACAAATTCTCGCGTAACTCCTCCAGCGAGGCCGAGAGCACATCTCGACGTCGCAACTGTGTTGTTATCATTGGCGGACCGGGCCAAGGGAAGTCGACGCTCTCGCAGTTTCTGGCACAGATTTATAGAGCGCGGCTCCTAAGTGTCATGCCCGGCAATACCGACGATCTTCCCGAACTGATTGAGCATGTGTTGCAGCGTGCAGAAAGTGAGGGGATTCGCTTGACCGGGCCGTCCCGTTTCCCGGTTTCTGTCGATCTGCCCGTATTTGCCGATGCACTGAGCCGTCGTATGCAGCTTGGACATCCGTACTCCTTACTTACCCATATTGCAGAAATCATCCCCAATGGTGAAGGCAATCTGTCTGTCGCTTCATTACGACGCTGGCTTGCTGCCGTACCAACGATCTTCATTCTGGATGGGCTCGATGAGGTTCCTCATTCCAGTAATCGGGCAGAGGTTGTTGCGGCCATCTCCGACCTGACTGATACGCTCAACGACCTTGACGCCGACTTCTTTTGTCTTGTTACCAGTCGCCCACAGGGCTACCAAAACGAGTTATCTTCAAAGGTCTTTTCACATTGGGACATGGCCAGCCTCGACCGCGAAGATGCACTACGCTACGGGCACCAACTGGCGACTGTTTTGGTTTCCGACGAAGCCCGCCGGCAAGAAATTATGGACAGTCTTTCAGCCGCGGCAAAGGAAGAGGCTACGGCGCCTCTTATGACGAGCCCGCTGCAAGTGTCACTGCTCTTTGCGCTCGTCGAAACACGCAACAATATTCCAAAGGACCGCTGGACGCTGTTTTACCGCTACTACGAGATCCTGCGCGATCGCGAGATCGCGAAAGGCGGGGAAAGCGGTGAGCTAATCGGTCAGTACCGCAATGAAATAGATCGGCTGCATTACGAGATCGGCTACCTTCTTCACCTCAGGGGCGAAGAGAGCGGAGGAGCAAATTCATATCTGACTGAAAACGAGTTCACCGGTATTGTGGCGGCACAATTACAGCGGTCGGGCTACGAAGATGGCCAGGAGGCGCTGGCAGCCAGAATTGTGAATCTGGCCACCTTGCGTCTGGTCTTTCTCCGCTGTCGGACTGACGGGCAAATCGCCTTCGACGTCAGGTCGCTTCAGGAGTTCATGGCGGCTGCACGAATTATGACCAGTCCAGAGTCGCTGATAAAGGCAAGGCTGCGCAAGATCGCAGGGATCTCCCACTGGCTGCACGTATTCAAGATTGCTTGCAGCAAGGTCTACTCTTCGGCCGACCTCGAGGAGCTGCGGGAAGAAATCACCGCGATACTTGATGGCCTCGATTCCGGAGATCGCAACCCAGAAGATGCGCTTATTATGAGTGGTGCCCGGCTCGCGGCCCAGATGCTGGGAGATGGTGTCCCGGGACAGGCGCCCTCGGCAAAACGAAATCTATTGTCACGCGCGATGCGCCTAGTTGGTACGCCGGATCCCGCCGTGCCACAGCTGCTTCAGCACGCGATTGATGCGTCAACCATGAAATCGGTTGAGACACTTCTTATCCAGCATTTGCGAGAGCCGGGGATCCGTCGAGATCAGTCGATGCGGCTATTAGCGCTCCTTGGCAATGCGGAGAACGAAACTTTGCGACAATGGTCATCAGCATTGCTCGGGCGATGGCTGCCGTCAGAAAATACCGAGGTTCTAGAACTGGCAAACGGCAGGTTCTTAGTGAAGGGCAATATCCGCCAGCGAGTGTTTGAAGCGCTGTGGCGTGTGCCAATCGCCCAGGCCCGCTCGTGGATTGAGAATGTTGAGCCTTCGGAGCGGCTAACAGATGACGGGGAGCTCTTCAGAAGATTCGGTATAAAAAGCACATCGCTGGACTCGACTCGTCTTCGTTTCGATGGAGTAGGGCCCAGCGATGTATCGTTTTCCTACCGCAAGATCCGCAACATCGTTCGGCCCTCCAACATTCCGGATGACGCACATACTGAGTGGAAGATTGTCCATTCCATTGGAGAATTCAGCAGTGATCCTACCCTGGAACGGTTGGGGCGCCTTGCCACTGTTCTTGCGTCACAAAATCCAGCAGATATCCCCACGAAAGAGTTGCCGTGGATTGTTGCAGCGGCACTGAAGATGGCAACAAGCAGCGAGGCCGTGGCCAAAATTGAAGCGGGCGCGCTGGGGCAGCCAGACGATTGGCTGGCTGCGGAAAATCGGTGGGAAGAAGGAATAACGTTCGACGAGCTTGAGACCAATGTTTCCACGCCCCTCAGGCTCCAGCCGCTGCTGCTGCGATTGATCCCTACGTCGAGGAAATTCGAGCAAGACGAAGAGGCCAGCCGGTTGTTCTTGCAAAAGCTGCTGAACATTGCCGAAAGCGCGGCCTCGCCCGGCGTCTACAAGAAAGCGCTGCGACGAGCTCTCGCAAGATATCCGCGACAAGCAGTATCAGATCATCTCGTTGAATATCTTAGCCAGCGTGTGCGAGAAGCCGTGTCGGACGTCGACATTACGCAAGAAGTCGCCGCAAACTTGTCTATCAAGGGCGGATTGGCAGATGCCCGTATACGGGAAAATCTCCGTCAGCTTTGTTCCAAATCTACATCGCTAAGAGCGATTCGTGTAGCAGGCGCTTCAGCACCAGAGTTGGTAAAGCTCTTTATCGAAACCGAAGAGCGGCACTACCTCGTGCTTCTAGCGTCGGTTCTTATCGTTGAAAACACTAGGCGGAGGCAGTCCCTCATCCAACCGTTCTCCACGAAAATCGAGAGCGTCGCTGGAGACGATAGACTGACCAGAGAAGCAATCCACACATTGAAGCTCTGCTATGGTGTTTCCGCTGACTTCACCGCCCTTCCGACCTTGTCGCCGTTAATAGTGAAGCGCCTTGTTGAACACGGTTCCGGGCGCTCGGCCACCCAAGCCAGGTTTTTCCAGGATTTCTGCTATTGGCGCCTGTCCAATGACACCACCGGCCTCGTACCCCTGCACAGCCTTCTTAGCGAGATAATGGAGAAAGCCAAATCGGGCTTGCGAGACGCTGGAACCTTTGAAGCGCTGAAACTGCCAAAACCGGTTTAGTTGGAGGGCCTCTCGGTCAAATCGTGACGGAACGCGCACCCACCACGCCACCATTGTCAGGGATTCCGAAGCTCGTCGAATAACTGTTAAGTTGCCTTCGTAAGGGACGTGGCTCCGTCCTCAACTTCTGCCCGGCTCACCGTCCCGGCGCCAAGATCCGCCCCTTTCGCGAGCTCTTTTTGCGTCCCAGCGGAGCAGAGCACGAGTCGAGCGCCGGTTGTCAGATTTTGCTGCACCCGAGCCTTTCAGCGCCTCGGTTATCGGCAGCTCCGTGACTATCCTAGGATCGCTTACGGAGTCGATCTTTTGAAACGAACACCCACGCCGCCACCATTCTCAGAGATGAACTCGATTCCGGCGGTTTCAAGAGATCGTCGAATTGCTGTCAAGTTGGCACTCGTAAGGGACGTAGCCCCGTCCTCGACCTCTGCGCGGCTCACCGTCGCGACGCCGATACCTGCTGCTTTCGCGAGCTCTTTTGCGCTCCAGCGAAGCAGAGCACGAGCCGCCCGCATTTGAGCGCCAGTGATTTCATGGGCATCATGTGATTTCGAATTGATCAAATCGGACTCGTGTGCTACCTAGACGTTACTTGATACTCCAGTCCGCCTCGAATGGTGGTGCCAAGGGAACTGACGGCTACATCCGGTGCGCCAACACCGAATGCAGCCTGACCACAACCAAGCTTACGGGAGCTCGGATCATGGCTGATTCCGACAATAGCAGAACTTTGTCTACGGTCACCCGGAGAGATTTTCATTCTCTCGTGGCGGCGTCATTACCCACAAATCCAGAGGTTGCGGCCCATCAGAATCCAGGGTTTAGCCGTTGCGCCGATGATCCCGCGGTCGCAGCTTGGCACCGGTGGTGCAACGCCTGGCAACGTTTGAGCGAATCGACCGCAAATCAGCAGCGGATCGAGACAAAGCTCTTCCAGGCGGCAGACACGCCGATTGGGCGCGACGCAGACTATGGTCAGGCGCTCGAAGCCGAGGAACGCGCGGCGATTGCCGAGGACGAAGCGGCAGCCGCCCTGTGGAACACGCCAGCGAAGTCGGTCGCTGGCGCCGCCGCCAAACTCGATGCGATCCTGAGCCGCGGGCAGCCCTCCCCCATCAGTCCCTGCGAGCCGTGGCCACAAATCCGGGTGTTCATCGCGGAGCTTCTCGGGATCGACAAGGCTCATGAGCGGCCGCGTCGTCCTGCCGAGCGCGACCGCCAACCCGCTCCACAGAGCGGCTGAACATCCCGGCCGCTGCAGGCGGGCAACACCCGGCATCTCGGCGCCGGGTTCAGACCATCGATCGATGAGCCCCGCGTTGGAGACCCTCCGGCGCGATCACTCCGACTCTGTCAAAAACCAAAAAGGAACGCACATGAAACTGGGAAGACTCTTTCGGCCGCGCCTGCTGTCGGCGCTTTTGCTGTCCGTCTCGCTCTGGAGTGGAGCATCGACGCCGGCTCTGGCGCAGGAACAGGGCGAACTGCGGATCGGCACCTCCTACAAGCTGATGACGCTCGATCCGCACTATGCCAACCTCAACGAGAACACCTCTCTGCTCTCGCATATCTATGAGCGACTTGTTTATCAGGACGAGGCGCTGGAGCTGAAGCCTGGCCTTGCTGCCTCCTGGCGCGCTGTGTCCCCGACCCAGTGGGAGTTCAAGCTGCGCGATGGCGTCCGCTTTCATGACGGCTCGGTGTTTGACGCCGATGACGTCGCCTATTCTATCGAGCGCATCCGGGACTTCCTCAAGCCGCCGAGTGGCGGGTTTCGCTCGGCAGTGAGCGGCATCAAGTCGGTGTCTGCTCCCGACCCGTTGACGGTCCTCATCGAAGCCAACGGTCCCGTGCCCACCCTGCCCCTCACCTTCTCCTCCATCTTCATGATGAACAAGCCGGCTAACGGCTTCGAGACGACCGAGGCGCTCAATGCCGGTTCGCCCCCCAATGGTACCGGACCATACCGGTTCGAGAGCTGGAGCTCCGGCGAGAGCCTGAGGTTGGTTCGCAATGATGCCTACTGGGGCGGTAAGCCCGCCTGGCCGAAGGTCGGCTTCCGCGTGATCGAGAACCCCGCCGCTCGGGTGGCAGCGCTCAGCACCGGTGAGGTCGATGTCGCCGATAGCATCCCGGCCCGCGATGTCGATGGATTGAAACATCGCGGCGCGTGGATTGCGAGCGTCGGTGCCGCCCGCATCAATTTCGTCCAGTTCGATGTGGCCCGCGACACGCTTCCCGGTGTGACCGACAAGGCGGGTGCGCCGATCTCCAATCCGTTTAAGAACCCGCGCGTCCGACGGGCGCTGGCGCTCGCGACCGACCGCGGCATTCTCGTCGACAAGATCCTTGCCGGCTATGGCACGGCGGCATCGCAGGTGTTTCCGACCGGTCTGCCGGGCACGTCGGACAAGCTTTTGCCCGAGAAACCCGACTACGAGCAGGCGAAGGCGTTGCTGGCTGAGGCCGGATATCCTGACGGCTTCAACCTGGTGCTTGCCGGACCGGCCGGTCGTTATCCCGGCGACGCCGAAAGCCTTCAGGCAATCGCGCAGAGCTGGGCCCGTATAGGCGTGACGGCACAGCCATCGGCCGCACCCTTCTCGGTGTTCAACACCAAGCGTGCCGCCGGCGACTATGCCGTCTGGTATGGGGGCACCTCCGGCGAGGCCGTCGACATCATCCTTCGCGCGTTGGCCGCCTCGCCGGACCGGGAGCGCGGGACCGGAGCGCTGAACTTCGGCAAATATCAGAACGTAGCCTTCGACGCTAAGCTGGCTCAGGCCGAGAGCGTTGCGGTTGGGCCGGAGCGCAATGCCGCACTGGCGGAAGCAACTGAGGTTGTCATGGCGGACCAGCCGATCATCCCGCTCTACCATTTCCATCACATCGTCGGTTACGGACCGCGCATCGGCTCCTACGTCATGCATCCGCGCGGCTGGACCACGGCGATGCAGACCTTGGCCGCGGCGGAGTAGATGCTGATGGGCATGATCTCGCTCACATTCGGAAGGTTGTCACAGGCCCTTCTCCTTCTCATCGCCATGTCGCTGATCGGCTTTGTTGGCATCCACAGCGTCGGCAATCCGGTCTTCAACGTCGTCAACATCGAAACCGCCACGCCTGAGGACATTCGGCTAGCCACAATCGCGCTCGGTCTCGATCAGCCGATCTGGCGCCAGTACCTCGTCTTCGTCGGCAATGTCGTCAGCGGCGACTTCGGCACCTCCTACATCTATCATCAGCCGGCCTTCACGCTGGTGATGAGCAAGCTGCCGGCAACGCTGGAGCTTGCCTCGATCGCCATGCTGATCGCAGCCCCCCTTGGAACCGGGCTCGGCCTTCTTGCCGGCCGGCGCGTGGGCTCGCTGTTCGATCGAGCCCTGCTGAACAGCAGCGTCTCGGCGCTGAGCATTCCCTCTTTCTGGCTGGCGATGATGCTGATCCTCGTCGGGGCCATCCTCACTGGCTGGTTTCCCTCCGGTGGCAGAGGGGCAACCGAACGTGTCTTCGGTGAGGACTGGAGCTGGCTGACCTCCAGCGGCCTCTGGCACCTTGTGCTGCCGGCGCTGGCGCTTGCCATACCGAACATCGCGTTGATCGCACGGCTGTCGCGCTCCGGCACGATCGAGGTCGAGAGCCAGGATTTTGCCCGCTTCTGCCGCGCCAAGGGGCTGTCGTCGCGGCGCATCCTGATGCGTCACACGCTGCCGAACATCAGCGTTCCGATCGTGACGATCATCGGCCTGCAGTTCGGCGGCATGCTCGCCTTTGCCGTGGTGGTGGAATCGATCTTCTCGTGGCCGGGCGTCGGCAAGCTCCTGATCGATTCCATCCAGTTGCTCGATCGGCCGGTGGTGATGGCGACGCTCACCTTCATTGCCGTCGCCTTCGTCGGGCTCAACGCCCTCGTCGATCTCTTCTACGCCGTGCTCGATCCGCGCGTGCGCCTGTCTTCCTGAAGGGGACCGTCATGAAAGCCCAAATCCTGAGCGCCTTTAAGAAGCGCCGGCGCGGACCGGTCCTCACCCTGTCCAAAATACTGCTCGTGAGCTACGTGCTGGTTGCCATTGCCGCACCGTTGATCGCACCGCAGAACCCTTACGACCCGCTTCAGATCTTTGGCTGGGAGGCCTCGTCGCCGCCAGGAACAATGGGAAGCGGTGGTTACCTCTATCTGCTGGGCACCGATGGGCTCGGTCGCGATATCGTCAGCACGATCCTTTATGGTCTGCGCATCAGCCTGGTGGTGTCGATTGTCAGTTCAGCCCTTGCCGCCCTGATCGGGCTGACGGCCGGTGTCAGTGCCGCCTACTTCGGCAAATGGGTCGATGTCGCCATCATGCGGGTCGTCGACCTGCAGCTCAGCCTGCCGACCATCCTGATTGCGCTGATTGCCATCGTCACGCTTGGACCGGGCATCGACCGGATCATCCTGGCGCTCGTCATCGTGCAATGGGCGACCTATGCGCGGATCGCCCGTGGCGTGGCGTTAAGCGAGGTCAAGAAGCCCTACATGGATGCGGCCCGGCTGATGCGGCTTCCGACATCACGGATCATCTTCCGCCACCTGCTGCCCAACAGCATCGCGCCTGCCATCACGCTCATCCCGATCGAGGTCGGCCATGCGGTGGCGCTGGAGGCGACGCTGTCGTTCCTCGGCTTGGGTGTTCCGATCGACAAGCCCTCGCTCGGCTCTGCCGTTGCCAACGGCTTCCAGTATCTCATGACCGGCCAATACTGGATCAGCCTGTTTCCGGGTCTCGCCCTCTTCGGCCTGATCGCTTCCATCAATCTCGTTGGCGAGGACGTTCGCCGCAGCCTCGATCCAAGGAACCAGACGCGATGACAGTGGAACAGATCACCCCCGCCCTGCAGTCGTCCTCACTTCGACTGCCGCCATCACCGCCCTTATTGCGGGTCGAGAACCTCGGCCTTCGCCATGTCTCCCCGACCGGCTCGACGACGATCCTGAGCGACGTCAGCTTTGAGCTTGGACGCGGCGAGATCCTTGGGATCATCGGTGAATCCGGCGCTGGCAAATCGACCGTCGGCAACGCCATCCTCGGACTGCTTGCGCCGGAGTTCCAGCAGACATCGGGAACGATCGCTTTCGACGGCAAGGGCTTCGACGAGATGACGACCGGGGAGCGTGAGGCACTTCGGGGCAAGCGCATCTCGGCGATCTTCCAGGATCACACCGCCTCGCTCGATCCGCTGATGAGTGTTGGCGCGCAGGTTGAGGAAACCTGCCTTGCGGTCGATGGGGCCCTGTCGAGACGCGAAGCCAGTGTTCGCGCCATCGCCCTTCTGGCGCGTGTCGGCATTCCGGAACCGGAGCGGCGCTATGGCAATTACCCGCACCAGTTCTCCGGTGGCCAGCGGCAGCGCATTGTCATCGCCATCGCCCTTGCCGGCTCTCCCGACATCATCATCGCCGACGAGCCGACCTCGGCACTCGATGCCACGGTGCAGAAGCAGGTGCTGCAATTGCTGAGAACACTTGTCGATGAGACCGGTGTCTCCGTCATTCTTGTCACCCACGACATGGGCGTGATCTCCGAGATCACCGACCGGGTGCTGGTCATGAAGAAGGGCCAGGTGGTGGAGACGGATGAGACGGAAGCCATCCTCGATCGACCACGCCAAGACTATACGAAGAAGCTGCTCGCCGCCGTTCCAAGGCTTCGCATCCCGGCACAGGTTGCGACCGCTGAAGACAAGGTGGCAGACAGCGATGATCCGGACGGTTGTGTTGCCGCCGGGGAGGCTGAGCGCCTGCTGCTTGTGGCCGAAGGCATCTCGAAAGAGTTCATGTCGCGAGGATTTGGGTACTGGCGGAAGCGGCCAGGTTTCGGCCTGCGCGGTGTTGGCATCCGCCTGCCGCGTGGCACGATCACGGGCATCGTTGGCGAGAGTGGCAGCGGCAAGACCACCTTCGGCCGCATCCTCGCCGGTCTCGACACGGCGCATCAAGGCCGGATTGTGATTGGCGAGCAAAGCTATGAGGCGGCCTCAAGCGGCCGGCGCAGCGGTCTTCTCGGCCGGGTGCAGATGATCTTCCAGGATCCGTCCGTGTCGCTGAACCCGCGGTTGACGGTCGGCGAGACGCTGGAGGAAAGCATTCTCTTTGGTGCGCAGGTGAGTTCTAGGGACGGACCGGCTTCCGAGGCGGCCGCCAAGATGATGGAGCGGCTGGGCCTTGCTCGAAATTTGCTTGCCCGCCAGCCGCATCAGCTCTCCGGCGGTCAGAAGCAACGCGTCTGCATCGCCCGGGCGCTGCTTGCAAACCCTGAAATCATTGTTGCCGATGAGCCTACCTCGGCGCTTGACGTCTCGGTTCAAGCCGAGATCGTCAGTCTGCTGAAGGAGACCATCGCTGAGCGCGGCATGACGATGGTGTTCATCTCCCATGATCTCGCCATCGTGCAGGCCATGTGCAGCGCCGTCTACATCTTCAAAAACGGTCGGGTCGAGGATTTTGGGTCCTCGGACTTCATCTTCTCGCGCTCCGACAATCCCTACACCCGCGCCCTGGTTGCCGCCCGGCCTGATCGCTTCACGTGCTGAGGAGCGCGCAAGTCCTCAACGTGCGGATCCAACCCGCAACCACCAGGCATTCGAAACGGCCGGTGCGCATCGCCCAAGAAAGTCCTCCCATGAACGAACACTTCACCCTGGCCGTGACCGGCCAATCGCTGATCAAACACGATATCCGTAACACCACCGCTCCGGCCTTCCGCAGGGTTCAGTCTGTGCTTCGTGAGGCCGACCTCGCCTTCACCAACTTCGAAGGCACAATCCTTGGGCGTCACGGCGGCTGGCCGCTTAAAGGCTCGTTCTTCGGCTGCAGTGATCCGATCGTGCTCGATACCCTTCAGGACATCGGCTTCCAGGCGCTGTCGCTTTCGAACAACCATGCCTTCGACCTCGGTCCCTCAGGCGTGTTGTCGACGCTGGAGGAGGTCGAGAAGCGCAACTTCCTCCATGCCGGTCTAGGCCACGACCATGCGACAGTGTCGCGGGCGAGCACCGCGACGATATCCGGGCGGCCGGTTGCGATCGTGGCCATGGACGGAGGTCCCGGTCCGGACTTCATGTATGCCGCAGACGCAGATGAAGGCCGGCCTGCACGCCCGGGCGTCAATCGGCTGGGGATCACCCAGAGAATCTCTGTCGACGGGCCCGCATTCGAACAGTTGGCAGCGATCCGCGACCAGATCGGCTATACGGCGATCGATCTTGCCAATGACAGTCAACCGGATGATCGCCCGCACCTCGACCCGGACACCGAGATCGCCATTGCCCGCGCTGTGTTCAAGCGCTCCGACCGATGCGGACGAAGCGTCAGCATCAATGAGACGGATCTTGAGAGGAATCTTGCCGCAATCGCCACCGCGGCCAAGGACGGATCGCTGGTGGTCGCCTATCTGCATCATCATCATTGGGCGTCCGACTGGTACCAGGTTCCGGACTGGGTGAGTGGCGTCGCCAAAGCCTGTATCGATGCGGGGGCGTCGATGTTCGTCAGCCACGGCGCCCCGGTGCTCCAGCCGATCGAGATCCATCGCGGCCGGCCGATCTTCTACAGTCTCGGCAACTTCATCTTTCACGTGCGCTCGGAGAAATCGACCTGGACGGCACCGGAAGTCTGGGAGAGCGTCGTTGCGGTCTCCACCTTCGGCGCCGATAACCGTCTCGTCGAGATCACGCTGCATCCGGTTGTCATTGGTGGTGATGCGGCATTGCGGGACGGGGTGTTGGAGCGGCGCCTGGCGCCGCATCTTGCGGTCGGCGACAGGGCCAAGCGCATCCTTGGACGGCTGTCAGAACAATCGGCCGGGCTCGGCGTCGATATCCAGGTCTCGGATGGTGTCGGCATCATCCGCATCTAGTCGGTGTTGTATCGGCTGATCGCCAGAACAAGGCGGGCCGACACGGCCCGCATCTTGCGCACGAGGAATAACCATGGACGTCCGTAAAGAACTCATCAGCCGCTTCTTCCGCTATGCTGCGATCGACAGCCAAAGCAATGGCAGTGAACAATCCTTGCCCTCGTCGCCGGGACAGGCGGCACTCGCCGCCCTGCTTGCCGACGAGATGCGGGCTCTTGGCTTGCAGGACGTTCTCGTTGATGCTCGTGCCATCGTCACAGGTGTCAAACGCGGTAGTCGGCCCGACGCTCCTTCGATCGGCTTTATCGCCCATCTCGACACCGTCGACGTCGGACTTTCGCCCGTCATCAGCCCGCAGATCCTGCGCTTCGAGGGCAAGAATCTTTGCCTCAACGCGGCGGAGGATATTTGGCTGCGGGTCGCCGAGCATCCGGAGATTCGCCCTTGGATGGGTGAGGACATCATCGTCGGTGACGGCACCAGTGTGCTCGGCGCAGACAACAAGGCGGCAATCGCCGTGATCATGACGCTGCTTGGCCGGTTGGATCAACAGGAGCTCGGCGATGTCTTCGTCGCCTTCGTGCCCGACGAGGAAATCGGCTTGCGCGGAGCCAAGGCGCTCGACCTTGCACGCTTTCCTTGCGACTTTGCCTATACGATCGACTGCTGCGAACTGGGCGAAGTCGCGCTCGAGACCTTCAATGCCGCCTCCGCAGAGATCGCCTTTACCGGGGTCAGCGCCCATCCGATGTCGGCAAAGGGCACGCTGGTCAATCCGCTCACGATGGCAATGGACTTTATCTCCCACTTCGAGCGCAACGACACGCCCGAAAACACCGCCGGTCGCCAGGGCTTCTTCTGGTTCAAGGATCTCGTCGCCAATGACAGCGAGGCGACCCTGACCTGCCTGATCCGCGACTTCGACACCGAGGGCTTTGATCAGCGCAAGCGAGGGATCGCCGAGGTGGCTGAGCGGATCCAGTTGGATTATCCCACCGGGAACGTCCACCACCAGATCACCGACACCTATCGAAACATCGCAACCAGTCTTGTTCACGACGATCGCGCCGTCGCTCTATTGTTTCAGGCGATGGGCGAGCTCGGGATTGAGAAGAAGCTTATCTCGATGCGCGGTGGCACCGATGGCGCGGTGCTTTCGGCCAGAGGCGTCCCGACGCCGAACTTCTTTACCGGCGCCCATAACTTCCATTCGCGTTTTGAGTTCCTGCCGGTTCCGGCGTTCGAACAATCGTTCGAAGTCGCGTTGGGGATTTGTCGATTGGCGGCAGTCATCTGTGCGCGTTCTTGAAAGAGTGAGCCTGCGCGAGCCGCTCATGTATTCGCCCAGGTTGCTTGCACTCGTTTCGAAGCCGAATTGCCATCAGGCGTTTTGTTTGGCGCTCTGCGTGTTCGAGTGTGGCTCTTCATGCGTCATATCGATCAAGCATCTTCCTGAGCTGCGTGTTCTGCAAACGCAACTTTGCCGTAAGCTGGCGCCTAAGCTGCATGACTTCTGCGTCCAGTGCAGCAACCTCCTCGAGGAAGGTCATTGGCGGTCGCTGAGCTGCGGAGTTGGCGCTTGCGAATTCCACGTCGCCACGAACGGTCCCGTCCTTAACCCTTTTGGTTTTCGTCCGGGGTTGTGCGTTCGAGGGCCTTGGTTGCGTGGATCGTGCGCGATCCGGAAGCAACGCATGATTGCCAGTTGGCCGATCGAGCGAACGGCTGGCCGCCTCTCTGCTTTGGTCGACGGGCGTGGCAATGGGTTCCGAAGTTGCGACATCAAGAGTGGCCGCCATCTCATTGGACGCTTCCACCATCGGCTCCGCAGGTGCGCCATCCGGAAGACTTTGTGCCGATGGGGCATCTACCGACGCAACTGGTGGCGTATGAGCCTTGTCGGTCGTGTTTTCCGGCGCGCGCTCCGCTTCCTTTGCCGCTCGCCCCAGAGACGCAAGTTCAACCAGATACTTCCATGGTGATTTCATCGTGTGGCGTCACCCCGAGCAATCGCTCCGGCATTCTTGCTGGTTCGCGGCGCGACCAGCAAGAACGCGATGACGAGAACCGATCGCGCAATTTGATCGGTTCATCGCCAAGATCAAACAAGACCAAGCCGCTTGCGCAGATCAGCATTCTCAGCCCTCAGCTTCTCGGCCAGGGCCTTACGCAGCCGAGCGTTTTCTTCTTCAAGCTGAAGCAGATCCGCAAACTCATCGAGGGCTGGAGCAGGCGTTTCCGCCGGTTGCTTTTCTGGCGCGGCGCTAACGGGTTTCTTGGCGAGGTTCTTTGCCCTCGTCTTGGCAACAGCCTGCGGCTGCACTGAGGCAGTGTCCGCCGCGCGTTTCTTGCGCCCCCTGGTCTTCGGCACAGCTATCGCCTCGGGGTCTCCCGATGTTGCTTCGACAGCAGCCTTCTTGGGCTGCGGCCCCCGGCTTTTCTTAACCGGCGCTATTTCTGCCGGCGTTGTCTCTACGATCTCAGTCGCGTTCTCGTCTGCCATGAGTTGTTTTCCTCTCCAACCGTGCACTCTTGTCCAATGGACGCAAAAAAGAGTCAATCTCGCGTGTTGATGACGGTTTACGGATTGGATCTGCGAGGTCACGACTGTGCCCGGGCCGCGCGCATCCAGACCGGTCAACGTCTTGCCACTGCACGGTGGCCAGCGCGGTAGAGGTGCGACATGAAATCGACGGCTCAAAGAGAGGCCCGCAATTCAGAGCGTTCCAATCCCGCTTGTTTGTGATGGTGTCCTGGCCCGGTTCCGGATCTTCCACGATCAACCCGCAAGGGGTCCGCTAGCCAGCTGCGGCCGCTCTCGGCTATCGCCGCCGCGGTGATCGCGCCCGTTTCCGGGCCCTTTGGGGAGCCATCAAGCGGGAATTGGCCCGCCCCCAGATGGAGCCTCACAGATGTCGCACGATCTTTCTCTCGCACAGGCCCACGCCTTCCAGCTTTCCCGCGACCTGATGGTCCCGGTCACCGTCTTCGAAGTCGACGGTGAATATGGCGTCCTTCCCTCTGACGAGATCGACGCAAGCGACGATCTCGAGGTCATCCATGAGTTTCATCCCTGGGCGGCTCATTGAGCCGCCGCTGCCGTCGCTTGTTGGCCGTTCCGGCTGCCGCTTGCGAGCCGGCGGCCGCAAGGGAGGCTTCGCCGTGGCCGGGACGCAAGCATTGGTGAATCCGACAATTGCCAGCCACGCCCTTGCAGCCTTTGCTCTTCGCGGCCGGTGGAAGTTGGCCCGCGATATTCACGGGAAGAAAAGAGATGAGAGGCCGATCGACGGGTAGCGACCGGAGGAGGGAAAGATGAATAGAAGCGAGATCGAGCGGCTGCGGGAAACAGTGGGCTGCCAAACCGTGGTGGAGGCGTTCGGCTTCGCCCTTGATATCAAAGAGAGCACAAGGCGTGCCATGAAGTATCGCCGTGGCAGCGAGATCATCATCGTCACGCATGCCGGGCGGGGATGGTTCAATCCCCTTGGCGCGGAGAAGGGCGACGTCTTTAGCCTGATGGCCTGTCTCGAGAATTGCGCTTTTCTTGAAGCATGTGAGCGGGTTGGCGCCCTTGCGGGCGCTCAGCCGTCGCAGTCCATCTGGGTCCACGAAGATCGCGCGCTCGCCGACCTCACATCCATATCCGAAATTTGGGCCCTCCGGAGACCGCCATGGCCGGGCTCAGCGTCATGGCGCTATCTGCGTTGGCAGCGTTCTATTCCTGCCTCTATCATCCGGGCTGCGATCGGCCACGGTACCCTGCGTGAGGGGCCATTTGGAAGCATGTGGGCGGCACACACCGGCGAGACGGGTGCTGTTTGCGGATGGGAGGCCCGCGGACCGGAATGGCGCGGCTTTGCGACGGGCGGCCGTAAGACCCTGTTCCGACTTGGCTGCAGCTACGCCTTTCGCCTCTGTGTGACCGAGGCGGCAATCGATGCCATGAGCCTGGCTGCCCTCGAAGGGATGCGGGACGGCACACTCTATCTCAGTACCGGCGGTGGCTGGGCGCCGGCGACCGAGGCAGCTTTACGCTTGCTGGCAGCAGGACCGGACGTGCAACTCGTGGCGGCGACGGACGCCAATTCTCAAGGCGACGCCTACGCTGACAGGCTTCGCGCATTGTCAGACGACGTCGGCTGCACATGGCTCCGGCTTCGTCCCTCAGCCGATGATTGGAATGAAGTCTTGAAGCAGCGGGAGAAGGAGAGAATGGAGCGGAAATTGGAGGGAGACGTACCGTATTCCCACCGGCCGCATCAAGGGAAGCTTCGCCCGGCTTCGCCGGCCCTGGACCCGGCCGATCGGGATGCCGGCGACAGGGAGGTGTCATGAAGGATCGAAGAGAAGAGTGAGGTCGTGAGGATCCGCAGCCCTTCGATCCGGCAAAGCACAGAAGGAGCTGCAGATGACAATCCTCAGTCCGATCCGGAAGGTCTTCCAGGGAACGGCCACGCGCCAACAGATGTTCTCGCTGTTCGATCGCCACGCCCAGCGGCCTAGCCGATGGGAGGATGGCGCATCCGCACTCTATGCCGGCGAGTGGTTCGAGGTCACCGAAGCCGCACACGATTACATGTTCGAAATTCTGCCGCCGCTTTGGATCCATGGCTCTATGTTCGCGATTCGCGAGTTCCTGACCGGCTCGTTAACATCAGTGTTCTTCGCACTGGGGATCGATGGCGTGGACCGACGTTTTCATGGCTATTGTGATCTCTCGGACCGCGGGTCCACAGAGGCCATGCGGCTTGCGATCCTTGAGCGTGAATGCCGGCCTGTGCGCACGATGACGCGAGATGAGTGCCTCGAACATATCTGGAGCAGCACCACGGAAGCCTATCGTGGTTATGCAGACGACCGTTGGCCGCAACCCGTTCGGGGCCAAAGAACCGTTGTCCTGTGCGGCGAACCAAGGCGCGCCTTTCACAAGCTTTTGAGCGATCTGACCGACGACGAGATCTCGGCGAAACTGCCCGTTCAGCTGCGACATCTCCCAGCGCCGCTCGTGGCTTAAGCCCGGCACCGCTCTTTTCCAAACCCGCGCATCCGACGCCTGCCGTTTACGGCGGACGGTTTTGCGCATCCTTGAAGGAATTTCTTGATGAGCAACGACCCATTCTCTCTCGGCATATCAGGTACCTCTGTCCTTTCGTCTGGCCTTGGACTCTGCGTGACTGCGCTTGGCGGGTTCGACCCGGTCGCCGTCAATGACGACGATCCGGATCCACCACCATCCTCGCCAGCTCCGGCGCGTGCCATCGGCGCGGTTTCGAGATCGGAGCCGCGCAGTCCAGGGCAGCGTGAGAACTTCCATCTCGATGGAGAGGATCGCAGCCTGGCCAGGACTTGGAAGGAGCGGGCGCGGGTGAACGTTGCGGCCATTTTGACCGCCAATGAGATTTTGCGAAACAATGTGCCGGTTACGCGGGAGCATCAGAAGCGGTTGATTCGCTTTACGGGCTTCGGCGCGTCAGAGCTGGCGAACGGCATGTTTCGTCGACCCGGTGAGGCAGCGTTCAAAGACGGCTGGAACGAGCTCGGCAGTTCACTGGAGGCGGCGGTGAATGACGAGGACTACGCGTCGCTCGCGCGCTGCACTCAATATGCGCATTTCACGCCGGAGTTCATCGTCCGGGCGATCTGGGCTGGACTTCAGCGCCTTGGTTGGCGCGGCGGCCGGATCCTTGGACCGGGGATCGGCACGGGCCTGTTTCCGGCCTTGATGCCCCCGCAGTTCAGGGATCGTGCTTATGTCACCGGGATTGAACTCGATCCCGTGACAGACCGGATCGCACGGCTGCTTCAGCCCCGCGCACGGATCGTCAATGGCGATTTTGCGAGGGTGGATCTCGCGCCGATCTATGACCTTGCCATCGGCAATCCCCCCTTCTGCGACCGCACAGTTCGTTCTGATCGGAGCTATCGGTCGCTCGGTCTGCGTCTGCACGACTATTTCGTCGCCCGATCCATCGATCTGCTTAAGCCGGGAGCCTTTGCAGCCTTCGTCACCAGCGCCGGCACGATGGACAAGTGGGATAGCACCGCACGAGCGCACATCGCCAAATCCGCCAACCTCATTGCGGCCATCCGGCTGCCCCAAGGCAGCTTCCGGCGTGACGCAGGGACCGACACGGTTGTCGATATACTCTTCTTCAGGAAGCGGAAGACAGACGAGCCCGAGGGCGACGTCTCTTGGCTCGATGTGGACGAGGTTCGGGGCGCATCGGAAGACGAAGGCGCGATCCGAGTGAACCGCTGGTTTGTGCGCCACCCGGATTTTGTGCTTGGCGATCATGCCCTGACGTCTGGCCCGTTCGGCGAAACCTATACTTGCCGGCCGCGCGCGGGTGAGGATCTTGAAGTGCTGTTGAACGCTGCCATCGGCCGCTTTCCTGAGGACATTTACGATGGCGAGCCGAGCGCTATCGATCTCGATCTTGAGGATGAGTTGGCGGAGGTCGTCGACGTCATGTCCGGCAACGCCAAGGTGCGTGAGGGCAGCTATTTCATCGACCAAAAGCATGACCTCATGCAGATCGTCGATGGTGCTCCGATCGCAATCGATGTCCGCAAGAGCCGGAGCAGTGAAGGGCTTTCCGAGAAGCATGTCCGGATCATCAGCAAGCTGATCCCCATCCGAGACGCTGTGCGGGACGTCTTGAAAGCCCAAGAGGCAGATCACCCATGGCGTGATGCTCAGGTTCGGCTTCGGATCGCCTGGTCGAGCTTTGTTCGCGACTTCGGACCGATCAACCGCACCGAAGTCTCGATCCGGGAGGATGCAGATAGTGGCGAGGTGCGCGAGGTCGACCGGCAGCCGAACCTCGCACCCTTCCGTGACGATCCCGATTGCTGGCTCGTGGCATCGATCGAGGACTACGATCTTGATACCGACACGGCCAAGCCCGGTCCGATCTTCTGCGAACGGGTGATCGCACGCCCTTCCCCACCCATCGTGTCCAGCGCCGCCGACGCACTTGCCGTCGTTCTCAACGAACAAGGTTGTGTCGACCTCGATCACATCGCGGAACTGCTTCACTGCGATATCGAGGCCGTAGTCGATCAACTCGGCGAAACCGTCTTTCGAAACCCCGCCGACGGTGTCTGGCAGACCGCTGACGCCTATCTCTCTGGGCAGGTTCGCTCGAAGCTCGCTGTCGCGGAGGCAGCGGCCAATCTCGATCCTGCCTTCCAGCGGAACGTGCGTGCCCTGCAGGCGGTACAGCCGGCAGACCTTAGGCCGTCGGACATCACCGCTCGCCTTGGTGCTCCGTGGATCGCGGCCGCCGACGTCGTTGCCTTCGTCAAGGAGACGATGGCGGCGGACATCCGCATCCACCACATGCCGGAGCTTGGCTCCTGGACTGTGGAAGCACGTCAACTCGGCTACTCTGCCGCAGGTACGTCTGAGTGGGGGACAAGTCGCAGGCATGCCGGCGAGCTGCTTTCGGATGCACTCAACAGTCGCGTCCCTCAGATCTTCGACATTTTCAAGGATGTTGGCGGCGAACGGCGCGTGCTGAACGTCGTTGATACCGAAGCGGCTCGCGAGAAACTGCAGAAAATCCGAACCGCGTTCGAGCGCTGGATCTGGACCGATGCCGATCGCACCGATCGGCTCGCCCGCGTCTATAACGATCGCTTCAACAATATTGCGCCACGCGCATTCGACGGCTCCCATCTCAAACTTCCCGGCGCCTCAGGCGCCTTCGTTCTTTATGCTCATCAGAAGCGCGGTATCTGGCGGATCATCGCTGATGGCTCGACGTACCTCGCCCATGCCGTCGGCGCCGGCAAGACGATGACGATGGCGGCGGCCGTGATGGAGCAACGTCGGCTTGGCCTGGTTGCCAAGGCGATGATGGTCGTCCCCGGTCATTGCCTTGCGCAGGCGGCACGCGAGTTCCTCGCGCTCTATCCGAACGCCCGCATCCTCGTTGCTGACGAGACGAACTTTTCCAGGGACAAACGTGCCCGGTTCCTGAGCCGTGCTGCGACCGCGACCTGGGATGCGATCATCATCACGCATTCCGCCTTCAAGTTCATCGGCGTGCCGTCAGCCTTCGAACAGCAAATGATCCAGGATGAGCTTCAGCTTTACGAGGAGCTTCTGAACAAGGTCGACAGCAAGGACCGCGTGTCGCGCAAGCGGCTCGAGCATTTAAAGGAAGGACTTGAAGAGCGCCTGCAGGCACTCACGTCCCGCAAGGACGACCTTCTCACCATCTCCGAAATCGGGGTCGACCAGATCATCGTCGATGAAGCGCAGGAATTCCGCAAACTCTCCTTTGCAACGAACATGTCGACGCTCAAGGGCATCGATCCGAACGGCTCGCAGCGCGCGTGGGATCTCTATGTCAAATCCCGCTTCATCGAAACGAAGAACCCGGGCCGTGCGCTGGTGCTTGCCTCCGGTACGCCCATCACCAACACGCTTGGAGAGATGTTCTCGATGCAGCGGCTTCTTGGATATGACGACCTGCACGAGCGAGGCCTGCATGAGTTCGATGCCTGGGCCTCGTGCTTCGGCGACACCGTGACGGAGCTCGAAATCCAGCCGTCCGGCAAATACAAGCCTGTCAGCCGGTTCGCGTCCTTCGTCAACGTTCCTGAGCTGATTTCGATGTTCCGCCGGTTTGCGGACGTGGTGATGCCGTCAGATCTTCGCGAATATGTGCGGGTGCCGGAAATTTCAACCGGTCGCCGACAGATACTGACTGCTCCGCCGACGGCGGCATTCAGGTTCTATCAGCAGCTTCTGGAAAGTCGCATCAAGGCGATTGAAGAGCGCGAAGGGCCAGCACAGCCCGGCGATGACATCTTGCTGTCGATCATCACCGACGGTCGCCACGCTGCGATCGATCTCCGTCTGGTTCTGCCGGCGAGCGACAATGAGCCAGACAACAAGCTCAATCTCCTGATCCAGAACGCATATCGCATTTGGCAGGAGACGTCCGCAAGCACTTATCTCCGCCCGGACTGTAAAGCCTATGAGCGCCCGGTGCAGCACAGATGATCTTCTGCGATCTCGGCACGATCAATTTCGAGAAATCGCGAGGCTTCTCTGCCTACCGTTGGATCCGCGACGAACTGGTTCGTCTCGGCGTACCGTCATCGGAGATCGCCTATATGCAGGATTTCAAGAAGACCGAGGCCAAGCAGAGGCTGTTCGGCGATGTCCGTGCCGGCCGCGTACGTTTCCTTATCGGTAGCTCGGAGACCATGGGCACTGGCGTCAATGCGCAGCTTCGGCTCAAGGCACTCCATCATCTCGACGTGCCGTGGCTTCCATCCCAGATCGAGCAACGCGAAGGCCGCATAGTCCGGCAGGGCAACCAGAACGACGTCGTCGATATCTTCGCCTATGCCACGCAAGGCTCGCTCGACGCCTCGATGTGGCAGAACAATGAACGAAAGGCGCGCTTCATCGCCGCCGCACTTTCCGGCGATACCTCCATCCGGCGGCTGGAGGACCTGGGCGAAGGCCAGGCAAACCAGTTCGCGATGGCCAAGGCGATTGCGTCGGGCGACGAGCGCCTGATGAAGAAAGCTGGTCTTGAAGCCGACATCGCCCGTCTCGAGCGCCTTCGGGCCGCGCATGACGACGACCTTTACGCCGTGCGCAGGCAGATCCGCGATGCTGAGCGGGATATCGAACATTCGACACGCCGGATTGATGAAATCGGCAAGGACATCGAGCGTCTTATCCCGACCGGTGGCGACGCCTTTGCGATGGTCGCTCTTGGCACGTCTTACACCGAGCGCAAGGAAGCCGGCCGCGCAATGATGAAAGAGATCCTCACGCTCGTCCAACTCCAGAGGCAAGGCACGGTCCATCTGGCCACGATTGGCGGATTTGAACTCGTCTTTGATGGCGAGCGCATCGGCAAGGATGGGTACCACTATCAGACTGTTCTGCAGCGAACCGGGGCTGATTGTGAGATCGATCTGGCGGTGACCGTCACCCCGCTTGGCGCGATCACCCGGATTGAGCACGCTTTGGGTGGCTTCGACGATGAACAGAGGCGTTATCGAAAGCAGTTGGATGAAGTGCGGCAGCGCCTCACATCCTATCGTTTGCGCGACGGCGGTCAGTTCGCCTTTGCTGAGGAGCTGGCTGAGACGCGCCGCACGCTAAAAGAAGTGGAAGCGGCGCTTGCAGCTGATGGCAGTGACGACACAGGCTCGGAACCGCGAGCAGACTGAGTAAATCGAAGTGATCCGGAAGGCGTTGTTTTGGATGTGGTGCAGCATCTGCATGGCTGCCTTGCACAATAATTGGTTTCGACGAGATCAAAAACCGGGCATTCTGCCCCCAGCTGATGCACATGGCGGCCTTCCTTCCAATTGCCGCCGCACCGGCTGTTCCCCTCTGGAGGTTGAATGACCTTCATACCTTATGGGCCGCGGTTTTCCGTCGGCCCTTTTTTCTTGAGGGGCGCACTTGAAATCCATCCGGTCCGCAAGTAAATGCCGTGCACTTCCCGTTTGAACGGCATCTTGTTGCGAGTCTCTCGCCATGTTCGATACCGTCCGGGTCAAAAAGGGCGCTCCCCATCCGGGTCGAGCGCCTTTTTTGTTGCCGGCGGGGGCTCACGTATCGGGGTGGTGGAGCTCGCTGCGGCTCTCAAGAAAATTCACCTGCTTCAAGGAATGCCCTGCATCTGCAGGTGCAATCGAGAAAAGCAAAGAGTTAGAGCTTGAGCAAAGTGGTTGCAGAGCGGGCCTCCCAATGGCGCTGCGCTCAAACGCCGCCTGCGCGATCCCGGCTGACGCGTCCTTCGCAGGGCTCTTGAGCCCCGCTCGTGTCGCGCAGCAGGGACGCTCGCCCGCGCTTGCATCGTTCCGTCCGCTCCGCAGTCCGGGAAGTGTCTTCGCAAAGAAATGAAGACAGGAAGGAGCGGCACGAACGTCGCTCCGCACCCGGAAAAGGAGCTTCCCCATGCAAATCATCAAGATCGACCCGCGTGCGCTGAACGAAAATCCCGATGACATCAGGCGGTCGAAATCTTCCCCACAGGCCGACGCGCTTCTACTCGCCACGGTGAAAGCCGTCGGCATCATCCAGCCGCCTGTGGTTTCGCCGCAAGTGGATGGCGGAAACGGCTATGCCATTCAGGCAGGGCGCCGGCGCGTGCAGGCGGCGATCGCGGCGGGCCTCGAAGAAATCGAGGTGCTCGTCGAGGAGGCGGCCAATGACAACGGCGCCATGCGCTCAATGGTCGAGAACATCGCCCGCGAGCCGCTCAACCCGGTCGATCAATGGCGCGGTGTTGAGCGCCTGGTCGCCCTTGGCTGGACCGAGGAAGCGATCGCCGTCGCGCTGGCGCTGCCCGTCCGCCAGATCCGCAAGCTGCGGCTGCTTGCCAATGTTCTGCCGGCGCTGCTCGATCAGATGGCCAAGGGCGACATGCCGAATGAACAGCAACTCAGAACGATTGCGGCCGCGTCTCTCGATGATCAGAAGGAGGTCTGGAAGGCGCATAAGCCGAAGAAGGGCGATACTGCAAAATGGTGGCAGATTGCCAACGGCCTTTCGAAGGCCCGAATGTTTGCCCGCGACGCGCGCTTCGGCGACGACCTTCGTGACGCCTATGGTATCGAATGGGCAGACGACCTCTTCGGGCCGGCCGACCAGGACAACCGCTTCACAACCAACGTCGAGGCGTTCCTCGGTGCTCAGCAGGAGTGGATGGCGAACAATCTTCCAAAGAAAGGCACCATCGTCGAAACCACCAACTGGGGCCAACCTGAATTGCCTAAGAAGGCAGAGCATGTTTATGGCAAGCCGGGCAAGGGCGACCATACCGGCCTTTACCTCGACCGTGACGGCAAGGTTCAGACGGTGCACTACCGGATGCCGGAAGCGAAAGAGCCAAAGGGACAGACGGCTGCACCGGCGGATGGTGAAGTCGAAGACGGCACCGCAATCATCAAGGCGCGCCCGGACGTGACCCAGAAGGGTCACGACATGATCGGTGACTTCCGCACTGATGCGCTTCATGAGGCGCTCGCCCGCGCGCCGATTGAGGATGACATGCTGATGGCACTCCTCGTGCTTGCATTCGCGAGCCAGAACGTGCGTGTCGACTCCGGCGCCAACGACCATGTGTTTGGTCCGAAGCGTTTCACACGCCACGCCGCCCGTCTGTTCAACGAGGACGGACGACTCTCTTTCGACATGGATACGGTGCGCGTTGCTGCGCGCGCGGCGTTGACCGATGTGCTCTCATGCCGGCGCGGTATGTCGGACAGTGGCGTGGTTTCGCGCGTTGCCGGCGCGGCAATCGGCGCGGATTGCTATCTGCCGAACATGGGTACGGAGGACTTCCTCGCATGCCTGTCACGGCAGGCACTCGAATCCACTGCAATGGACGCCAACATCCAGCCGCGCGCACGTGTGCGCGAAACCCGGGCTGCTCTCGTTGAGCACTTTAACGGGGACGCGACGTTGATCCATCCAGCCGCATTGTTCGCGCCTGACCCTAAGGACGTGTCCGATCTCATCCGGCATGCTGATTACGCAGGCGCCGGCGTGGAAGACGCTGCCGATGGCGTTGACAGCGGGCGGATCGAATGGGAGGCCGATCACAATGGGGCTACGTCCGATGGCGGCGGTCTCGATGAGGACGCCGGTTCGCTCGACGATCGCGAGACCGCCTTCGGCATTGCGGCCGAATAGTTTCGAACCTTCAGCATTGTCCCCCTCCCGCCGCCGGTCACTCCGGCGGCGCTCTGCTTTTCAAGCACAGGAGATTTCAATGTCCGCGCGTCCAAACGAAGCTCGGCTGCCGCGCATGAAAGACGCGGGACAGCTCTCCCAGAGACAGCTACAGTTGCCTGAAAAGCCCAAGCGTCAATGATTGCCGCAACTCAACCTCGAGCAATACGCGGTCCCGGCGCTGGAAGAGCATCCTGAATAACGCTTGGATGGGCGGCGCACCCTCTGACGATGGCGGGAGCCTTCGCGGTCTTCGAAATACCCGCGGTCCGAGCTGGCTTCAAACCTACCGATTACCCCAAGCGAACGTACCGGACCAGGTCGATGGTAGCCCAGTGATGGCGGTTGATGGTCGCCGCAGAGGTGAGGAATGAGTCGGCGTGCCTGGACACTCTCCCATTCGCCTTCGATTGGGCGACCCGTGACGGTCTGTCCTTCGGTTTTGTTGCGGTCTGAACCAGCGGCCGTGCGCTTCAAGGCCGCTATAGCGCCGCGTGGCGGCCGGCACCCGTCTTCCTGCGCAGAGCAGACCCGCGTGAACTTCGCGAGGGCAATTGCCCTGCTTGCCCGCAGATCGGCTCCGCTTTTCCTGCCGTGTCCGGACCTTGAAACGTCCGTCTTCCGCTGGCTCTGGGCGACCGCACCGAAGGGCAAGCCGGCACGGGCCGGACCCGCTTCGGGTTCGAAAGGAAGAGACATGGCCAAGCCCGCTACCAATCCTCGCCAAGCCACCCGCACCGTCCAGCTTCGCAAAGGCGCCACCGTCGAAATGGTCCGGCTCACCTGCCCGGACGCCGCCCAGACGCTCAAGATCACAGAAAGCTTCGGGACTGCAGTCATCGACAGCGACGGTATCCGTGATCTTCACGAGCGTCTCATCTGCGAGACAGCAGATGCCTTGAGTGAGGGTCTCGGCGAACGGGCCATGCAGATCCACCTGCAGCGGATCGTCGGTGCCTTTGTCGGGTCCGCCCACGGCGCAGGTCAATTCTATAGCAAAGCCGTCACCGAGGCACGGGACGCCACGGCGAAAGCCGCAAACGACGCTCGCGACGAGGATCTCGACGGTCCGGTCGGTTATGACAGCGCCGCTCACCGCAAGCGAGAGTTTGCCGCCGACATGGGCGTCCAGGCCCACGCGCTGCGGATGGCTGCCGAAGGCGCCGTTGCTGCCTACAGCCATGTTGTAGGTGAGAGCTGGAAGCCATTCGACCGCCCGATCGAGAACCATGGTCAATCCGTCAACCGCATGGCCGCAGAGGCGCAGATGTCAGCATTCGACTGATCGGTTCCAGGCGGGCTCGCCCCGCCTGCTTCAACTTGACAGCGCCGACCCTCACCGACCGGCCGCATTTCTAATGCGGTCTCCAGGGACGGGAAGGCAAAAGAGAGGAGTTGAAGACCGGGTCGACGCGGCCCGTCTTGGGCTTCGGACCTGCAGGAGCCGCCAGCGACATGCAACGGCGTCGCCGTCCTCCACGGATGTTTCGGCCGTTCCGGTGCATGTCGCCCGCTTGTGGGCTCCTGCCTCTGGTCTTCGCGACGGGACCGCGATTGGCGCGGTTCCCAGGAAGTGGAGGCAAGAAGATGAGCAGGAAAATCGAAGGCCGGCACGCCGACATCTATTCCCGGATCACCGACAAGATCATCGAGGAACTTGCAAACGGCGTCCGGCCGTGGATGAAACCGTGGAACGCGGCCAACACGAATGGCCGCATCACCCGACCGTTGCGGTATAACGGACAGCCTTATTCGGGCATGAACGTGCTTCTTCTCTGGTCAGAGCAGATGTCGCGAGGGTTCAGCTCCTCGATATGGATGACGTTCAAGCAGGCGCTCGAGCTTGGTGCGGCCGTCCGAAAGGGCGAAACGGGATCGACGGTCGTGTTCGCAAGCCGGTTCACGAAATCCGAAGCCGATGGCAATGGCAATGGCAATGGCGGCGAGATCGATCGGGAAATCCCCTTCCTCAAGGCCTATTCCGTCTTCAATATCGAGCAGATCGATGGGCTGCCCGACCATTACTATCATCGCTCCGAAGCGGTCCCCGATCCCGTTCAACGAATCGGGCAAGTGGACCGGTTTTTCCGCAATACTGGCGCAATCATCCGCCACGGCGGTAACCAGGCATTCTATGCCCCAGGTCTCGACCTGATTCAGATGCCGCCGTTCGAAACATTCAAGGATGCGGCAAGCTACTACGCGACCCTTAGCCATGAGGCGACCCACTGGACGGCACCGACCGAACGGGTTGGGCGTGACTTGTCTCGCTACAGCAAGGACAAAAGCGAACGCGCTCGCGAAGAGCTGATCTCGGAGCTCGGCGGTTGCTTCCTTTGCGCCGACCTCGGCATCGCCCCGGAGCTCGAGCCGCGGCCGGATCACGCATCCTATCTACAGTCCTGGCTCAATGTCCTCGCCGAAGACAAGCGGGCAATCTTTCAGGCGGCGGCGCACGCGCAGCGCGCGGTCGCCTTTCTCCACGGGCTTCAGCCCGAGGGGACGGAAATGCGAGATGCGGTTTGACGGTTTCGTCGTCTGACAGCTTAAGGCCGGTCGCCGCTTTCGGCGGTGGCCGGCTCCACGACCGGCTCCACCTGGTCCATGGGGCTATCGGCGACGCTCAGGTCCAGTTTCCCCCAGATCGACGGTTTATGCATGCCGGTTTTCGGCTTTCGGGAATGCTTGATCTCAACGATGAACGGCTTTGTCTGCTGACGCATTTTTCCTCCAGGCGACGAATCGCGTCATAACTTTATCGCTACAAGTTGGTCTCGCAAGTTGGCCTTGCCCGAGGATCTGAGTGAAGCATGTATTGCCGTTGTCCTGGCTGTCAGGGTCGACGCGGTGCAGCTATCGGTCGGGGCGTCTGATGTCAATCGCCACCGTCATATCCCTTTTCACAAACCGTCGTGGCACCATCCGCGGGCTCGATGGGGCATGTCTGCCCGGGGAACGGCTTCGCCTCGCTCTTGATCCCGCAACGGCCCTCCAGAACTTTCATCCCCTGGCGGAGACCACCCCACTCTTACGATGTCGAGTGGGGTGGTCTCCGCCATTCCGCGCGAAACATGAAAGTTTCTCCGCTCCGTCCTCCACGGTGTTTCGGCCCATTCGGGTGAGGTCCGATCGTCCCCGGCCTTTGCGACTGCCATCGAGGCCGCAATGGAGCGGCCCGAAACAGCAAAAAGGGAATACGACAATGGCTACCATCGGCACCTTCACCGCAAACGAAAACGGCTTCACCGGCTCAATCCGCACCCTCGCCCTCAACGTCAAGGCCCGTATCGCCCGCGTCGAGACCCCCTCGGACAAGGGCCCGCAGTTCCGCATCTTTGCGGGCGCCGTTGAACTGGGCGCCGCCTGGCAGAAGCGCTCCGAGCAGGATCGCGACTACCTCTCGGTCAAGCTCGACGATCCGAGCTTCCCGGCTCCGATCTACGCGACGTTGACGGAAGTCGATGGCGAAGACGGATACCAGCTCATCTGGTCCCGCCCGAACCGGGATTGAGGAGCTACCGGCCCCGCTCACGCAGCGGGGCCGGGCCTCACGTCTGAAGCCGGACACAGGCATCGAGCCGGTTTCCGGCTTTTCGGATGGAAACGGATGGATTAGTGGATGCCGGCGATCGACCTCTATTAACAGCGGATCACGCCAGAAATCCTGTCATTGATTGTCGGGGTTGACGAGTTCAAAGGCGCATGGCGTGCTTTGGGCCGTATGGCTCCGGATCGACTTTCAAGTGGACGGGGGGCAACGATCGAAAGCATCGGATAGTCTACATGCATCGAAGGAAAGTTAAGCGACAGTGTAAGCCGAAACACAGTCAAAGATCTTCTACGTGCATTGACCGACCAAGGGCACCTGACCCAACTCGGACCGGGTCGAAGGACCTAGTATGGTCTGAGTTAAATAGCGCTGTGACTGCGGTCCGCCGATGAGCCGACATCCGGACTGCTCTCTAATTCGAGCCACACACCAGCGCGCTATCCGCTTTTTATTGGCGCCGGCGCCCTGTCCGCAGACTCGATGGGGCATTTCTGACGGGGAGAACAGCTGCGCCAGGTTGCCGCCATTCCTCGCGAACAAGAAAGTGTCTCCGCGCCGCCCTCCACGTTGTTCCGGCCCATGTCAGGTGCGGTCCGATTGTCAGCGGCCTTTGCCGCTGCCATCGAGGCCGCAATGGAGCGGACCCGAAACAGCAGAAAGGAACATGACAATGGCGACCGTTGGCACCTTCACTTCCAACGAAAACGGCTTCAAACGGCTCGATCCGCACCCTCGCCCTCAACGACAAGGCCCGCATCGCCCGCGTCGATAACCCTTCGGACAAGGACCCGCAATTCCGCATCTTCGCCGGCTCCGTCGATTTTGCTGAGAACCTGATTATGCGGGATTCCGGTCGCTGAAGGCTGGATTTGTCGGCGGTCACGGGGGATTCTGCTCCGCATAGTCCCGATTCTGGAGCGATGGCGCTCCGCTCACAGCGGGGCGCCATCATTCGATGACATAGCCCAGCGCGCGATAGCCCAGTCGGCGTTTTGCGGCCATCCGGGCCAGCACCGGAACGGTGCCATCGACATAATCGACGACAAGGACGTCCTTCTTACCATCATGCTGGCGGTGCAGACGGCCGACATACTGCGCCAGAGTTCCCTTCCAGGCGATCGGCATGGTCAGGAACAACGTGTCGAGCCGGGCGTCATCGAAGCCTTCCCCGATGTATCGGCCTATCGCAAGTATGAGACGCTCCTCATCGTCGCTGACGTTCAATGCTGTCTTGGCCAGCGTGCGGTCTTTCGCTGACATGCCACCGCGCAAGACCACGAGATTTTTCACAAATGGTGAGAATCTCTGCTGTAGGTAGTCGAGGTGATCTCTCCGCTCCGTCAAAACAATCGGCGAACGCCTGGCCTCGAGAGATTTCAGCACATCATCGAATATCAGGTCATTTCGGCTGTGGTCTTGCGCTAGGGCCGCGTAAATTGCCGGCATTGACGGTCGTTCAACCGACGCCAGAGACGCTGGCAGGTCAAATTTTGTCGACCGATCACGCGCGCGATGGCGAATTCCACGCTCGGCAGCCTGGACCCTTGCATCTACCCGATGGCGGACGGGGCCACATTGCATAAAGATGATCGGATGATGCCCGTCTTTTCGAGCAACCGTGGCTGACAAACCAACGACGTATCGCGCCTTGGACCTCCGGGCGACCAGCTCGAAGCTTGCGGCGGACAGGTGGTGACATTCATCGACAATCAGATGACCATATTCGCCGACAATGTCCTCGACTTCACCGTTCCGCACCAGACTTTGGATTAGCGCCACATCGATGATCCCTGTCGGCTTTCTTTTCCCTCCTCCGATTATGCCGATTTGCCTTGGGTCAATGGACAGAAAGGAACTCAGGCGTTCCACCCATTGGGTCAGAAGCTCCCTGCGATGGACGAGAACCAGCGCATTGCGCGCGCGATGTGCAATAAGGGCGGCGGCCACAACCGTCTTGCCGAAGGCGGTCGTGGCGGCGAGCACACCGTAATCGTTGGCCACAAGAGCATCAAAGGCCCGCGACTGTGGCCGGCGTAGCTCCCCTTGGAACGAGACGCCGGCTGGTAGAGCCTCTCCATCTTCGCGGAGATCCTCCAAGATAGCGATCGCGCCATGGCTTCTAATGAGCTCAACCGTTTCGTCGATGCAGCCTCTTGGAAGACCGACATGAAGAGAGTGAAGCTCAGCGCATGAGATGATCCTCGGCTTGCCGAATGTTGGCAATCGCATCGCTTGTGCGCGGTAGAATTCAGGGTTCTGGAATGCTGCCAGACGTACAAACTGCGCAATCAGCGCCGGCGGAAGCTCTGTCCTATCGATATAGATCTGATCTGCGACTACGACCTTGATACTGGGTGGGATCGGAGCCTCTATTCGCCGCGGCTCGCTACGACGTGACGGCAACATCTTCCACGGCTCGTCGGCATGTTCGTCATCGACCGGCATCCGAACGCCCAAGACCCGCCCAGACAATTCAGCCTCGTCAGCGACCTTGAAGACCGAGTCTGCCGATAGCCTCGGCAAAGACGATAGATAGGCCCACTGGTCGTCATAAGGCCGTAGGTCGTCATCGACGAAAACGCTGTTGCCAATTTCGCGGGCCTTTCTTTGAAGGGGAAGTGCGATCAGATTGCCGAAGCCGCCGAGCGGCATCGTATCCTGATTGGGAAAAAAACGGTCATAGGATGTGAAGCCGATCTCGGGGCGTTTCTCCATCGCCTCAGTAATCAAGGCCGCACCCAGTTGGCGCGCAATTTTCGCCGGAACAGGTTCGGAGAAGAATATCCAGACATGCCCCCCGTTCCCCGATCTCGACCGTTCGAGTGCGGCGGCAATTCCTTTTGCACGACACGTAGCCAGCAGTGCTCTGGTGTCATCCGCCCAGTTTTCCTTGTCGAAGTCAGTTGCTAGGAACCAGCATGTTTCATCTTGTAGCAATGGATATACGCCGGCAACAAAGTCGCCAGACCGCGCATCGCCGCCGCGAAGGTGCTTTTCGATGACGCCCTCGGACGTTGGGATGAAGGCCTGATGCGGACATTCGCCGCATTTCACCTTCGGTTTGCCACAAATCCCTTTTGCCCATTCGTTCGAACACGTCGGCGAGTATCCCGAGGTTCCAGTCTTCCTGTTTTCCCATCGCGTCGGGAAGACATCGGAACGCCCAGCGAACAGACTTCGGAACAGGGCGATTTTCTCAGACGAAGGCGAGCCGTTCGTAACTGGAGCATCGGTGAACAAGGTGCGCTCACCAGCCTGGTGACCGGATATCAACTTTCGCTCAAGTGTTTCCAATTCGAGGGCAAGCGCCATCCGCTCCGCATCCAGAGCGGCTAACCGCCGTCTAACGCGTGCGATTTCGTCGGAAGTTTCACCCGCATCCGCCAAGATCTCAGCTTCTCACAATTCACGTCTCGACCGACCATATGCCAAGGCGGCGTCAGGCTGAAGATACCAACGCTTGCCGCGCAAATTTCGGTGAAATTATGCGGAGCAGCATCCCCGTGACCGCCGACAAATCCAGCCTTCAGCGACCGGAACTCCGCATAATCACGTTCTCAGAGTTATGTGGTGCACCACATAACGTTGAACTCGGCGCCGCCTGGCAGAAGCGCTCCGAGCATGACCGCGATTACCTCTCGGCCAAGCTCGACGACCTGAGCTTCCTGGCTCCGATCCACGCGACGCTGCCGGGAGTCGATGGCGAAGGCGGATACCAGCTCATCTGGTCCCGCCCGAACCGGGACTAAGGAACTGCCGGCCCCCGCTCACGCAGCGGCGCCAAGCATCTGCAAAATACAGCATTTACAGCAGTGCTGTAATTACTGTATTTTAACCGCAATATTCAGATCCGCCGTAGGCACAACGGAGATAAGCATGAAACGTCATAGTGGTTCATACTCAACCAGCGATCTTTCCCGAAAATCCGGCGATATTATCGCTGAGGCCTTGCGGCATCCTGTGACGATCACACAGCGCAACAAGCCGCGCCTCGTGCTTCTCAACATCGATGACTATGAGCGGTTGATGCGACAATCCGATGCGCGATCGGTGGGCACGCTCGAAACCATGCCGCGCGAACTGCTCGACGAATTTGAGGCGGCGGTCGATTCCTATGCCGAAAGCGAAGAGGGCAACCGATGAGCGGCTATGACGCCATCCAAACCGCGACAGTAATCCGCTATCCCTATCTTTGGGCGAGAGAAGCCGGCCAGGGTGAGACGGAGGGCCGCAAAGATCGACCGGTCGCGGTTGGCGTAAGGCTCTCACGACCCAATGGAGATTTGGTAGTGATCTTCGCGATCACCACGAAGCAGCCAGAGAAGTCTCGCTTTACCGCGGAGATCCCCGCCATTGAGAAACGGCGGGCTGGGCTCGATGCAGACCTCCGGCTCTGGATCATCCTTGATGAATTCAACACCGATGTCGTCGGTCGCTCCTTCTACCTTGAACCGGAACCACCGCTTGGCCGATTGAGCAAGGCCTTCTTCCTTCCCCTTCTTCGTGAGTTTATCGCGCGTCGCAAATCGCTGACCGAGGTCAGCCGGTCCAAATAGCGGCCGTGAATGGTTCAGACCGGAGTGCCGGGTTGGGCCGGACCTTACTCTTGGCGGCGTGGGGCGACGTCCTGCCTAATTTTCGGATGTGGCCTTGGCACTCGAGGCCGGTTGACCGCGGACCGCCCGAAAGATGGTGCTGTGGCCCGGCTTGAAGACTGCTCAAATCTGTCCGATGGCACAGTCATCGATAGCATGCGACGAAGACACATGCGCGATGCAATTCGGCCGGCCATGTCGCGGTTAGCAGGAGTGGGTCTAGCGTGACCGTGCCAGCGCATGAAGTCTGCCGAGGGAGGTCCATTTCTTTCTTCCTCTCATTGCCGTCGTAGGCCAAGTCCTTCTGCGGCTCGATGGGGCATGTCTGCCCGGGGAACGGCTTCGTCTCGCTCTTGCTCCCGCAACGGCCCTCCAGAACTTTCATCCCCCGGCGGAGACCACCCCACTCTGACGATGTCGAGTGGGAACCCCGGATCACCGCCATTCCGCGCGAAACATGAAAGTTTCTCCGCTCCGTCCTCCACGGTGTTTCGGCCCATTCGGGTGCGGTCCGATCGTCCCCGGCCTTTGCGACTGCCATCGAGGCCGCAATGGAGCGGCCCGAAACAGCAAAAAGGGAATACGACAATGGCTACCATCGGCACCTTCACCGCAAACGAAAACGGCTTCACCGGCTCAATCCGCACCCTCGCCCTCAACGTCAAGGCCCGTATCGCCCGCGTCGAGACCCCCTCGGACAAGGGCCCGCAGTTCCGCATCTTTGCGGGCGCCGTTGAACTGGGCGCCGCCTGGCAGAAGCGCTCCGAGCAGGACCGCGACTACCTCTCGGTCAAGCTCGACGACCCGAGCTTCCCGGCTCCGATCTACGCGACGTTGACGGAAGTCGATGGCGAAGACGGATACCAGCTCATCTGGTCCCGCCCGAACCGGGATTGAGGAGCTACCGGCCCCGCTCACGCAGCGGGGCCGGGCCTCATGTCTGAAGCCGGACACAGGCATCGAGCCGGTTTCCGGCTTTTCACTGCCACACGAGAGGTTGGGATTTGCTCAGATCATCCCATTTTGACGTGGTGAAAGGGCCGCCTCAAGGACGGGCGGTTCCCCCAAAATGCTCGCGCATTTCGGCTCCCCCACCCGCCGCGCTGCGGGCGCCTGGCGCTCCTTGACCCGGCCCTCTCCCCCCGCCCGCAGACGTCATCTTTCTCAAACATCAGGAGATGACGACGATGACGATCGAGCAACACATCGAAGAACTGCTGGCCGAGCTCAAGAACGCCGTTGGCGCTGGCGAGCGTCGGCAGATCGAGACCGAGCTTGAACTTGCACGGGCAGAGCGCGAGGTCCTCCTGGCAGAGCAAGACGGCCGTGTCAGCGCAGTGCCTCCGTTCTGACGGAGGTTTTTACATGCAACCAACATGGTGCCAATCTATGCAGTTATGGAGGCGCGGAGACTTGTCGGGCCTCAAGCCGGCGAGCCACCGCGCCGATCGTCATTGTGACAGCCACGCTTGCGGTCGATAGCCGCGTTTCCGTTTCTGTCGGACGAGGTCGAGAAACAGCAGCACAGCCTCCTCTTCCCGGCCGAAATGATGGACCATCATCTGTCCTTTCGTTCCAATGCGGCCCCACCTCCGCAAGAGACAAATGTCGCCGAAGAGGTTCGGTTCGATCGACATGGCATAGTAGCGTGCCATGTTTCTCGATGGATCGGAGCGCTCCACATAAAGCCGATAGGGTTGAGAGATCATGGGGCCAGAATCGTCGATGCCGGCGGCCGCGTCCAACGACACTTTTGAATCGATTGGCTTGAATCGATTCATATCGGTGATGTATCGAACGCGCGGTCCCTGACGAGCCGCCGTTCGTTTCACCCCGGTCAGCTTCCTCGCCCCCGTTTTTTTAACTTGTCTCGATCTTGAGCCCGTCACTGAACTTCTGAGTGCGACAAAATTGTGTGCGAGGTGCGGGGTGCAGTCGGTCCCGCCTCCCTTCGGGTACTCAGTCGAGGCTCCTGCGGCTGCCCCTCTCCCGCCCCTCACACGACGAGAATTCCCGAAATCCCGCCCTTCGGTCGTCGCGATGCTGATTTCTCCGATACTCTTCATTGTTCTGGATCAGCCTTGGTCGGATCTCCTCGCGCCGGCTCGATCCCACAGGCTCAGGCGTCTTGCGCGATTTTGTGGAACCTGTTCGCATCGACGCAAGCCTTCATGTCTTCGCGTCTGAACCAAATCGCCCGTCCGCAGCGAAGCGGTGGGTTGCCGGCGGTGAAGACGATCTGCTCATCGGCGCGCATGCGAAGCACTTCGTGTGGCTGGATCAGCGGGCGCGCGGCAAGCTGTTTTGATCTGGTTCGCGACGTTCCCTTCGCTTGAAAACTTCGGCTGACCTGGTCGACCTCGACCGTGGTCATGCCGCAGCGTTTAGAGATGTAGTCCGCTGTGTCGGGATCGTTGATCGCGGCGAAAGAAATCCAGCTCGCACTCTCGAACCACTTGCTTGCGGCATCGCGGCCGCCATAGGTTTCGCGCATTTGTCCGATCGACTGGTAGATCATCGTCAGCGTGATGCCGTATTTGCGGCCGGCATCACGCGCGGTTTCCAGGATCCGCATGTAACCGAGGCGCGCGACCTCATCTAGGAGGAAGAGCGCCCTCCCCTTCACTTGGCCGTGGCGATTGTAAATCGCGTTGAGGAACGAGCCGATGATCACCCGCGCCAGACCGGAATGCGTCTCCAAGGTCTTGATGTCGATGTTGATGAACACATCGGTCTTCCCGGCGGCAAGGGCGTCAGTCGCGAAGCTTGAACCGGACACCAAGGCTGCATAGTTCGGATAGGACAGCCAATGCGTTTCCTTGACCGCATTGGCGTAGACACCGGAGAAGGTTTCCGGAGTCATATTGACGAAGGCGGCGACGTTTTCCTTCACGAAGTTGGAGTTCGAACTGTCGTAGATCGACTGCAGCCGCTCGCGCAGTTTCGGCTCGGGTTCCGCCAGATTGGCCCGAACCTGTCGTAAGGTCTGCTTCTCCTGATCAGTGTGACCAGACAGGCAGACGTCAGCGATCAACGCGGTCAACAATTGTAGCGCCGACGCGCGAAAGAAGTCGTCGCGCACACCCCGCGGACCACCACTGTCGCTCATGATCCAAGATGCGACGGAGGCGATATCTTCCTCCCTGGTCCCGCCAAACCGACCGATCCAGTCGAGCGCATTGAAGCCGGTTTCCGGTTCCTTCGGATCGAGGATGCGGATGAGCCGCGCAGCGGCTTTACGATGCCGACAGACCATCGGCGCCACTTCGTTCGAAGGGTCGAGGACGACCAGCGCGCCACCCCATTTGAGTGCCGTCGGAATCGTCACCGATGTTGTTTTGAACCCGCCGGATCCGGCGAAGACGATCCCATGCGAAGACCCGAATGACCCATCAAAGCAGAGCAATGGCGATTTGCCGCCAGCGCCCCAGGTCTCGCGTTCATCCGCTCGAAACGATTGCTCCGCCGTACTATCCCTGTCGACGCGGTAGCATTCGCCAATGACAATTCCGCCGGTACCGGCAAAAAGCTTCTCCGCTTGTCGCATCTTCATCCAGTCGGCCTCGCCATGAAGAGCCCTTTGTCCCTTTACGCGCTTCGGCTCGGCGCGTCTGAAGGCCGCGTTGCCGATCAGCGCAACGCGGAGCGCGAAACATCCAGCCATCAGCGCTGCAACTGCGCCCATCATGGTTGCTGGGTCCAGGTACGAGGCAACGGACTTGCCCTCGGGCACATCTTGAGCAAACGCAGAAAGACGTGCTGCCGTTAGAAACGTTGCCGCGGATCCGACGAGAACGCCCCAGCCGGCGAACTTGATGGACACTGCGCCCGCGCTTGCGAACAGGAAGATCACCCCGATCGCCGCGGCGCTGACATAGGGTGCTGCGATACCGATGTGGCCGAGCGTCTGCCTTGCCGCATCCGTTTTGCCAAATGGCGAAAGCCAGTGCTCGGTCCCATCCATGCCGATCACCGTCAGTATCATCAACGCGACGGGGATGATTGCAAGCGCGAGCCTATTCGTGGTCATTGCTGAAGACCTCCACGCCAATCGCGATCAGCCGTGCCCGCTCGCCTTCGTCGGACTTCAGCCTGCACCTGAGTTCGACCAGCGCCCCGAGCAGAAGCGCGCGTTTTTCATATCGCAGGCCCGCCTTTACGATCAGGCCACCGAGTTCAATCTTTTCCCGCGTGTCCTTCTTGCGGGCATCCGATGTCCTCGTTCTCGCCATCCGTTTAAGCCTCGCTACTGCTGCTCTCAGCCGCGCCAGGCGCGAGCGTCGAGCTCTCGGCCGGTCCGCCACTTTCGGCAGTGTTCCTCCTCCCTCCGGTCGAAGCGGCGCCACCCCGGCCTCCGCGAAAGCGCGTCACCAGAACCTCGAGGGCTGCGTGAAGCTCGGTTTCGTCGATCTCGATTTCACCAAGGCCTGCCTTAAGCGCAATCCGGCCGATGCGTTCGGCTTCACGCGTCTCCGCTTGCTTGAGTTGTTCCTGCAGCTTGGCGATTTCGTCGCGAATTTTTGACGAAGGTTTCTTCATTCCGTCCGTCTCCCTGGCGTCAGAAAGCTTGTCTTTCGAAGCCAGTTTTGCGGACCGGAGGGCGCAACGCACTACGGTGAATCCTACAATCGCCAAGGGCGATGCTTTTGTGAATGATCACGGTCGTTCCGAAGGAGCGGCATCAAAGTGCGCAATTATACGTCGCAGCTGCGACGCTTTGCTTTCCCTCTGGCGGGGCCGCCGTTCCTCACGAACCCGTTGAGTTTGTTCGCAATCAGGAAAGATTTCTGCCGTGGCTGTTCCCCATTTCTCCGTCAGTGTAGTGGCCCGCGGCTCCGGTCGCAGCGCGGTGCTGTCGGCGGCCTATCGGCACTGCGCAAAGATGGACTACGAGCGGGAAGCAAGAACGATCGACTATCGCGCCAAGCAGGGTTTGTTGCATGAGGAGTTCGCCGTTCCGGCCAATTCACCCGAATGGTTGCGGTTGATGATTGCAGATCGATCGGTGTCCGGCGCCTCAGAAGCCTTCTGGAACAAGGTCGAGGAATTCGAGAAACGCTCCGACGCCCAGCTCGCCAAGGACGTGACGATCGCCCTCCCGATCGAACTTTCACCCGACCAAAACATCGAGCTTGTCCGGGACTTTGTGGCAAGGCTCATCACCGCGCAGGGCATGGTTGCAGACTGGGTCTTTCATGACGCGCCGGGCAATCCGCACATCCACATGATGACCACTTTGCGCCCACTCACCGAAGACGGGTTCGGCGCCAAGAAGGTCGCGGTTCAGGGGCCAGACGGCAATCCAATTCGCAATGATCACGGAAAGATTGTCTACGAGCTTTGGGCCGGAGGCATGGCCGAGTTCAACGCGTTTCGCGATGGCTGGTTTGCCTGCCAGAACCGTCATCTGGCCCTTGCCGGTCTCGACATTCGTATCGATGGCCGCTCCTTCGAAAAGCAGGGTATCGAGCTCAACCCGACAATCCACCTTGGGGTCGGGACGAAGGCGATCGAGAGGAAGACAGAGGGGGAAGCGGAGAAGGCGGCTCTTGAGCGGCTTGAGTTGCAGGAGGAACGGCGAAGCGAGAACGCGAGACGCATCCAGCGGCGGCCGGAGATCGTGCTCGACCTGATCACGCGCGAGAAGAGCGTTTTCGACGGGTGTGACGTGGCGAAAATCCTGCATCGCTATATCGATGACCCCGGCCTGTTCCAGGGGCTGATGGCCCGCATTCTGCAAAGCCCGCAGGCGCTTCGTCTCGACCGGGAACGCGCTTCATTTGTGGCGGGCGTGCGGGCGCCTGCTAAATATACCACGCGCGAGCTGATCCGGTTGGAAGCGGAGATGGCAAATCGCGCGGTTTGGTTGTCACGCCGATCCTCGCATGGCGTTCGGGAGGCGGTGCTCAAGGCGACGTTCGCGCGTCACTCGCGCCTGTCCCAGGAGCAGAAGTCGGCGATCGAGCATGTGGCGGGGCCCGAGCGGATCGCCGCTGTCATTGGCCTTGCCGGCGCCGGCAAGACGACGATGATGAAGGCTGCGCGTGAAGCGTGGGATGCAGCGGGCTATCGTGTCGTCGGTGGCGCGCTTGCCGGCAAGGCTGCCGAAGGGCTGGAGAAGGACGCGGGGATCGTCTCGCGCACACTCTCGGCCTGGGAACTGCGCTGGAAAGAAGGCCGAAACCAGCTCGACGACAAGACGGTCTTCGTTCTCGATGAAGCGGGCATGGTGTCATCTCGGCAGATGGCGCTGCTCGTCGAGACCGCCACGAAGGCTGGCGCCAAGCTCGTCCAGATCGGCGACCCGGAACAGCTGCAGCCAATTGAAGCGGGCGCTGCCTTCCGGGCCATTGCCGATCGTATCGGCTATGCAGAACTTGGCACTATCTATAGACAACGCGAGCAGTGGATGCGCGACGCGTCGCTCGATCTTGCTCGTGGCGATGTCGGCAAGGCGGTCGAAGCCTATCGCGCAAATGGCAGGCTCCTTGGCTCCGAGCTTAAGACCCAAGCGGTGCAGAACCTCATTACAGACTGGGACCGGGACTACGATCCAACCAAGACGACGCTGATCCTCGCCCACCTTCGGCGCGATGTGAGGATGCTGAACGATATGGCGCGTGCGCGGCTCGTTGAGCGGGGCTTGCTCGACGACGGTTTCGTGTTTCGAACAGAGGACGGGAACCGCCATTTCGCGTCTGGTGATCAGATCGTTTTCCTCAAGAATGAGGGATCACTGGGCGTCAAGAACGGCATGCTCGGCAAGGTCGTCAACGCTGCTCAAAATCGCATCGTCGCGGAAGTTGGCGAAGGAGAGCATTGCCGCCAGGTGACGGTGGAGAGCCGCTTTTACAGCAATATCGACCACGGCTATGCCACAACGATCCATAAGAGCCAGGGCGCCACCGTGGAACGGGTGAAAGTGCTCGCTTCGCTCTCCCTCGATCGGCATTTGACCTATGTTGCGATGACCCGACACCGGGAGGATCTCAGCGTCTATTACGGCAGGCGTTCATTCGCCAAGGCCGGCGGCCTGATTGAGATCCTGTCGCGGAAGAATTCGAAGGAAACCACACTCGATTACGAGAAGGCGACCTTCTATCGCCAAGCGTTGCGCTTCGCCGAAGTGCGCGGCCTGCACCTCGTGAACGTCGCGCGCACGATCGCCCGTGATCGGCTCGAATGGACCATCCGGCAGAAAAGCAAACTGGCTGACCTGGCTCACCGGCTCGCCAGTATCGGCGAGCAGCTCGGGTTCGCCGTTGGCGCCAAAACACTCAACGCGCAAAGCCTCAAGGAGACCAGACCCATGGTTGCCGGTGTCGCCACATTCGCGAAATCGATGGAGCAGGCAGTCGCTGACAGGCTCGAAGCGGACCCGGGCTTGAAGCAGCAATGGGAGGATGTCTCGACCCGCTTCCATGTCGTCTATGCCCAACCGGAAGCTGCCTTCAAGGCGGTCAATGTCGACGTGTTGCTGAAGGACGAGGCCGCTGCGAAAACGACACTAACGAAGATCGGCGGCCAACCAGAAAACTTTGGTATGCTCAAGGGCAAAACCGGGATGTTCGCAAGCCGCGCTGACAAGCAGGACCGCGAACGGGCGGAACGCAATGCTTCGGCACTCGCTGAGAGCCTCGATCACTACATACGCCAGCGCAGTCAGGCCGAACAGCGCTATCAAGCCGAGGAACTGGCCGCCCGACGCAAAATGGAGATCGACATTCCGGCGCTGTCTGCGAGCGCTCGGCAAACGCTGGAGCGCGTGCGGGATGCCATCGATCGCAATGATCTCCCTGCGGCGTTGGGCTTCGCTCTCGCCGACGGACGAGTGAAGGCTGAATTGGACGGGTTTGCCAAGGCGGTCACCAAGCGCTTCGGGGAACGCACGTTCCTGCCGCTCGCCGCCAAGGACACGAACGGAGATACGTTCAAGACGATCACAGCTGGCATGAAACCCGGTGAAACCGCAGAGGTCCTGTTGGCGTGGAAGTTGATGCGCGCGGTGCAGCAGCTCAGCGCTCATGAGCGCACGGTCGATGCCCTTAAACAGGCCGAGACGCTACGCCAGACGAAAGTTCAGGGGCTGTCGCTGAAATGACCGCCATCCACATTGCAACCGCGCCGATGAAGCGGCGTGATAACGCGCTCCTATTCGGTCTGGCCATGATCACAATGGCGTTCCTCGGCGCGATCTCTAGCGCCTGGTTCGGTCACTATCGGATCAATCTCACGCCGAGCGAACCGCTTGGTCTCTGGCGTATCGGCAAGCTCGATCGTCCGGCCGCTGTTGGCGATCTCGTCTTCATTTGCCCACCGCAAACCTCGAGGATGCGTGAGGCGCGCACGCGCGGGTACCTGCGCTCTGGTCTCTGCCCGGGCGGCGTCGCGCCCCTCGTCAAGTCGATCATCGCCGTCGCCGGACAGCGTGTCGCAGTGGGCGTTGGCGTCAACGTCGACGGCCGTTCGGTTCCCTCCTCCAATGTGGTGCAGCTTGATGGACAAGGACGGAAGATGACGCCGTTCCCGGGCGGGATTGTGCCGGCAGGTTCTGTGTTCCTGCACTCACCCTTTGCGGGGTCCTACGACTCCCGTTATTTCGGGCCCATCCCCGAAGCGGGAGTGCTCGGCCTGGCGCGAGAGGTGTGGACCTATGCACCGTAACCACTATCGCCCAGCGCTTCTGGTCATCGCTGCGATCGTTGCCGGATGGAGCGGATGGAGCGGCAACGTCCTGCTTCTGCCGATCGCGTTGGTGTTTCCTGTCCTCTGGTCGCGGGCCTCGACGAGATCTGTGGCACTGCTTGTCTCGGCTGGGTATTTTCTCGCAGCGTCCCGTGGTTTGCCGCACGGCGTCGCGGCCTTCTACGCCTCCGACCTGTGGCCCGGCCTGTTGCTTTGGCTATGTGCCTCGGGGAGCTTTGTTGCTGCGCATGCGCTGCTCTGGACGAAGCGCCCCGGCGCTCGCCCGTTCCGTTATCTGGCGGCGGTCATCCTTATGGCGCTTCCACCCTTCGGCATCACGGGCTGGGCGCATCCAGTGACGGCGGCAGGCGTTGTCTTCCCAGGATGGGGATGGTGGGGATTGTTTGCGGTCACAGCCGGCCTCATGGGCCTCGTAACCCGTGCGTGGCCGGCTGTTGCCATTATCCTTTCGGGATTTTGGCTTTGGTCCGCCGCAAACTGGACCGACCCGAAACTACCCGAAGGTTGGCTGGCCGTCGATCTTAAGCTGGGGGCTTCACTCGGCCGCGATGCGAGTTTTGAGCGTCACCGTACCCTCATTGCAACGGTGAAGGACCGCGCACCGATTGGCATCAAAATCGTCGTCCTGCCTGAAAGCACCTTGGGCTTCGGGACACCAACGGTTGAACGGCTCTGGATCAGCGCCCTGCGAGGGACTGGCATCACCGTGGTGGCCGGTGCGGCCACGCTTGATGCAAAGACTTATGATAATGTGCTCATCGGCCTATCGGCGGGCGGCGGCGAGGTCCTTTATCGCGAGCGGATGCCGGTCCCCGGCTCGATGTGGCAGCCGTGGAGGTCGTGGTTCGGCAAGAGCGGTGGCGCGCGGGCGCATCTATTCGGCTACCCAATTGCGACGGTGGCCGATCGTCGGGTCGCACCGTTGATCTGTTACGAGCAGCTTGTTGTCTGGCCGATACTGCAATCGATGCTCCACGATCCAGACCTGATCGTCGGTGTCGGAAACGGATGGTGGACCAAGGGGACATCCATCGTCGCAATCCAACAGGCGAGCACCATCGCCTGGGCCAGGCTGTTTTCAAAGCCGCTCACTCTTTCCTTCAACACCTGAAGCACGAGGAGACGTCATGTTGGACGCTGCCCTGATCAACGAGTGCGCCGATCCCTCTCTCCAATCCGCCATCGTCGAGCAGTTCGTGGATGTCGCGGGTTCGACGGATCCCCTCGCCGTGACGGTCAAATCGGGCGGCCGGGTGATCCTGGTCCCAAAACCGACCTCGGTCGACGAGGCGATGGCGATCGTGCGGCAATATTCCGGATGGGCGGTGGTCCGCGTCGGCCTCACACAGTTTCCGGCGGGTCTCGGCGTTAAGGGCGCCGCTGACCTGAAGCCTGAACTCGTCGACGCTTGCGAAAACCTTCGCAAGGGAACGGCGCTGTTTGCCAAGATATTGAGAATTGTCGCCAAGTGGTATGGCAATCCCAGGAGCGAAGAAGCCCTTCCGCAAATATTCGACGATGCGGTCTATGCATGGAAGACGGGGGAGTTTGAAGGCGTCAGAGTGTTTCAGGCAGCAGATCCGCGCGACGAGGTGGGAACCGGTGGCGCGAATGGCGAACAGGGGGATGAGAAACAGTCGCCTGTAGCTGAGGACGCCGAGCGGACGGCTGATCCATTGCAGGAAAAGGTAGATATTGGTGCGGCGGACATGCGGATCGATCTTACGAGGATAGGAGGCAAGTAGGCACGTGAGCCCTCGCGCGACGCTAGAACACCAGGGGACTGCGCGGTCGTCCTTGAGAGCCTGACACTTGAAGCACAATTCCGAAGCGCTAACGCCACAACGCGGAAAAGGGTACGGCGTATAGCCGCTCTCCAAATGGGATCACCTTTTCATGGTCGTACAAGACAATGCCTGAAACGAATTTCTCTCCGACCGCTTCTGCCAAGATTCGCAATCCAGAAAAATCGGTGCTCGATACGGTCGCCGCTGCCTTTACCTCTATGCCGACAATTCGTCCTCTTCTGTCTTCTATAATGATGTCGACTTCGTTTTGTTCTTTGTCGCGAAAATGCGAAAACTCAAAGCGTTCTTCCGCGCCACTCGCGAGCTTCAGGATCTCGGCAAAAACGAAAGTTTCCAACAACGGCCCAAAATGCCCTCTTTCTGCCCTTAGCCGGTCAAGCGAGAGGTCCCTAAGAGATGCAAGAAGACCAGAATCGAGAAAATGTACTTTGGGCGTCTTCGTCAGGCGTTTCAGCGTGTTGGAAAACCAGGGCTGTACGGTCCGCGCGAGGAATAAGCTCTCGAATATGCCAACATATTTTTGCGTTGTGATGTGATTCATCCCGATAGCGGCGCCAATTCCGGAATAGTTCACGAGTTGTCCCGAATGCTCCGCCAAAATGCGCAGTAACCGCGGCATTTGAGCGATTTGCTCGACTTGCGCGATATCGCGAACATCGCGTTGAACGATCGCTTGGACGTAATCCGCATACCAGTCCTGTCTGCGGGTCAAAGTTTTCCGCCCCAATGCCTCGGGATATCCCCCTGCGAGAACTGCAGCCATCAAGTCGTCGCCGACGATCGAATCTCCTGCTTTGACGTCGTTTCGAAAGGCATCGCGCAGGAAGTCGCCGCCCCCTGCCCTGATTTCGCTTTGAGCGAGCGGTAGCAATCGAACGACCTCCATGCGTCCTGCAAGCGAGTCCGCCACGCGTGGCAGCGTCATGAGATTGGCTGAGCCCGTCAGGAGAAAACGTCCCGGACGTTGGTCGGTATCCACACTTTCCTTGATTGCCAACAACAGTTCGGGCGCGCGTTGGATCTCATCGACGATGGCACGGTTCATACCTCTGACGAACCCAACCGGGTCCTGTCGAGCTGCTTCGAGGGTCGTGGCATTGTCGAGTGTGTAATACTCCATTTCCGCGCTAGCCATTTTCTTGGCCAGTGTGGTTTTGCCCGATTGTCGGGGGCCGACGATCAACACGACGCGCGTATCCAACATAGCATCGTTAATTCGTTGTTCGGCGAGCCTAGGATATAACGCCATAGTTCCCCCTCATCTGACTGTTTGAAATTAGTGCTGCGTCTAATTGAAAGTCAAGGAGCGTCCATTTGAAATCTCTTTGACGTCCAATTGAAAGATAGGCAAGTGTAAGCCGCGACTGGTATTCGATTCTTGGGTTGAGTAGTCGTGCTACGAGTCGCAACGAGGTCGCGGTCGAACGTTCTGTGACGGGCTCGAGCTAGCTGACGGGATAGAAGAAATAGCCGAACACTGGCCCATTTTGCTGGGAGCGCCGGGCTAGTTTGGGTTCGCCAAAAGCTCGCTCGGATCGACACCCAATCCTTCCGAAATTTGCCCCAAAACTGTGACGGTGGCAGAAACGTTTGCCCGTTCAATATCCCCGATATGCCGGACGCTCAGGCCAGTACGGTGGGCCAGTTCTTCCTGCGTCAGTTTCTTGCCATGACGTATTCGACGCAAGTTCATCGCCATGACCTCCTTGAGATCCATCGCATGAGCGGAACCCTAATCGGCACTATCGTGCCAGGAACTATAGTTCCGATTCGACGATGCATGTGCTATCACGCACCTGTCGATCATCTCACTGTTACGATTTAGTAGAGTAGTGGTCTTCGGCATAGAAACGGCCACTACATACCGGGTCGAACGAGGCCACGGAGCTTGGGGAATATGAAGATGGAAGACGCTGGATCCTTCAAAGACAAGGGAGCGGAGCGCACATCTCGATACGGCTCGATCAGCAAGTCAGAATTGGAGAGGCTGGCAGTTTCAGCCATCCGCGAACACCGCGCGCTTCTCGCGGCGGATCAGGCCGTATACGAAGAGTGGCTGCGCGCAACCGACGATCCGTCGATCTCCAGCGCAGTCCTACAGACTCTCCAGGACGAATATCTGGCACGCCAAAAAAAATCCGAGTCCCAGCAAGAGGCGCTGTCGGAGATTCTAGACATGCTCGGTTTCTTGCCGGCGGTGCCTATCGACAACGCCGACCATGAGTCAAACGAGGCGCCGATCCTTGGCAATGGCGACGAGGTGAGGAACTGAATCCGCACCCAGTTTGTGACGTGCTTGATCGAGATAGTGTTGGACGGTGCGTGGCTTGATGCCAGTGATCATCGCGATTTCCTCCCCCTTCTTTCCTTTCGCAGACCACATGAGGCAGAGCATTTCCCGCGGCGACAAGGCCCGCTTGGGATTGAAAGTCGCTTTCGCTGCAACAGCCTTTAGCTGGTAATGGATGGCCATCAGCAATTGGAGCGCCTTGTTAGAATCGAGTGCTCCTGAGACGCTCGCTTTCTTTTCCGGCGACGAGAATGTCAGCATGATCGCGGACCCATAACTTCCCTCCACGCGGATAGTGACACCGGATCGAATACCATGGTCGATCGCCTCGTCGCGAAATCGCCGCAGGTCCGAGCTTCCGCGTGCTGGCCAATCGTCCGCGGCCCACTCAAACATCTCTCGCATCCGCCTCGCTTCGATGACGACGGGGTCGAGGGTGGAGTATCCGCTCTTAAGGTAGTCGCGTTCCCATGGGCCGGGATACGAGTTGAAGGTCTTGACCTGAAACCCGTCAGTTTGAAGATAGGCGAACCGCTCATATCCATGCATATTCGCGAAGTGTTTGAGAGCGCTCTTTATCATTAGCTCATCGCAGGCGGCTTCCAGCCTGTCGATGGACGATCGAAGGTGGTCACTCACATCATCCCTCCCGTTTTCTTGATCTGGCAAAAATTCCCCTGGCAACCTTTGGTAGTTCTGCGTCGAGAGATTCTCTCGACCCGTGTTGCATATCACTAAGAGTGAGAAGAGATTTTTCAAGTCACGCTACCGTAAATTGCAGCAGCATGTTTGTGCCAGCGGCGGCATTTTGGTTGCAACGTCTCACAAATCTTCAGAGAGCAACGCGTCGCGGTCCGGACTGGGGCTATCCACGGTAGATAGAAGGAAAGATGATGTCCTGGTCGACGAGCAGATTGAACTTGTAGCCTGGCCGAATGCGGATTGTCGGCTGAACATTGAGGTTCTTCGAGATCGTTTGCTCGGCTACGCGACCAAACGTTTCTGCGAAGTTTCGCCGAGCGGCATCAGATGCCGTGTCCTGTGACGCACGCGTCGAGCTCTCCGGCATCGACATGTCGATGCCAGTCCCAATCAGGGCGATCAGCGCGGCCGATCCGAATGTCCTCAACAGGTGCCGGTCGACCTTGTCGCTAAAGCCCCCATATCCCTCGGCATCGGTACCCGCCATGCCTCCGACCTGCAGCGTCGATCCGTTTGGAAAGATGAGATCGGTCCAGACGACGAGCACACGCTCTTGGCCGAAGGATACTTTGGAATCATAGCGGCCGAAAAGCTTCGCTCCCTGGGGAATGAGAAGTCGGTGACCGGTCGCACTGTCATAGACATTCTGGCTGACCTGAGCTGTGATCCGGCCGGGTAAATCGGAGTTCAGCCCCGTGATCATGGTGGCCGGGATGACCGATCCGCGTTTCAATTCGAATGGTGACAGCTGCGGGACCACCTGGTTGGGCAAATAGCCGAGATCCTTGATGTCCTGGTTGAAGAAATCCACTTTCGAGGCCTGGCGGTTCTGGTCGCCTTTTTGGTCCATGGGACCTGCGTTGAGCGCAGCCGCGTAGAGATCTGACGTCCCGCTTGTCATAGCGGTTGCTCGGGCGACAGAGGCCTTCGAATTGTCGGGCGTGCCCGAGACGACTGCAACGTCTACCTTCAACGGCGAGTCATAGGCGGTAGCAAGCGCCTGAAGCCGCGCCATGCGCTGGCGCTGCGCCTCCCGGAAATACTGCTCATCTTGCTCCCGCTTCAGTCGCGTTTGCCAGTCTTTGTCAGTTTCGGGCTGCGGCAGTTGTTCAACCGGACCGTTCGCAATGATGGGTTCCTTGTCGCGTTCTCTTTGAGTGATCTCTGGTGTCGGTTGAAGGGCCTCCTGTTTATCGGGTTCGCCGATTATGCCGTCAGTAACACCGCGCTTCAGCTGTTCGCCATAACTTGTCGCTGGCGTGCTCCCCGCGTTGCCGACCTCGTTGCTCCGGTTAAATGAAAGCCCTCGCCAGGACAGACCGAGGATCACAATGCCAAAGAACAGCACGATGACTATCAACGCGATTATGATTGGAAGACGATTGAGGCGACGCATTTCCTGCTGGTCATCATTGCCGGAAGCGCCAAGCTGAAGGGACTGGACCATTCACTCTTCCTCAGTTGTGGCGCATGATCGAGAGCGGGCTCGCTGGCGTCGCGCCGTTTGGTGTCTGCGTGTAGGCACGGGCAATGGCTATCGAAGGCGTCGTGAGGCGCGCAAGGACCTGACCATCGAAAATGTCGATCGCATAAGTAAGCGCTACCGGTCTTTCTTTTATGGTTGTCTTGCGCTCCGGAGTAACTGTATAACCCCACCCCCTTAAGGCTGCTTCGAGTGCGATCGCGTACTCGGTTTCGCTTTTATCGAGCCTGATCGTTGTCGTTTCTGGCGAGCCGGTCTGTTCGGCAAACCGGCTTGCCATATCGCCGGCGATCGCACTGGCAGCTGGTCCGGTGACCGCCGTCGGAGCAGAGTTCGTTGTGAGTGCTTCGTCTCCCGTCTGGCAACCCGTTAGCAGCCCGACCGTGAGAACAAACATGGGCAATTCGCGCATCGTCAGCCGCCTCTCCGGATAGTGATCTTCTGGCGGCGCCAACCAACGCCGGAAACGAGCAGCGCTTTCTCGACTGCATAGTCGACGATCATCATGTCGTTCTTCATTCGGTAATTGACGATGCGGTTCTGGCCGCCGCTGACGACAAAGAGCACTGGCGCATCTTGACCAGCTATGGAGCGGGGAAACTGGATGTAGGTCTTGATGCCATCGGAATAGACCCGCTTCGGTTTCCAGGCTGCGCTACCGCTCACGGAATAGGAAAAGCTCAAAGCCTCCGGCCTTGCTCCGGCAAAGCTACCGGTTTCCAGGCGCGAGTTGATGTCGGCCAGCTTATGAGACGTGTCCTCGGGATATTCAAAGCCCACCCTCGCCATATACTGGCTGGGATGAGATTTGAGCTGGATATGATAGGTGCGTCGCGAGGTGGTGACGACCATTGAGGTGACGAGGCCGGGTTCGGATGGCTTGACGATGAGATGGATTGCCTGCCCGCCAGCCACCCCCGATGTCGCGGGCTCTATCTTCCAGCGCACGGTGTCGCCGACGAGAACATCACGAACGATCTCGCCGCCCTGCAGCTCGATATCGCAGACCTGCAAAGGAGAGCAGACGACAGAAGGCTGGGTCTCGCCAAAAAGGAAAATGACCTTCCCGTCAGCTCCCTTTGTGACGAGACCTGAAGAGCCGCGCCATTTACCGGAAATGCTCGTCCCTTTGGCTTCGTTCTTACTCATGCTTTGGGCCTCCGCGGTCATAGCGAAGACGAGCCCAGCCATGCAGCTCGCGGCCGCACTGAAAACTGTTTTGTGCATTTTGATGTCCTTGCCCTCAGAGCTGTGCGGTCCAGTCAAAGTCCTGGACGTAGAGGCCGATTGGATTGAGGCGAATGATCGCTTCGTCCTGCGGCGCGGTGAGTACGACGGTCGCGATACCGCGGAAGCGGCGTGTGTCGGTTTCCTTGCCCTTGCGGTCACGCTCATACTCGGACCAGTCGATCTGGTAGGTCTGGTTCGATAGTGCAACGATGTTGTTGACCTCGATTGCAACAGTCGAAGTCTTCGCCTTTTCGAACGGGGAGTTGCCGCGGAACCAGGAATTGATTTTTTGGGTGGACGGGTCCGCGGCGCGAACAAGGGCGTAGGTACGATCGATGTATTGCTTCTGTACGACCGCGTCCGGAGAGACACTTCGGAAACTCGTGACGAAGTTGCCGAGCATCGCGCGCACCACACGCGCATCGGCATACTCGATCTGTTCAGGGAAACCCGAAGTGACCGGCGTACCGAGCTTGTCTACTTCGACGATGTAAGGCACTAGCCTGACCTGGGTGCTGAGGTACAGCGCATAGCCGAAGCCGATGATGGCCATGGCCAGACTGAGAACCCCGATGGTCCGCCAGGCGGCCGCGGCTTTGACATAGGATCCGTAGCGCTCAGACCATTCTTGACGTGCCGCAAGGTATGGGTTTTCGGGGACGTGGTTTGTGGCCATAGTCGATCCTTTGGGGCTAGGTTTTCTCGTTTCGCTCAGGAAGAGGCGTCTTTCCACTCCCACGGCCGCGAGCCTCGTCCAACTTTGCGTTGGCGAGACCCAGCAGCGAACCGGCATAGGCGCCAGGAGACCCGATCGCTTTCTCCTTGGAGGCAGAACCGGTTGCCTTCGCTCCCGAGCTGAGAGTTGACCAAGCCGCGCTAAGCGCTGAACCGCCGATCGACGAACCGGCAGCACGGGCGGACTGGGCTGCTGCAGCCCCGGCGCCAACCGAGCCGGCTACCAACGAGGCCGCGCCAGCGGCGAACGACGCTGCTTGACTTCCGTGACGGATGGTTTCCATGCCGCCGGACACAGAGGCACCTTGGACCACGCCTTGGATGATGCTTGGCACGTACATCGCGATGATGAAAACGACGACTGCGATACCAGCTATTGCAAGCGCTGTTTGGAACTTATCGCCGGAGTCCGGCTCATTCGCAAGCCCGATCAGAACTTCGGACCCAATACGCGAGATCATCACCAGCCCCATCAGCTTCATGCCAACGGAGAACGCGTAGACTAGGTATCGAATGGCGAAGTCTTTCGTAAGCGACGATCCCCCGAGCCCGAGCATGATCATGCCGGCAAGTAGCCCCAGGTACATCTCGACCATCACCGACACGAAGATTGCGGCGACCAAGGAAAATGCGATAACCGACACGACCATGGCGAGGGCCGCTGAGATTGCCAGTGCGTTGTCCTCGAAGAGCCCGAACTGGACTTTTTCGGACATCTTCGTTGCGACGGTTAGGCCGGCGTTGAAAACATCTGCGGGCGAAGCCGTACCACCACCGGCTCCAATCTCGAAAAGACTATCGACAACTGCCTTCGCGAAGACAGGTCCCTGCTCAAGCACGAAAGCAAAGAAGCCGATGAACATAATGCGGCGGACAAGCTCGGCGAACCAACTGTCCAGTGAGGCCGCCTGCAAGGCAAGCCAGACCGCGGCAATGCCGATCTCGATGGTTGCCAAAATCCAGAAGAGAGATCTTGCCGCGTTCATCACCGTGGCTTCCCAGCCTCTGGCTGCCGTTGTGATTTGGTTTTGCAGTGATGTGAGAATTGAACCTTCCTGAGCCAATGCAGGATGCGCCGCCAGTACTGCAACCGCTGCGAAAAGCGCGATCATTCGGACGTTGAGAGGGAGCGTTGACGACATGGGATCACCACTCAAACTTCATCTTCTCACCGCCCGACGTTGGGTACTTCTGCGAAGTGCCGAAGTACTTTGCGCGCGCGTCCTGAGCGGCATGTTTTTCTGAGATGAAAAGCCAAACACTCACAATGGTGAGCGAAAGAATGGCGGTGAGCGAGGTCACGATGATCTTTGTTTTCACCATTCCACCTTCATTTTCTCGCCACCGGTTGTGGACGGGGCAGTCGCCCCGAAAAACTCCTCCCTACGCGCTTGGGCCAAATCCTTGTCTGTTTGTTCGGATTGCAGCCACGTGCCCATCATCGTCATCTGCTGCGAGACTAGACCGCGCAGCTTCTGCATCTGGCTGACTTGCTGCGCTGCGATCTGGTGACCGATTTGCAAGGCCTTCATCTGTCCGTCGGCAGATTGCGACATCGATCGGAGCTCATCCATGGTGCCCTCCTCGGTGTCGAACTGATCGGCGGTGAGTTTTGCTGCTCTCAAGGTACCCGCGATCGTGTCGCGGTTCGTGTCTGACCAGGACTGGTAGCTCAACGAGAAGCTCTCGCCGTTTGGCAGATCCGCCTTGAGGTCTGAGTAGCTTTTGAAGCGTTGCTGCAGGACGTCGTCGGCGTTGCCCATGGAAAAGGCGATGCTTTGCCCCCTTTCGACGATCCCGCGCAACTTGTTGAGGTCTCGCTCGACCTCGCCCCAAATGTGGTTCGGCAATCGCGCGGTGTTCTGAAGCATATTGTCGTAGATCTTCAGCTGGTTTTGGATTTGCTCGGCCAACTGGGTGATCTGGGTGAGCTGGTTGTCGACCTGCAAGCCACTGGTCTTGAGGAGATCGACGAGTTGAGCGTTGTTGGCGAGTTGCGTCCACTCGGTGGCAGCGCCTGTTGCTGATCCGGAGCGAGCGGGTAGCGGCAATCCGCCCACAATGGTGACGGCAGCCAAGGCTGAAAGCACCTTACTCGATGTTAAGCAGCGACGCGGCATCGGGGACTCCTCTCGTTGTCAACCAGTGGCTTGGCCAGTCCTGACCGTGTGCGGACTTGAGTGCGCGAATGCGCTTGAGGTCCGCCTTGCCCGACGCCCCGACGAAACTCAGTGCAACCGGACCCAGCGCCATATCGAAAAGCCGCCGGCCGTCTGGCGTGACGACGTAATATTCCCGCTTGGGAACCGCCGTCGAGATGATCTCGATCTGCCGCTCATTAAAGCCGATCCGCTCGTAGAACTCGCGCGTCCCCGGCTCGCGGGCCGCGCCGTTCGGAAGGCAAACCTTGGTCGGGCACGATTCCTTCAGCACATCGATGATGCCAGAGCGCTCGGCATCCGAGATTGACTGGGTCGCGAGCACGACCGCGCAGTTAGCCTTGCGCAGGACCTTCAGCCATTCGCGGATCTTGTTGCGGAATACCGGGTGGCCCAGCATCAGCCAGGCCTCGTCGAGGACGATCAGGCTTGGGGAGCCGTCTAGCCGCTTCTCGATCAGGCGGAACAGATAGGTCAGGACAGGTACGAGATTGCGTTCGCCCAGGTTCATGAGGTGTTCGATCTCAAAAGTCTGGAAAGCCCCGAGCGTGAGCCCGTCCTGCTCAGCGTCGAGCAGCTGACCCATTGGCCCATCGACAGTGTAGTGGTGGAGCGCGTCCTTGATCTCGCGCATCTGCACGCCGCTGACGAAATCCGATAGAGACCGGCCGGTGGTCTTGGCCATCAAACCGATCTGGCGCGAAATGGCGTTTCGATGGTCGGGCGTGATCGTCGTGCCCTGCAGGGCAACGAGCATTTCGATCCATTCGCTTGCCCAGGCCCGATCGCCATCATTCGAAAGGTCGAATAAGGGGCAGAAGGCAAGCGCCCTCCCCTCTTCTTCATGATCGCCACCGATCTCGTAGTGTTTCCCGCCAGCGGCCAGCGTTAACGGCAGAAGTGAGTTTCCTTTGTCGAAAGCGAAGATCTGGGCGAATTCGTAACGGCGGAACTGCGCGGCAATCAGCGCCAACAGCGTCGACTTCCCCGACCCGGTCGGGCCGAAGATGAGGGTATGTCCAACGTCATCGGCATGCAGGTTAAACCGGAATGGCGTCGAACCGCTCGCCACCTGCATCAGGGGCGGAGAATTGGGGGGGAAGAAGGGACAAGGGGCGATCGGGCTACCCGACCAGACTGAATTGAGCGGAACCAGATCAGCAAGGTTGCTGGTGTTGATCAACGGTTCGCGAATGTTGCAGTACCAGTTTCCTGGAAGGCTGCCGAGAAAGGCATCTGTCGCGTTGAGCGTTTCGATCCGTGCACCGAAGCCTTCAGCCTGCACCAGCCGGCGGATCGCCTCGGTCTTCTCCTGCAATGCCTCTCGGTCGTTGTCGAAAAGTAGGACAACCGGCGTATAGTATCCGTAGGCGACCAGCTGCGACGAAGCCTGAGCGATCGCGTCTTCGGTTTCGGCAACCATGCTCATCGCGTCCTGATCGAGGGACCGGCTTTGGGTCTGAAACAGCTGGTCGAAAAAGGGGCGAACCTTCTGCTGCCACTTCTTGCGCGTGCGCTCCAGCTTTTCACGCGCCACTTCCGCATCAAGGAAGATGAAGCGTGATGACCATCGGTAGGTGAGCGGCATCAAATCCAGGCTGTTCAGGATCCCTGGCCAGCTCTCAGCAGGAAAGCCGTCGATAGCCACGACACCGAGAAACCGGTTCTCGATCTTCGGAGTGAGCCCATGCTGAAGCTCCGCAGTTGCGATCCAATCCAAATACATAGGGACGTCGGGGAGTCGGATCGGATGGTTTTCCCCGGTTATGCAGAACCGGACGAATTGAAGGAGCTCGTCGTATCGCGCGCTGCGCTCCCCTCCCCTATCGGCAACCTCGCGCGTCTCCATGCGCTGAATCGAAAGGGTGTTTGCGAAATACTGCTCGATCTCGCGTATGCTGTTCCTGAATGTGAAGAGGACCGTGTCAGCGTAGGTTTTCTTCCGGCTGTCCTCATCCGAGTAGATGTATTTGCCGAGCGCAGTTTTCTTCGACTCAGGTGGCCGGTGCGTGAGGATCAGGGCATGCTTGCTCTCAAAGTGCCCCTGCTCGCGCGCGAAATGGGCGCGGCGTTCGGCATCGATCGCGCGCGTCACGGGATCTGGAAAGTGGGACCGATCTTCCGAAGAGTATTCGATTGTCGGAACCCGAATGGCCTCGACCTGGATCATCCATCCGCTGCCAAGCCGTGACAGGATTGCGTTGATATGGCGCGAAAGTTCGTTTCTCTCGAGGTCAGTGGCGCTTTCGGAATCGGGCCCAGCGAAGTACCAGCCCGCCATCAGGCTCCCATCTTTCAGGAGCAGGACGCCGTTGTCGACCAGGCCAGCATACGGAACGAGATCAGCGAAAGACGGGCCGGTGGCCCGGAAGCGTTTAAGAGCGACCATGGTTTCCCTCAGTACCGCCGCCAAGACGACGTGGTCGCCCTGTAATAGGGTTTGTAGGAGATGTGCCGCAGATAGACCTTCCGCATCAGCGGGTCGGATTTCGCTATCATTCGAAGCAGACCGACGATCACGATCCAGACGGCGATACCGAAGAGTGCTGAATACGCGGTCAGAACGACGAAGATGAGGATTACGGCGGCAAGTCCCGTAATCAACACCAGTTCGCGGTCTGCGCCCATCAGCAGGTTCGGCCGCGAAAGGGCGCGATGGATGCGGTTGCGCTGCAGTCTGGACACAGGCTCAACCATCAGTGCCCTCTACTGTTCGGCCCGACGGAGTCTTTGTGATTTGCTCATCCATCAGCCCGATCGATGCGCCGGTTGCGCCGAAGAGGCCCACGATCTGTGTCGCGCCGAGAAGAATGCCGGCTACGAGGACGACGTACATGAGCCGTCGGGCAAAGTCGTTGAGCTCGCCGCCGAAGATCAGCATCCCGCCCGCGATGGCAACGGCGGCAAGCGCGATGTATCCGGCCACCGGGCCGGTGATCGATTCTTGAATTTGCTCAAGCGGTCCTTCCCACGGGAGGCCGCCGCCCGAACCGGCCAGAACCGGCGCGGCCGATGCAAAAAGGCTAGGCGCCGCAATGAGCGTGATGGCGATCAGTGCCTGCTTAGGCGACATGGCGTGCCTCTTGTTCTTCGGTGAGTTGATCGGATTCGATCTGGTACTGGCCATCGGCAAACTGCTCGACGTGGATAACATCGCGGACTCGGCGTCCACGCGAGGTCCGCTCGATCGAAACAACCAGGTCGACCGCCTCACCGATTACGTCCTGCATCGGCTGCTGGCTGGCCTCTGCGGTCAGTTGCTCAAGACGGCGCAAAGCAGAGGTGGCGGTGTTCGCGTGGACTGTGGCGACGCCACCCGGATGACCGGTGTTCCATGACTTGAGCAGTGTCAGGGCCGCCCCATCACGGACCTCGCCGACGACGATCCGGTCGGGACGCAATCGCATGGTGCTCCTGAGAAGTCGCGCCATATCGATGGTATCGCTTGTGCGCAGGACCACGGCGTTTTCGGCCGTGCATTGGATTTCTGCCGTGTCCTCGAGAACAACGACGCGATCCTCCGGCGCGGCTCTGACAATCTCGTCAATGACAGCATTCGCGAGCGTCGTCTTGCCCGAACCGGTTCCCCCAGAGATGATGATGTTCAGCCGTGCGGAGACTGCGCTGCGGATCGTCGCCGCCTGATCACCCGTCATGATACCGGTCCGAACGTACTCATCGAGCGGGATGAGATGTGATGCCCGGCGCCGTATGGTGAAGGCAGGTTTGACGACGATGGGGGGCAACAGTCCCTCGAAACGGTGGCCACCAATCGGGAGCTCACCCGAAATTATTGGCTGTTGCGCATCGACCTCGGACTGGAGCGCATGCGCCACCGTGCCGATCACGATTTCCGCAGCTGCGGGTGACATTTCGCCAGCGGGCGTAACGCCATGGCCGAGGCGCTCGATGAAGAGTTTTCCGTCCGGATTGAGCATGATCTCGACGACATTTGCGTCGTCGAGGGCGATGCAGAGCTGTTCGCCCAGCGCTTCCTGAAGTTTGCGGACAAGTCGGGGGTGAGATCGAAGCTGGTTCACTGACCTCTCCCTACGCCGCTTGGTCAAAAGGGTGGGTAATATTGGACCGGTAGTTGGCGGGGCGGAGCCTCAGCAATATGTCTCGGTTCGCAGCCAGGGTGCCTGCGACAGCCATGGTTACGCCGATCGTCTTGGGCTCGCCAAGGCGCTGAAGCGGCCATCCGACTCGGGCGAGGAGCCGTTCGAACCTTAAATCCGTCACTGTGACGATTTCGGTGAAGCGGTTTGCGAGACACCATTCGATGATGCCGGCGAACATGGTGAGTGTTATTTGGTGTGCCGAGCCCCCTCCCCGGCCTTCCTCAATGGAAGTGTCCACGCAAAATCGAGAACTCTCGATCATCGCCGTGTGAGCACGAAGCCCCTCACTTGGAAGAAGTGAGGGGAAAACACCCGCGAGCATGGTCGGGCCCAGCGCTGGTAGAAGGCGCGCACAACCCACCACTTGCCCGGCCCCGGAGACTGCTAGGATGTACGTTGGCTGAAGTGCGTCGAAGCCGTCCGATTCGTAGTCGCCCGTAACATTCACATCCCATCCGAGCCGATCAGAAAAGACACGAGCCCGCAGTTGATGGTGAGTCTGTAGAAGTCTCGTCTCCTCGACGTTGGGGGGCTTCGAAATTGCGAGAATTTGCATGAATTTCTCCGTCTTTGGTTGTCCGACGGAAAATCAGCACAGATAGGCGTCTTGGTGCAGTTGTAGGATTCTACAAGCTTATTTTGGGACTGAGTCGCACCCAAGGGTCTCGGCGTTTTACGAAAACTTGCTTTTCGAAGCCCGCTCGTAGGGCTGGCCTTGCATGATTCACAATAAAACGCATGGTGAACATAAAGAGATCATTGGTGTCCTAAGTAGCTGAATAAAAAAGGTAAAAAGCTGTTCCTTGGGAAGCACGACGTCCCTGCGTTAACCCTTTGTTAACTCTATATTCCTTGTCAGCCGGACGGAATCACCCATAATAACGGTTAGGTTGAGTATCTGACTGAAAAACCGTTATTCGAAAGCTTCCTTGCAATGAACGCTAATTCGCCGTCCATGGCACCCGTGCAGCCAATGCAATTCGAGGATCTGATCCTGGAGCAGGGCGATCTGATCTCGAAGAAGCTTCATCTGTTAAGCATGCAGCAATTCCCGCCGAACGCAAAGAAATTGCTGCGCCAGTTTTCGCTCAACGAGGTCGCCCAATTCCTGGGCGTGTCACAAAGCACCCTGAAAAAGCTGCATCTGGAGGGCAAGGGTCCCCTCCCCCAGACCTCTTCATCTGGTCGGCGTTCCTACAGTGCCGAGCAGATGGCGGAACTGCGCCAATATCTTGACCAGCATGGTCGCTCCGAGGCGCGCAACTATGTGCCGCAGCGTCGGGCCGGGGAAAAGCTTCAGATCATTGCTGTCGTCAACTTCAAGGGCGGCTCGGGCAAGACAACGACCGCCGCCCACCTCGCCCAGTACATGGCGCTGACCGGGCACCGGGTGCTCGCGGTCGATCTCGACCCCCAGGCCTCGCTATCGTCTCTTCACGGCTTTCAGCCTGAACTCGACATGACCCCGTCGCTCTATGAGGCGATCCGCTACGATGACGAGCGTCGACCGATCACCGACATCATCTTGCCGACGAATTTCCCCGGGCTCGATATCATTCCCGCCAACCTAGAATTGCAGGAATTCGAGTACGACACGCCGCTGGCAATGACGAACAAGAACTCCAACGACGGCAAGACATTCTTCACGCGGATATCGCGTGCGCTTGCCGAGGTGGACGACCGGTACGATGTTGTGGTGATCGACTGCCCTCCTCAGCTTGGTTATCTCACGATCACGGCGCTGACGGCAGCGACAAGCGTCCTGATCACCATCCACCCGCAGATGCTCGACGTTATGTCCATGGGGCAATTCCTGCTGATGCTCGGCGGTATCTTGAAGCCGATCCGTGATGCAGGCGCCGAAGTTAATCTGGAATGGTATCGCTATCTGATTACCCGGTATGAGCCGACAGACGGACCGCAGGCGCAGATGGTCGGCTTCATGCAGACCTTGTTCCACCAGTTCGTCCTCAAGAACCAGATGCTGAAGTCGACGGCGGTTTCTGACGCCGGCATCACGAAGCAGACACTTTACGAGGTCGACAAGAGCCAGATGACACGCTCGACCTACGAGCGTGCAATGGAATCCTTGAACTCGGTCAACGCCGAAATAGCAGATCTCGTGCATGCATCCTGGGGACGGAAAGTTTCGGGCTGACGACGACGGCTGTCGGAATGGCATTTAGTGCATAGGCAAACGGAGCATTAAAATGGCGAGAAAGAACCTGCTGGCAGGCCTGGTAGACGCAGCGGACACCCCGCAGGCGGATCTCGCGCCTGCCTACCCGATGCGCGGCGCGTCGAAGAGCATGGTTCGTTCCCTCGATGAACTCTCCAGGCAAGCCGACAAATTCCTCGAGGGTGAAGCGGTCGTCGAACTCGATCCGGAAACGATTGACGGATCCTTCGTGGTCGATCGTCTCGAAGACGACAAGGAACAGTTCGAGGCTCTGAAAGAGGCCATTTCCGAGCGCGGTCAGGATACCCCAATTCTCGTGCGCCCTCACCCGACCGTTTCCGGCCGCTATCAGGTCGTATTCGGGCACCGCCGTGCGCGCGCTGCCCGCGAACTCGGCCGTAAAGTCAAGGCGGTTGTCAAGGCGCTCGACGACAAGACGCATGTGATTGCGCAGGGGCAGGAAAACTCTGCTCGTGCCAACCTTACATTTATCGAACGTGCATTGTTTGCACGGCGCCTGGAGACGCTTGGCTATGACCGTGCAGTGATCTCGTCGGCGCTTGCCGCAAATGCCGCGGCGGTCTCCAAGATGATGTCAGTGACAGAGAGGATCTCTGCGCCAGTCATCGAAAGCATCGGGCCCGCACCATCCGTCGGCCGCGAGCGTTGGCTCGAACTGTCGCTTCTGGTTGGAAAACACTCCAATGCGGAAAAGGTAGCGGACATTGTCGATGAGGCTGCGTTCCGCACACTGAGTAGCGATGAACGCTTCAATGCACTTTTCAACGCTCTAAACAGAAGCGGCAAGCCGGTTAGAAAAACATCGGCATCGGTTAAGCAGGCCTGGCAGACAGCCGACAAGGCGGTCTCGGCTCAGTACTCGAACTCCGGCAAGGCATTCGCAATCTCGATGAAATCGAGGAATGCTGGTCGGTTCGGACAGTATCTCGCTGACAACCTGGATCGGCTTTATGCCGATTTCCTGGCAGCGAGTGATGGGAAGGAAGACTGAACACGCAAAAGAAAAAGGCCCCCAGACGGTACCATCGTGGAAGCCTCTCTCATCGTTTAGCAGCCTGAGAATCGCATTTCCACGAATCGCAGTCAAGTGTCTTTGGCACCGGAATGGGTGAGCGGACGTCTTTTGCCTGAAAACAGGTGAAAGAAGATGCAAGGTGGAAGTGTGACGACGCCCTTTGGGCGGCGGTCGATGACGCTTGGAATGTTGGCAAGCCAATACATGTCCCGCGAAATCTCGCCCGAGACATCGGCCGACAAGTGGAAACTATTTCGTGCGCTTTGCCAGGCAAAAGCCAGGCTGGGCATCAGCGAGCGTGCATTATCGGTCATGAACGCACTCTTGAGCTTTTATCCCGACGCTACTCTGTCGGAGGAAAACGGGCTTGTGGTGTTCCCCTCCAACACGCAGCTTTCGCTGCGGGCTCACGGTATGGCCGAAGCCACTTTGAGGCGGCATATAGCGGCACTGGTTGAAGCCGGGCTGGTTGCACGCCGGGACAGCCCGAACGGCAAGCGCTACGCGCGCAAGGACAGCGACGGCAGCATTGACGAGGCGTTTGGCTTCTCGCTTGCGCCGTTACTGTCGCGGGCAAGCGAGATCGAACATCTAGCGGAAGAGGTAGAGTTTGATCGGGTGCGGCTGCGCAAGCTCCGAGAGCGTCTGACGATCTGCCGGCGAGATGTGGGCAAGCTGATCGAGGTTGCCCTTGAAGAGGGCGTGCCAGGCAACTGGGAAGAAATTCACGAACATTACCGCCGTCTGGTCATCTCTGTTCCGCGGGTTGCCGTGGCGGCAACGATAGAGCCGATCGCGGCAGAAATGGAAATGCTGCGTGACGAGATCTCTAACCTTCTGGAAATTCGAGTGAATTCTCAGAAATTGAGCGGCAGTCCCGATCAAACTGAGCGGCACATACAGAATTCAAATACCAAATCTATTTATGAATTTGAACCTAGCTCCGAAAAAGAGCAGGGCGAAAAGCCGAGGGAGGCCAATAGGTCGCCGGGCGTACCGCTGAAGGCATTTCCTCTTGGGATGGTTCTGCAAGCTTGCCCAACAATTGCCGATTATGGGCCAGGGGGCGGAGTGGCGAGCTGGCGTGACCTGATGCAAGCCGCCGTGGTGGTTCGATCAACCCTCGGAGTCAGTCCGTCGGCCTACCAGGATGCGTGCGAGGTGATGGGGCCGGAAAGCGCCGCTGCGGTCATGGCGTGTATCCTGGAACGGGCGGGGCATATAAATTCGGTCGGTGGCTATCTACGCGACCTGACGTCCAGGGCACGGCGCGGCGAGTTTTCGTTGGGCCCGGTGCTGATGGCTCTATTGAGGGCTCGTGGGGTGGAAGAGCGAAGGGCGTCGTGAACAGTCGACTTGCGAAGCACTTCTGCTCTTCCTGTTGTCACCTGACAAAAAAGCAACGAACATCGGCGAAATCAATGTGTTAGCGGTTATTCGCGGGGCGGGTTTGCAAGGATGGCGACGAACTAAGGCGCCATCTCAGGGATTTGTCAGCCGACAAAAGTGACGATTATTATAACCGATTCAAGAGGTTGGCGGTGGAATTTCGTTGTGGTGATGTCGCGATTCTGGTTCGGGCAATTTTTGCGGAGGGTTCCTGCCAGGAGCGATGCTGATGGCGCCACACTTCGCCGGCTGCTTGCATCGTCGCCTGCGTGTTTTGAGCAAATGGAGCGGGGCTGGCAGAGGGATGGAGGCGTACTTGCTACGGCTGGGGTTGCCTTCCGGAAACCCCAGCCGTTAGGGTTTTGAACCGGTGAGTGCAGGTGAAAGAACGTCGACTGAGTCGAAAACAAAAACTGGGGCCCGTGCCGACAAACGGATACCCGTTGGAGGGCCGCAAAACTGCCTGCGAATGGCGATGATTGGGCCGGGCGGAGCGATTTGGAACTGGCGCAAGTCGATGGTGGTTTTCGATCGTGGTTCGGCATCAACCCGAGCGCTGATCAGGATGCTTGCGAGGCAATGGGGGCGGGAAATGATGCCTCGACGACGGCCCGCAGTCTCGCGAGGGCAGACCACATTAACTAGGCCGGTGGATAACTGCGAAGCCTGGCGGATAGGGCGCAGCGAGGGGAGTTATCGCTCGGGCCGGTGTTGACAGGGCCTTTGTGACGGCGAGCACCATCGACGGCAGAGATGCTCGCTCCGCGTGATTTCCTTCGGACCTCCAAGTTGGCCAACAGACGCCGAGCGCTCTCGATGCTACGCTGTAAGGCTATGGGCTGCATCTGCCTCACTGACCACGACGAGTATCGCTTGACTCGTGCTCCTCCAGAATGCGCCAGATTTGGTCAAGGACATAGGCGCGCATGGTCGGGTGATTCAACGGAGAATGGTAGTCGAATAGGAGCCGCCACCCTGGCATCTGCTCCAGGTCGACCTCGTGGTAGGAGGGATGCGGAATTTCGAAATCGTAAGCCTCTGTGAGCTCAAATCGCACCTGAGAATCGTCCGGCGGACGCAGAGATGGTTTGTCCCAGTCCTCCTGCTCTCGAAACCTGTCGGCATAAACTGATGGGCTCGGGGGCGTCGGAAGGCGGTGAATTCCTGAATTTTGAGCCTTAGCGATTCCCAATCCGACGGCGACCGTTTGCGGCAGGCTGCGAACCGGCTTCCCTTCTACAGGCAAAAGCCGCGGGCCTTGGCATCGGCCGGGGAGAAAAATCTCATCCGTGGCGTACATGCGGCTTAGCGTGATATCGTCCTTTGAGTATGTGACGATCAGATCCTGTGCTTTCAGTGCCGCTCCGACATAACATCCAGTACCAGTCCCTTCTTCGACGTAGGGATCGGGCGGCTCTCTCCCTGCTATCCTATCGTGAATTTCAGCTGCCGGATTGCGAGATGTGATCTTGTACGACCATGTGCGAAGGCTCGCGATTGGGATTGCCGCTTGAATTAGGATAAGGGCGCGAAATGATATGTCGGCATCGTTCGACAGTGGGAGCTGGGACACAGCGTCCATGACCACTGAGGCGCCTAAGCTGTGGCCGATAAGAACAATCTCGCGGTCGCGGAGTCTCCACAACAGTTCCGCAAGATACCCGGCCGCCTGTAATGCGGCGCTCTGCGCGCGCGAGAAATGTTGCGCCTCAGTTTCACCCGGCCAGCCGAACACAAGCACATCCGGGTTAACGCTGTCCGCCACAGCCTCTCTCCTGGCCAGATCAAATGCCACCGCCTTCGCGACGCAGGTGGCGTTCCTCATACTGGTTCGGAATCCGTGAACGTAGACGATAAGATACCCCTTTCCTGTTTGAAGAGGGGTGAGCGAATCTGCTTGGGCGTTCGCCCACTCCTTAGGGGAGCCCAAAACGAAGCCGGTTTTTGCTTCTGGCGAGCGCAGATCGAGGGACACGAGTTGGCCGGCATTAGAGGCCGGGTTTTCTGGCGGATAACAAGGTGAGGAAAGAGCCTGAACGATCGGAAACTTCACGAGGTCGAGATTGAATGGCAGGAGAACAGCCCCAAAAAACGCGATAGTCCCAACAACGAACCGCATTTTGCTCGGCTTTCGTTTGCGGGAACCTCTATGCGTGACGCCGCCGCTTGATCAGTACCCGCTGAGTGAAGCTAAGCCTGTATCGTCGCTCGAATGTGCGGCTTTGACAACAAGGAGTGGTGTACTGCATTTGAGGTAGGCATGCAGTTTACCCACCTTCCTTGGCATCTAGCGCAACGCAAAAAAAATCGCATCGACAGTCGTTGAGGGCGAGACACCCCAAAAGCGCCTTGAAAGTGGGACTAAGCGTTCGCATTCCGCATCTGATGTGCTGTCCAATGTCAATAATTGCGCAAGGATTGTTGTTGCGCCATGCTAAGGGGCAGTTGGAGGTGCGATATGAACGTTTCCCTTGGTGACCGCCGGGAAGCCTTTGTATCCAACATCGTGAAGGACGGCCGTTACGGTTCGGCCAGCGAAGTCGTGCGTGAAGGACTGCGTCTTGTCGAGGAGCGGGAACAGAAGTTGAGGGCTTTGACCAGCCTGCTCAACAAATCGGTCGCCGACGGCGGCGAAGCATCTGACGCAGATATTGACGCCGGACTGGAGGCCAAGGCCGCCCAGTTGACCAAGGAAGGCATCTAGGTGTGCCGCAGCTTCGTATGCTGCCTTCAGCGCTCACAGACCTGGTCAATATTTCGAATACATCAACCGACAGAGCGGCAGCTTGGTGGTGGGCCGGCGGTTTGTCGGGGAACTTCGGCAGAAGTGCCGGAACCACGCGTCCGCTAACTGACAGCCAATCGTCGTGTGAGGAAAGATTCTAACGACCGGTCTGCTGGCGAAGGCGAGGGCGCTAGGCAACCAACCGCGCAGCCCGCCCTTGTTTTCGCTCCGCATCGTTGTAGTAGCGCGCCGCCTGCGACACCGATTTGTGCAACGACTGCTGCATGGCTTCAGGCAGCGGTATGCCGCGATTGGCTGCCTCGGTCAGGTAGCCCGACCGCATTCCATGCGCAGAGAACAATGTCGGATCGAGCCCAGCCTGTTTGCAGCGGGTTTTTAGGATTAGATTGACCGACTGCGGTGTCATCGCGCGCCGATCGACATTCCCCCACTGATCGATGCGTCGGAACACCGGCCCCTGGGAGATGCCGGCTACCTCCAGCCATTGTTTCAGCGCCAGCACCGGCCGACCGATCAGGATGACATGTTCGTGGTCGTCACTCGTCGTCGTCTTCGTGCGACCAAGGCGGATCGAGAGGCAGGGAAGGGGAGGGGAGTCCGGGTTCGACGGGTCCGTCCGGACCGGGTCTTCGTCGAGGAGATCTTCGACCCGTAACCCTGCTATCTCCGATCGGCGACGCCCGCCGGAGGCGAAGGCGGCCAGAAGCAGCGCCCGGTCGCGCAGGTCGACCAGCCTTTCGCCGGCACAGGCGTGCAACAGCTTCGCCAGGACATCGCCGGTCACCGCTTGCCTGCTCTTGCGTTGCCGCGGGCGGGCACTGGCCCGGACAGCAAGCCTCAGCGCCGATTTGAGCGAAGGGCCGTCGAACGAACCGGTGAGGCCGCGCCAGCGGGTGAGGATCGACCAGCTCGTTAGCCGACGTCGAACAGTCTCGGGGGCGTGTGGCCCGTCGGCGCGCAGGAGGCGTTGGGAACGCAAGCCACCTTCAACCCCTGTCGGCATGCCATGGCTCGGATCCTCGGTGCGCTTGGCCGGGTTCCAAAGGTGATGAGCGACGAATTTCAGCAGCAGGCTTTCGGGCGCCGGCCAGGGGAGGGGGCCATCGGTTGCAAGCTGGCACCAGGCCTCGAGGTAGCCGAGATCGGAGGCAAGCGCCCGAAGCGTGTTTTCGCCCATTCCCTCTTTGGCGAGATGTTTGAGCGTGGCCACGTCGTCGTCAGTGAGAAGAGAAGCAAGCTGGTCGCGGCGATCGAAGGGCAGGATGGCGTCGAGGGCGTCTAGCTGCTCAGCGCGCCGCAGCACGTCATCCCGCACCGGCGACATCGCCCTTCCCCTACCGCGATCAGTCATTTGTTTGTGGCCGCCAGCGGTGGATGATGCTTTCCATCTCGCCACGGTATTCCGTTGGATAGACGGCGTCCTCCCCGCGCGCGAGATAGGTGAAGACCGTCGCCATGTCTTCAGAGACGTCGCGGTCAACAGCGAACAGGTCAGCGATGTCGAAGCCGCCGTGGACGTCGGCGTTCCACCAGGCGAGCAGGAAGTTGGCGACCCGGCGACCTTGGCCGGTGTCCTCGTGGGCAATGTTCAGCAGTTTTTCGAGAGCAAATCTGACACGGTCTTCCATGCTATCCTGTCGGATTTGGTGGGCGATTGTCCTTCAGCCGAAGGATGCCGGGTGAATTTTCAGGTCGGTCTGGCCGAAATCGTTGCCTTTGAACAACAGCGGCGCCTTGGCGATCCTCGCGACGGCATAGGAAAAACAGTCACCCATGTTGAGCGTGGCTGGATGGCGGCCTTTGCCAAAGCGGTCGAACGCTCGTTCCGCTTCGCGATAATGTGCCTCGTCGAAAGCAATCGACGTGACGTTGGGCAACTGGAAAAGCTGATCGACGATTTTTGAAGCGTTCGGAAAGCCTTTGCCTGTCAGCACCATTCGCGCCTCCAGCAGGGTTGGCCAGCCGATCGCGACGGCCTCTCGGCCGACCAACGCCGTCCCCCAGCGCCATCGCCAAGATGACCGACGTATCGACTGCGATCATCGCGGCAGACCGTGCTCGTCGTAGAAATCGTCATGCGCAGATGTCGTGCCGGCCGGGACGGCATGTCGGCCTTCGGCCATCAATTCCGACAGCACATCGATCGGCGCCCGGGCAGACTGTTGGCGGAGCTCGTTGTCATAGCGCTCAAGGGCGCGCTCGACCAGCTTGCTCATCGGCATCCCGGTGCGACGGGCCAGCGCGTGCGCGAGTTCTTTGGCTTTGGCGCTACGGATGGAAAGCTGCGGCTCGGACATTGGGCAATTTCCTGATCAAAATTCCTGCCTTCAAGATAGTCATTGTACAGGAAGATAGCAAGAAACTGGGGAAGATGGCTAACTATCGATACCTTGTCCCTATCGATAGTGAGAAGGTGCGGAAATTGGCGTCCGGATGACGGAAAGATAGCGTGGTTTGACTTCCGTTTGTGCAGTTTCATCTGTTAATTCAGGTGGTTAATGATGCGTAAATTTCCCATTTTGGCGTGGCTTCCGGGGTACGTGGGGCAAATCGGGTGGCAGGCCGGATTTTTCTTTGCCGGAGGATCTTGTGGGTTGCCGTGGAGCGCGATTGCATTGGCGCATTTTCGG